>CAJXKY010000004.1 GCA_913055675.1 uncultured Halanaerobiales bacterium
CTGTACTCATCATTGTGTACTCGCAATGAATTAGCTGCTTCTACTAAGTAGTAGCGCAAGTACTTATTACCAGTTTTAGTCATGGAAGTCTCTTCAGCTACAAAAGAGCCAGATTGATGCTTAGTCCAAGTAAGACCAGCATAAGACGCGAGGGCTGCTTGATTATGAAAACGGTCTATATCTCCAATTTCAGCTATTATACCTGATGTTAAAATAACACCTATACCATCTACAGTATCTAGTGTTTGGGGTATTGCTTTAAGTTCTCTTGCAAGAACTTTTTTAGAGCGATTTAACTGACTTTGTAAAAACCTTATATTATCAAAGGTCATCGAAAGAGTTTGAGTAATAGCTTGATTCATTTTGGGTTTTAACCGATAGGAATTACGAGCTGCTTTTTTAAGATCAGTAATAATTTTATTTAGTGGGGTAGAGCCACCTAATCTATTATTACTGTTTTCATGAAGAAAAGCTGCTAGCTCTTCAAGATCTTTGTCTGCAATTTCTTCCAGGGTAAAAGATTCCAGTATTGTCATTGAGGCTTCAGAGAAGATATCAATAGGAACATCTTCTTTTAAGTCAGAGAACTTAAGAAAAACTAGGCTTAAAGCCCTGTTTTTCTCACTGCGGATATTTTTAACCAACTTATATCTAAAGCGAGTAAGTTCTCTTAAAGGACGATAGACCTCTTCTGGAATTGTTGGTTTGGGTACTCGGAAACGAGTTTTATCAGCAATGACCCAGGCATCGATACTATCGGTTTTAGGTAAGCTATTGTAAGCGTCTTTGAATTTTTTAACTACTTTTGGATTTAAGATGTAGGTAATTAGTTTGAAATTGGAGTTAAGTTTTTCACTGTTATTGATAAGACGGTGACTGTGTTCCCAGTAGACATTAGTAGCTTCCATTCCTACTTTAATTAATTCAAAATCAGACTGTTTTGCATGTTTGTAGATAAAATCAATAAGTTTATTGCAGCCTGGTTTATTGTTTCTAACCTTAAAGGAATGGAAGATATCTTTTCCGTCCTGATCCATGGCATGAGCCATAAGAGAGTCTTTGGAAACATCAATACCGACATACATATTTTCAATAAGAATCACCTCCTTTGAGTTGGGGATGTAAAAAAGATAAACAGGTTAAGTCCCTGATAGACTGACAGCTCGACAGCCTCGCGATTAGAATTCACCGGAGGGTTTTGAGTACAGCCCTAACCTTTACTGAAAGTTAGGAAAACAATACGGGAAACTTAATACGAGTTAGAAGTACAGATCAGCTTCAGGGGGACATTCTTTTAAAGTAGTCATACAAAAAGTATGCTACAGGGGGAAACTAAAACTACCCTGGATATCTTTTGATATCATTTTATCAGGGACTTAGCCCAAAATTAAAGAATTTCGAAAAAATTGTTAACTAATTGTGGATATGCCGCTAATGTGGATAATGGGGACAATTAAAGAACAAATTGCCCACATTACCCACACCGCTTGGAAAACTAAAGAACAAGTTTACCACATATCCACAATTACGACTATGACTACGGCTACTGATTTTGATAAATCAAGCCAGTCATAATTATCATATATTTATGGAGATCTATTAATGATCTCTAATCATATTATACGAGGGGGATTGTACATGAAAGTAAAAAAAGCAGTAATTCCAGCAGCGGGATTAGGAACCAGATTTTTACCAGCGACTAAAGCACAACCTAAAGAAATGCTTCCGATTGTTGATACACCAGCAATTCAATATATTGTTGAGGAAGCAGTTAAATCAGGAATCGAAGATATTATTATTATTACAGGAAAACATAAAAAAAGCATTGCAGATCATTTCGATAGAAATATTGAACTAGAAATGGCATTAAAAGAGAAGGGCAAAGATGAACTCTTAGAAATCGTAGAAGATATATCTTCCTTAATAGACATTCATTATGTTCGACAAAAAGAAGCTAAGGGTTTAGGACATGCTATTTATTGTGCTCGTACTTTTATTGGTGATGATCCTTTTGCTGTCCTATTAGGAGATGATATTGTAGTTTCTGATAAACCTGTTATTCAGCAAATGGCTGAGATTTATGAAAGAGAAGAAAAGCCCCTTATTGGAGCTCAAAAAGTTCCTCACGAGGATATTTCTAAATATGGAGTAGTGAAATTTAATGGTCAGAAAGACAGAGTTTATGATGTGGAAGATTTAATAGAGAAGCCACCCGCAGACGAAGCTCCTTCAGATTTAGCGATTATGGGGAGATATATTATCACACCTGAAATTTTTGATATACTTGAAAATACAGAACCTGGTAAAGGTGGAGAAATACAGCTCACAGATGCGTTAAATGAATTAGCTCATCAAAGAGATGTTCAAGCTTATGAATTTGCAGGCAAAAGGTTTGATGTAGGTAATAAATTAGGATTTTTAAAGGCTACAGTTGAATTTGCATTGGAAAAAGAAGAATTAAAGGTAGAATTTAGGGAATATCTAGAGAGTTTACTAAAATAATTAAAAAAGGATGATTAAAATGAAAAAACTTTCAGTTTCAGTATTAGTTATAGTTTGTGTTATGGTTTTTAGTTTAAGTACTTCAGCAGTTGACTTAACAGCTAAGTCATACGGAATGGGTGGTGCTAATACAGGTCTTGCTGATGATGCGACCGCTATTTTATATAATCCAGCTGGTTTAAGTGATAGTGGATTTTTAGGTTTGCAGATTGATTTTGGACTGGGTGCTTCTGATATGAGTAAGATTGATCAATTAAGAGAAGATATGGAGTATCTCTCTGAAAATTTCGATGCTAGTAATGCAGACTCAATTGATGAAATATTTAATAGTTTTCCTATTGTAGATGTTAATGGTCAAATGTTTGCAGGTGGTAACTTTTCTCAATTTGGAGTTGGCTTAAATATTGATAATGAATTCAAAACTGAGAAAGTTTCTGCTGACGTAATTAATGCTAACAATACAACAAATACTTCAGGAATTTTAAGTATCAGTCGAGAAGTAGAAACCGGATTTGATCAAATATTAGGCTTTGCTTATGGTATTAATTTGAAAACTTTAAATACAAACTATATTGGAATCACAATTGATAAAGGAGACGATGCAGAACAAACTACTGTAAATGCTTCAGGAAGTGGAATTGGTATAGATGCAGGGTTAATGGCTAACCTTACTGAAAGAATTAAAGTAGGTGCTAACTTTAAAAATCTATTAGCTCCAGCTTATGATTTAGAAGGTGAAAAAGAGACCCGAACTTATGATCCCAATACTGATAGTTGGTCTACTTCAACAAATTCCAATTACACTAAAGAATATACTCCAGAAAAAAGTATTAGAGTAGGTGGATCTGTAGATATACCAGTGGTAAATGCAAGGGTATTAGGTGATATTGAAAGCTTTACTTCTTCTGGAAAAACTGTTGTTCATTTAGGTGCTGAAAAGAATCTAATGTTTAATGGACTTTCTTTACGAGGCGGAATGTATTCACCTTCTGACGATGATCCAACTTATACAATGGGCTTAGGCTTTAATCTTGCTGCTTTCCATTTTGATGTTGCAGTTGGTAGTAATGATGGTTTTAATGATAATTTAAATGGTGTAATGTCCATGAACTTCCAGTTCTAATTTAGATTGAAAAAATAAAATAATTTATAAATCCTCCGGTAGTAAACTGACTATTATCCGGAGGAGTTTTATATTTATGATATAATATTTTATTTAACTTAGTAACAAAACTATGAGGGAATAATAGATTGACAAAGGTTAGTATATGTTATAAAATGAACATAGATTCATAAAAGGGGTTGATACAATGCCTAAAATCATAGATGGTATTGAACAGAAGATATATAATGCGGCATATGAATTGTTTTCTAAAAAAGGCTATGAGTCTGTAAACATGAAAATGGTAGCTAATAAAACAGGAATAGCTGTAGGAACTCTCTACAATTATCATAAAAATAAAAAAGGTCTATATTTGAGTGTTTTAGAAAATAGTTGGCAGGAAACATTAAATAAATTAGATCAAATAATGAAAAATAAAGAAGATGGAGAAAAATTAGAAAATCTCGTTAGAGAACTTTATAATGAAATATCTGCCAGAAAAGGAATTGCTCAGGAATTAATAAAAGCGAGTGAGCTTAAAGAGATAAAAAAGAGGGTTATTAATAAATTGAAAAACAAATTATTAGTAAGAATAGAAGAAGCCCTTGATTGTCATAAAGAATATAAAAATGTTGAAATCGCCCAAGATAACAAAAAGAGGTTAGTTAAACTTGTATTTATTGAAATAATTGCTATGAACAATGAATTTCACGATGATAAGCAAAAAAATATAGATTTTATTATGAATTCAGTTAATTCCATATTAAGCTAAAAAATTTTTAGCTTTAAATGAAGTTAGATTCATTAATAAAAGGAGGCTGGCCAATAATGATATTAACTTATGATCCTAAGATGAATAATTTTTTAGTAGAGGTAAAGAAAAAGAGTAATATATTCTATCAATTAATTAAGAAAAAGAGTTTCAGTGTATTAAAAGATAAAAAGAAGTTTGTAATCGGTCTTATAGAATATGAAGATTTAGAATTTGATTTTATAGACGAATAATTTTGTTGATATTAACTTAGGTTAGTGTAAAATTTGCAGGTTGCAACTCTTAGTGATAAGATATATTAAAAGGTAACATTTATTATTTTCATAAATCAAAGGATTGTAGGTGCATTTTATGGAAATATTTATGGTTTTAATTTCTTATTTAATAGGTTCTTTATCACTGGGCCAAATGTTAGCAAATAGAAAAGATATTGAAATAAATTCAATTGGTACAAATAACCCTGGTGCTTTTAATATTTACAATGAAGTAGGGCATTTTTGGGGTTATGTATCTGGAGCGTTTGATATATTTAAGGGTACCTTTCCTGTTTTTTTTGGTAAGGTAATTTTAAATATTGAATTTCCGTATCTAGCCATGATTACATTAGCTGCTGTAGTGGGCCATATGTGGCCAATATATTTTAAGTTTCAAGGTGGTAGAGGCTTAGCTACTTCGCTGGGAGCTTTAATTGTTTGGGATTTTTATTTAACCCTTTTTATTTTTATAATAGCAGGTGTAGTAGTATTTTGGTTTAGATATTTGAGTAACTTAAAACCAAGAGTTTCATTAATAATGTTACCACTTTTCATTTTGAGCTCATATTTTATGAAAGAAAATATGAGGTTAACTTTAATAGGAATAGCGATGACAATTATTATATATATAAAAGCAGGTGAATTCAGATATAGAATTGGTTAGAAGGAGGATATAATTATGACTGATCGAATATTAACTGTAGGTATAGATGGTGCTGAGATGTCTTTAATAAAAAAATGGATTGATGAAGGGAAACTACCTAATCTTAAAAAAATAATGGAAAATGGGGTTCACGGTCCTTTAAGAAGTACAATACCTCCAATTACAGGAGCCGCCTGGTCTTCTTTTCAGACTGGTACAAATCCAGGCAAACATGGGGCCTTTAATTGGTTTAAAAGAAGTGAAGGTGAATATAACGCTGAACCGGTAACAGCTCTTGATATACAGGAACCGACCCTCTGGAGAATTTTAAACAAATATAAAAAGAAGGTAGGATTAATAGGGGTGCCTGTAACAACACCACCTGAACCAGTTGAAAATTTCATGATTCCGGGTCTTTTAACAACTAAAAATGCTAAGGTCCAAAGTTATCCAGAAGACTTTATTGATCATGTTAAAGAAATAGTACCTGAATTTAAATTTTCTCCCAAAGAATGGACCCGTGGATATAGTGTTGATGGGTGGGTAGAGGAAATGGTTGATGAGATTGAGAAAAAAACTATGTTAACAAAAAGATTGATGGCAGAACAGGACTGGCAATTTTTCATGGTACATTTTATGGAAAGTGATCAAGTTCAACACTATTTATGGCATGAATTAGGTAATTCACCCCATTATATTTTAAAGATTTATCAAACTATAGATTGGGCTATAGGAGAATTGAAGGAATTTTTAGATGAAGATGACACTTTATTTATTATGTCCGACCATGGATTTGGTGAACTAAAATATAATTTTCATATAGATACCTGGCTTTTGAACGAAGACTACATTAATTTAAAAAATAATTTTATTACCCAATTAAAGAAATTATTTTTCCGCCTTGGGTTTACTAAAGAAGCTTTACTTCCAATTGGTGAGTATATATATCCACCGTTAAGAAAGCTTGGACTTGTAGAAACAGCGGTTGATCTTGCGAGTAATCCAATGCTTGATTGGTTATTTATTTCAAGTAATAACGTGAACTGGAAAAAGTCTATAGCCTATTCACACAGTGAAATCGGCCATATATTCCTAAATATTAAAGGTCGAGACCCTGAAGGAGTAATAGAACAAGATAAAGCTGAAGAAGTTAGAGCAGAAATAATTGAAAAACTTAAACAATTTAAAAATCCCTTTACAGGAGAAAGAATTGTAACTGAAGTTTATAAGGGCGAAGAAATCTATCACGGTAAAATGGCAAAAAATGCGCCGGATATAGTATTTGTTCCAGATGATATGTCAGTATTAGGTAAAGGAGCATATCAATTCTTATCAAATAAAAATGTTAGTAAGTCTCAAAATCAAACAGGTCACCATAGAATGAATGGTATATTCTTTGCTGAAGGACCAAATATAAATGAAGGTAGCGAATTAGAGGGAGCACATATTATGGATATAGCTCCTACTGTATTGTATTTATTAGATTTGCCTTTATTAAATTCTATGGATGGGAAAGTTCTGTCTGATATGATAAAAGAAGAATTTAAAGCAGAAACAGATAAACTTTATGTCAGTAAATCGGATATTGGACTTGAACAGGATATACGGGAAGATCTTTTCAAAAATGATATTGATGATAAAAAGGAAAGATTAAAAGGATTAGGATATGTTTCTTAAAACAACAGAGGTGATTTTCGTTGAAAATATTGTTTAGTTTTGATTTGAAAGATAAATATTTAGAGTCAATTAAAAATAGTTTTGATAATATAGAAGTAAAAAAATCTGAAGATATGAATGTACTAAATAAAGAAATCAAAGATACTGATGTACTTGTTGCAATGTTAATGCGTAAATTTGATACTAATTTGATCAAAAAGGAAGACAATTTAAAATGGATTCAATCCTGGTCAGCAGGTGTAGATAAATTTTTAGAAGATAACAACTTTAAATATTTAAAAGAAAATGATATATCTTTAACTTCGGTTCGAGGAATTCATAAAGATAGTATGTCGGAACAGGTTATGGGTTATCTGATTTCATTTAGCAGAAGACTTCCGGAACTTATGAAGTTACAAAAACAAAAAGATTGGGAACGATTAAAGGTAGACTATCTCAAAGATAAAACGCTCTCTATTTTTGGTCTAGGAGCTGTAGGTAAAGAAGTGGCAAAGAAAGCTCAGACTTTTAAGATGAATGTTATAGGAGTAAAGAGAAATACCGATGTTGTGATTCCTGGGGTAGAAGCAATATACAGCCCCGATCAAGCCGAACAGGTATTAAATAAATCTGATTATGTGGTAGTTACAATGCCTTTAACAGAAGAGACCCGTGGATATTTTGATTATGATAAATTTAAAGCTATGCAAGAGACCGCTTGTTTTATCAATGTTGCGAGAGGTGAAATAATTAAAGAAAAAGAAATGATAAAGGCTCTGAATGAAGATTTAATAGCTGGAGCAGCTTTAGATGTTTTTGAAGAAGAGCCTTTACCCAAAAGTTCACCTTTATATGAGATGGATAATGTAATAATAACCCCCCATACTTCAGGTCTATTTCCTGATTATAATAAAGGGGCGGTTGAAATATTTAAAAATAATCTGAGTCTATTTTTAGAAGGCAAAGAACTTATGAATGTGATTGATCCTAACCGTCAATATTAAAAATAGTATTTAGTAATTGTCTTGTTTTTTTGTTATTAATTAAATCTAATACATCTTTTAAAGAAGAGGGTTCTTCTAAAAATATTTTGGAGGCCCTCTTTTTTCCTATGCCGGGAATAAAAGAAAGTTGATTAGTTGTTAGTTCATTAATTTTTATAGGCCAAGGTAGGGCGGTTATAGATCGATATCCATGATCGATAACCTTAACATCATAAAATTTATTTATTTCTAGATTACCAGGTATAGCTATGAGAATAGGATAGGTACCAAGTTGTCTACCGTAACTTATTTTCCCTTCTATTTTTTCAATTCTTACATTTCTTAAAATTGTATTATTTGGGAAAACGCGTTTTAGCATAGGTTTATTAATATTTTCATTAACCTTTTTCTTATATTCCTTAAATTTCTTTTTATTAATTTCAGCGGTCGGGTAGTTATCGATTTGAACTACCTGTCTTATATTTATCCTTCTTAACATTAAACCAGAATCATATACTCGTTTCAAGAAATTATAATTATACTCAAAGGTTTCTTCCCGCTCTCCTATTAACCCATGTAAAAAATTAATACCTGGTAAAAGCTTAGGAACACCGTTTTTTCTTTTAGATCCAATTTTGTTTAATATTTGAATAGCCTGAAATGCAAGTTCTGGATCTGCCTCTATATTGTTTTTCTTTAGGACCTGAGGATCTGCTGATTCAAGTCCGAAAGCGGCTGTGTCTCCTTCAGTATTATATTTGGTTATAGTTTTAAGTATTTGTCTGCTCTTTTTTTCAGATTGGATAATTGTAGCAGGATTAATATTGTCTAGATGTAATACTTTAAGTTCGGGATCAGCTTCCCGTATTCCAGCATATAGTTCTTCCAAGATTTCGGGTTTAAGTCTATTGTTCTGATCTCTGGAATAGGATAAAATATCGGTCTGACAACCCAATCTATAATAATGGTTACCGTAATTAGTCAAACTATTAACTTCTTCGATAATTTGAGCTGGAGTACGAGTGTAGTGTAGGGTTTTCAATCGTTCACTACAAAAGGCACAGTGTTTTGAACGGGGACAACCGCGAAAAGTTTCTAACTCACAGACTACATTTGGATAAGAAGGGTGGCGTTTTGTTAGTTTAGCACCCAGCTTAGCCCATCTTGAGATATGATCTGCTGCTGTTTTTTTCAATTTATCGAAGTCAGTATTTTTTAACCTGCTGTAGATATCAAGAGCAGCGGTTTCTCTAGTTAGAATATCATAACCGGTCACTTTATTTTTAACCAGGGTAATTGGTCCCCCAAGAACTTTAGTGGGATAAAATACATTATCACCTAATTTTTTTATTTCTGCTAAAGAAATAGGTCGTCCACCAAGATAATTACCGGGTACTGTTGTGCCTGCAATGATAATAAAAAGGTCATAAGATTCCAGTGTTTCTTTGTTTTGTTCCCAGTTGTCTCTAAAATCATCTATAGTTTTATAATCAATATATTTTTCAGGAATACCGGCATCTAATAAAGAACCATATACATATCTAATATGGGGTGATATATAAGGTGGTACTCCCAGACATGAGGGTTCATCAAGATAGCCGTCCAGTAAAAACGTTTTAATTTTTTTAGTACTCATAATAATAGCTCCTTAATAATACTTTTCTTCATTATAAATTAAAGAGCTGTATTTTGTCTAATTTAATAGCAGGATTTTTTTGATAATAAGTAAATATATAACTTAAAGGGAGGTAGTAAAAATGGATGAATTATATAACATAGATCAAGCAATGGAAATAGATAGAACTGAAGTGGCAGCAAATTATAAAAATCATATAAATCCCAGTATGGTTAAGATGCTTCAGTTAATGAATTTTGATAAGAATTTTGTAAAAGCAGATAATGTAACTGTAACTGATGAAAAAGGAAAAGAATATTTAGATTTTTTAGGTGGTTATGGTTCTTTAAATATGGGACATAATAGAAAAGAAATTATTGAAGCAGTTCATAAAGTACGAGAAAGGCCTAATTTATTACAGGCTTCTTTGGGTGGGATCTACAGTGCTGCTGCTCATAATTTAGCTCAGGTAGCTCCTGGAGATCTTGAAATAAGTTTTTTTGGTAACAGTGGAACCGAAGCAGTAGAAGGTGCAATTAAATTATCAAGAATTGCTACTGGGAAAGAAAAGATCATTTATTGTAAAGATTCTTTTCATGGGAAAAGTTATGGATCTTTATCTATAACAGGAAGAGAGAAATATCAAAAATATTTTAACCCCCTTTTGCCAGCAACTGAATCAATTCCTTTTGGTGATATTCCAGCTCTAAAAGAGAAGTTGAACAGTAGCGAGAATATTGCATCTGTGATACTGGAACCTATCCAAGGTGAAGGAGGAGTAGTAGTACCTCCAAACGGGTATCTAAAAGAGGTTAGGGAATTGTGTGATAAACATGGAGTATTGATGATTTTAGATGAAATACAAACTGGACTAGGACGGACAGGGGAAATGTTTGCATGTAACCATGAAAATGTTGTACCAGATATTATGTGTTTAGCAAAATCTATGGGTGGAGGAATAGAGCCTGTCGGAGCATATATTACAAAACCAGAGATTTGGAATAAGGCCTATGGTAGTATGGAAAAAGCACTCTTACATACTTCTACCTTTGGTGGTAATGCCAGGGCTTCTGCTGCAGTAATTGCTTCTTTGAATTATATTATCAAAAAAGAGTTAAGTAGAGAAGCTGAAGAAAAAGGCAAGTATTTTTTAGATAAATTGAAAAGTTTTGAAGATGAATACAAATTAGTTAAGGAAGTTAGAGGAAAAGGGTTATTAATTGGTATAGAGTTTAATCAACCAGATCCCGGTATATTTGATCAACTCTCCGGCGGATTAGTTAGTAAATTTTCGGCTGAATATTTGGGAGCAATGGTGGCAGGAACTTTAAATAATGATTATCAAATAATTACAGCCTATACTTTAAATAATCCTAATGTGATCAGATTAGAACCACCCCTTACAGTAAGTTATGAACAAATTGATTATGTAATAAATTCCTTAAATCAGATATTTCAAAATAATAGTGGGTTATTTAATTTAACAATGAAAAGTGCTTCAACCGCTATCAAAAATTTTTTTCAGTAAGGATTAATAGTAAAAAATTAATAATATGTTAAAGAGCGGCAGGGGGACCTGTCGTTAATTTTTTTCATATAAATGTAAATATTTTCTATAAAAAAGAAGGATTTACCAATAGTCATCTCAAATGTGTTATAGTGTGGCAAATATAAAATACTATAACAGGAGTGTATTAATTGATTAAACAACACAGTAAATTCATATTATTTTTACTAGTCTTGATACTTTTATTTATTCCAGTAATTACAGTAGAGGCACAATATTCTACCGGTTATCTTGATTTTGATTTTTATAATTTGAATAGCAAAAAGTTCCGGATAAATACTGATTATTCATTTTTTCTAAAGAATGAGACTAAAAACAATCTATCTTATACTCTCAAATATGACAAGAACCAGAATATTGATTACAAGTTTAAAAAGGAGCACTTTTGGCTTGACCGTTCAATTTTACTGAAGGATTTCAGTGGACAGAGTAAATATCTGAAATTAAAATATGATAATTCAAATTTGATTTATGGTAGATATCAATTTCAGATTGATTCAACAATGTTTTCGAATTATTATTATAATAATTTAGATGGAGTGAAATTTACTCATGAGAATGATAAGCGAAGTGCTAATGTTTTCATAAGTAGAATGGGGCAAGTTTCAATTACGGATAGAATCTTTAATCCAAGTTATTCAGTTATCTTTTTAAATAATGATAAAATTATACGAGAATCTGAAATGGTCTATGTGAATACATTAAATAAAGATAATGAAGTATTAAGAACAAATTATCTTAGAAAAAAGTTACACTATAAAATAGATTATTTAAAAGGTAAAGTTACATTTAAACCATTAATATATTTTTTGAATCAGCCCGAGTATAATTATGAATTGATTATAAATTATAAAATTAAGGAGTCTGGATTCAAATATCTAAACCGGGGATATAATTTAAAAACAAAACTAACTTCTAATACAAGTTTGAAGATATATGAAGTAAATGAGCAAAGTCAAAAAAATATTAAAGGTATGGTATTATCTTTTAAACCTAAGAGACGTGACTATTATGAATTGGAATACCAACAAGAGCAAGAAAACAATAAAAAAGTAAATATAAGTAATGATAATGGTGGCCATTATTTACAAAATATAATAAAGAATAGTAAAACAGATAAAATGGGGATTAGATATTTCAATGAAATAAATTCAAACAATAAAATACAGGGACATAGTTACAAATTTATTATTAATTCCCCTTACTTTGGAAAATTAGATGAGTTTGAACATTTCATAAAATACAATAGTAATTTAAATGAAAATATAAGAACTGAAATTATTTACCGAAGTTTAGATAACGATCAAAAGCATAGTTATGATCATTATCAGACGAATTTAATTAATCAAATCAATGAAAAACTAATCTTGAAGACAAGTTTTAAATATATAAATGGAACTTCAGGTATTACAAAAGAAAAAAGCCTGAGTAATTTTTTTGAATATAAATATTCAGAAAATTTAGACATATCCTGGGGCTATTTACATAATATGCCAAGAGAACTCTATTATGGACAATATGTAATCAGGTATAAGCCTAAAAATAATAGTCATATCATATTTAGTAATCAAGTTAAGGATACTGATTATAGGGTGAAAAGATTTGAATATAAAATGGACAATGATTTTAAGATCTTTAAGACAATTCAAGAAACTCTATCAGATAAGAGTATAGTTAACAAAAATAATGGTTTGAAGTATAGAATAAATAATGAAAATACCATTTCATTTATTAATTCAACCCATCAAGAGGAGGTGAATGGTAAGGAAAATATAGTTAAGTATAAATTTGATTTTAATAAAACCATTTCAGCTGGTTTAAACCAGAGAACTTATTACACTAATTTAAATGGAGCTCTTCAAAAAAAGAAAAGAGGAACTAAAATATATTTAAACTTAAAAAAGAAAGGAAATACATTTGAGGGTAGTTTTGATAAGGAGCGGAATATTACTAATACTTTTAAGAAAGAAAGACTAAAAGTTTCCTATCATAATAGAAATATTTCAAAATTTTATTTTTTTACTGGTATTGAAAAAGAATTTAAAAAAGAGAAAGCTCAAAATATTATTGTTAAATATAGTAACCTCCGTTTTAAAATCAAATACCGCCCCTTTAATAATAAGAACAATTTAAGTTATAGTTATCTAAAACAGAATTCATACACTAAAAATTTAAATATAAGTAATGAGGAAAATACTGTTAACCAAACCTTAGACTTTTCTTATTTTTTTAATACGAAGTTATCATTAAATACTTCCTATAGTAAATGGGAGCGAACTTTAAAGAAAAACCAACAAAATATTTCTAATGTGTTTTCATTAAAAAGATTGGGATTGAAATATAGATACAAAAAGAGATGGACTTTTAAAGGAGAGTACAGAATATTAGATAAAACTAGAGAAAAAAGTGATAGTGGATATTTGATTTCTATCCAAAAGCATATAAACAAAAAATTATCACTAGGAATAGAATATAATTTTACTGATTTCAATAATAATCTTAATAATTTGAGTTATGATAACAATGGATTGTCTTTTAATATAAATTACAAATGGTAAAGGAAAGGTGTATTTAAATGCAATTAATCAAAAAAATAATAAAATACTTAATTTTAATCAATATAATATTTATTCTTTTTTCCAACCCTGTCTTAAGCAGTAATTATTTAGATTTGGGAACTTTTGAGGTTATGAATGGAGGTTATTGGGCATTAGAAGGAAATAATACCTCTGTAATACAGGTTGATAAAGATGACAATGAACTATTTTATCTAACTCCACAGAATATAATTAATAAAGTAATCACGGGTAAAATAAAAGTTTCAAGCTTTACTTATGATAATGATGCTTTCGGTTTAACGTTTGGATACCAAGGAATAAATGATACTTATTTATGGTCCTGGGATGCTGGAGGTGTGCATGGAAATGAAGGACATATATTTTATAAAAAAGAAAAACTAGTTAGTCATGATGTTATTCCAGGAGAAATATTATATGATGGGAGAGCAATAGGGAAAGCCTGGGAGAAGGAAAAAGAATATAATTTCAAAGTGACTTATCTTGAAAACTATTTTAAGTTAGAAATAAATAATAAAAAAATATTTGAAGTAAAAAATAACTTTCCCAAAGGAAGATTTGGTTTCTATTGTTTTTCTCAGGATATGATATATTTTTCAAATATTGAAATCAAAAATGGTGAACACTTATTAAAACCAAGTCTTGAGGATTTAGAAGAACCTATTGAAATAAAAGGTTACATTGATAAAACCGATAATAATTTATTTGATATAATAAGTGCTAATTACCAAATAAAAAACAATTCGGAATATGATATTGAAGATTTATATATTTCTCTATATATTGATCCTGAATTAAAGTTATTAATAGACAGTATCAATATTAAGCAAAGTACCTATGATTTGAAATATAATAAAGCCAATAATGAATACAAGTTAAGTGGTATTACACTTGACTCTCAAGAAAGTATTTATTTAAATTATTTTCTTGAAAAAAGAAATCCGATTGTTAAAAAAGAGCAATATTTAAATAAAATACTAGTAAAAAGTTCGAAAAAAGATATTCTTTTATCTAATTCTATAAAGTCCGAAATAGAATTTAATGATGTAAATAATATCTTGAATGCTGAGATAGTTGGAAGGGTAAATATTGATAAAAATGCATCGTCTTTGAATTTGAAAGAAGAAGATATTAAATTCAAAATAGTAACTTCTGACGGGAGATTGATTCAGGTTGATAAAAATGGGAAATACCATTTAACAGTTAATAAATTTAATGGATTATTTGAAAAAGAGACTATAGTATTGAAATTGATTGTACCAAAAATGTATAATAAATATAGGTTTAAAGGCGAAAAAATAAAATTAATAAAAATAAGTCCGGGGTCTTATATTAAACAGGATTTCAATCTATATATAGGAGGTAAGGTAAATGGTTAATGACTTTTCAGTTGAAGAATATATTGATAAATTAGAAGATATTTTTAATAAACATGCTGACAAAGATAATGCAGTTCAAATGGAAAAGTATATGAGAAACAAATTTGATTTTTATGGATTACATGCAAAACAACGAAGGGAATTAAGTAGACACCTCCAGAAATTAGATAATAGGCCCCCACATTCACAGTTGAGTCAGGTGATTATAAAATTATGGTCTAAAGATAAAAGAGAATTACATTATTTTGCTATGGAATTATTTGAAAGATTTAAAAAAGATTTTAGAATCGGAGATATTAAATTAATGGTTTATATGATTGAAAACAAATCCTGGTGGGATACAGTTGACTTCATTTCAAAAAAACTTGTTGGAGAATATTTTAAAACCTATCCTCAATTTAGAGATGAGTTTAATACCAAATGGCTCAAGTCAAATAATATTTGGTTACAGAGAACAGCTCTTTTGTTTCAATTAAATTATAAAGAAGAAACTGATTCAAAATTATTATTTAACAATATAAATAAGTTAAAAGATATAGATGAGTTCTTTATTCAAAAAGCTATTGGCTGGTCTTTAAGAGAGTATTCAAGAACTGCTCCAAAAAAAGTAGAGAAGTTTATAGTTAATAATGAGTTATCTAGTTTAAGTACTAGAGAGGGACTTAAAGTTATTAAAAAAGCCAAAAGTAATTAAAAGAAGGTAAATTGATTTACTTTTGTTATATAACTCAGGACTATATAAGCAGGAAATATTGCAGAAAAATTAAATTATATAAATAATCAGTAAGATTATTTGGGAGATGAAGGTATGAATTCTTATGAGAGAGTATTTAAAAGATTAGAGGGTAAAGAAGTAGATAAAATACCTAATTTAAATATTATTATGACTTTTGCAGCTAAATTTATAGATGTTCCTTATAGTAAATATGTTAGGGATTATAGGTATCTTGTAGAAGGTAATATAAAATGTTGTGAAGAATTTGGAATAGATATGGTAAGTGCGATCTCAGATCCATGTCGTGAGGGACATGATATGGGAGCTAAAATTAAATTACCACATGATGACGTTCCCTATTTTGATGGTAATCTAATTGTTGATTATAAACAATTAGATTCATTAAATATTGTTGCTCCTAGGCAAGGTGAACGAATGTTAGATCGAATTAAGGCAGTTGAACTCTTCAAAAGAAAAGTAGGAGGTACTTATCCAATTTTAGGTTGGGTAGAAGGATCTTTTGCTGAGGCTTGTGATCTAAGAGGGATGCATCAAACAATGCTTGATATTTATGAAAATCCAGAAAACTTAGAACAATTATTAGAAATATGTACTGAACAGGCAATTTGTTTTGCTGAAGAACAGGTTAAGGCAGGAGCAGATTTTATAGGGATTGGGGATGCAGCAGCTTCCTTAATCGGTCCCGCAAACTATAATAAATTTGTTTTTCCCTATGAAAAAAGAATAATAAATGCTGTACATGAACTTGATGCCAAAGTTAAATTACATATCTGTGGAAATATTAATCCCATTTTAGAACAAATAGTAGAAACTAAAAGTGATATTATTGATCTAGACTGGATGGTTGATTTTAAAAAGGCTATAGAAATATTTGAGGATAAAACATCTGCAAATGGTAATTTTGACCCAGTAGATATTTTAATGCGAGGGACGGCTGAGAAAGTAAAAAACGAAGTGAAAAAATGTGTAGAAATAGGAAACAAGACTACCTTTATATCAGCTGGATGTGAAGTTCCAGCCAGTACTCCTTATGATAATATGTATGCTGTAAATGGACCTTTATATCAATAGGACACCTGATAATTGTAAGTAATTATTGATAATTTAAATCAGTGAATTTTGTGAAATTTTTAAAAAGGATTTATTTATTATATAATGAATACATGAAATAAGATAATTAATAAATGATGAGGTGTATATAAATGAAAGCAAATTTCTATAATGAGTTAAACAATTTAACGGAAGATTTTAAAGAAGTCTTTGTTGGCACTATAGTGAACACGGACCAAAAGCATTCTGAATTAAAGGAAGTAAAGTTTGCGCTAACAAAAGAGAAAACAATTTACAGTAGCTCTGATCAGACAGAAAAAATAAATGAAATATTAGAGACAATAGGAAAAGACAATATACTTAAAATGAATAATCCAGGATTAAAAGAGATTGAATTAAATGGTAAAGGGAAAGTAGAATTATATCTTGAACCTGTTACTGACAATCCTCGTTTGATTTTGTTTGGAGCTGGACATATTGCTAATCAGGTTTCAAAAATTGCGAGCTTAATGGACTTTGAAATCACTGTTATTGATGATAGAGAAAAGTTTTTAAATAAAGAAAGATTTCCTGAAGCTGATCACTTAATTGTCAAAGATTATAGCGATTATTTAAATGAATATGAACCGGAAAAAAATGATTATGTAGTGATTATTACAAGAGGTCATCAGTTTGATTATGATGTGTTAAGCGGAGTAATTGATGAAGATTGTAAATATGTAGGTATGATTGGTAGTTCTAAAAAAATTGGTGAAGTTTTTGATGAACTTAGAAAAGTTGATAATGCCAGTGAAGAACTACTGGATACTGTTTATACACCGATTGGTTTAGATATTGGTGCCCAAACTACTGCAGAAATAGCGGTTGCAATCATGGGAGAAATTGTAAAAGTAAGGAGGACAAAAGATGAATAAGAGATTAATAGAAAAAATAGTTGATTCAACTGATAGCTATGATAGTTTGGCTTTAGCTACAATTGTAGATGCTAAGTCCTCGGCTCCACGAGATGTAGGTACTAGCATGATAATTTATCCTGATGGAGAAACTCACGGTACTATTGGGGGCGGAAATCAAGAAAAAGAAATTATCAATAAAGCAAAAGCATTATTAAAAGAAGGACAATCAGGTCGTATTAGTTTTAGTTTAACTAGAAAGGAAGCAGCCAAAATTGGTTGGGTCTGTGGCGGTGATATTGAAGTATATATTGAGAACATAGAACTTTAAAAAATCAAAATAATGAATGATAATGAGCTCACTTCGGTGGGCTCTTTTTTTTTAAGAGCAATAGTATTTTCAAATCTAAAAAATTATTTTATAAAAGAGAGGAAATAATTTTTAACCAAGATCTCTTATAGATTAATAGATTTTTTCATAAAATTAAGATATTTATTTGACATTTCAATTTTATAATGAATTTGTAAGTTGAAAAGAGAGGAGTAGATATACACCAATTTTCCCTCCTTAAAGTTGACATGAATTAAAATAATCTCTTTCTTTTTGCCCTGCATAAGCAGGGTGAAATCAAATGAGTTAATTCTACTCATCTAATATATATTTATCTTTGAAAGTGTTAAATATAAATATTTATAAAAAATTCCCCCTGAATTACATTTGAAAGTGGCAAAAATATAGTTAGTTTGAAAATATTATCATATCTTCCTATTTATCCCCGGGTGACCGGGGTTTTCTTATTTAAAGCTTTGTTTTATAACTTTAATGGAAAATTAAATATTTAATAAGTTTGTTAATACGTTAGACAGAATAAAATATTAGAGAGTAAATCTACAAAATAATAATGGAAAAATATTACATTATTTCTTGTATATTACATTATGATATGGTAAAATATGGAAAAGGAGTGATTGGATGATAAATAATGTAGTGCTGACTGGACGATTGGTAAGAAAGCCTGAATTAAAAGAATCAGAAGAAGGAGTTGATTATTGCACATTTACCCTTGCAGTTCAGAGAAATTATCGCCGCAAAGATGGTGAAATTGAAACTGACTTTATAGATGTGGTTAACTGGGGGCCAGGAGCAAAACGCTGTAGTAAGTATTTAAAAAAAGGAAAACTAGCGGGAGTCGAAGGTATGGTAAGTACATATACCATTGAAAAAGAAGATAAAAAATATAAAAACTATCGGGTTAAAGCAAGAAGGGTACAATTTTTAGAATGGCCGGATAAGTAATAATATTTTCAAGGGTTAATGAGATTATTCATTAACCCTTTTTTTACTGTTTCAAAAGGGAGGAATTGGAATTTATTTGTAGAATAATATAAAAAGGAGAAAAGAATATAAATTTATGTATTAAATCCGAATTTATGTTCATAATAATATCAAATTGTTATTATACAGAAATGGGGGGGATAGTTTGAGAAAATATATTTATACTTTCTTAATTATCATTATTGTTATTGGGTCACTTTTATTAGTAAATAACCTGGGAATTATTTCATTTAGGCAGTGGGGAGAAAATATTATTCAAAGTACACCTTTTGTAAAAGAATATGTACGGACTGCTGAAGAGTATGAAGAAGTAGTTGCAGAAATGGAAGAACTGGAAGAGGAAAAAAGTGATTTAAAAGAACAGGTGGAAGAAATGAGACAAGAAAATAATGAATTTGAAGAGAGAATAACAGAACTTGAAGAAAATAATAAAGAGTTAAAAAATGAGTTAATGGAAACTCAAAAACAACAGGCAAGTCAACAGGAAAATTTTGAAAAGTTATTAAAAATATATGAAAATATGGACCCGGAAAAAGCCGCTAATATTTTAAACAATCTTAATAGAGATTTTGCTATGAAAATCTTGAGAGGATTAAGTGATAAAGATGCAGCTACCATCTTAGAAAGTATGAGTGTAGAGGATGCTGTAGATTTCAGCCAAGATCTTCAGTAGAGCTTAAAAATAATGTTAAAAGTGTAATTTTTTAAGTTTATTGTTTCTTTAAAAATTTTTGTATACTAAATATGATAGCTATTAAATACAATCATTTCATGCAAAGGGATAGAAAAGAAAATTGGAATAGAAAGAAAAATACTTTAATAATCGTAAATAAACTGCTTTTTTAAACACTATAAAGTATCCGGTTAACGTCCCAAAACTGATTCGAAATAGTTCATTTCCCCCAGAAATATATGCAGTTTTAATGTGTGATTATTATGGAGTGATCTGTTTGAAAAATAAAAACATCTATTTTGTTATATTTTTAATAGCCTTTCTTTTATTAACAACAACTTTACATGCAGAAAACTTTTCGACTTCTTTAAAAAATTTTGTATCCAATGGTAAAAAAGTTCAGATCAAATTATATAATGGACAATCAGATCTGAGAATATTTACAGGTACTAATGTTGAAATTAGTAATTTAGATAAATCAAAACGTACCTTTCTAGCAAAAAACAAAGAATATATTATAGAACCATATGTAAAAGGACAGCCCGTTTGGTTTATACAAGTTTTTGCCACTGAAGAGCAGAATAAGGCTGAAAACATTAAAGAGGATATTAAAAATAATTTTAGTGATTATGAAGTCCGGATCAAATTGGTAGATGATTTATATAAAGTTCAAGTTGGAACCTTTAACGAAGAATTAGCTGCCGAAAAGGTTTCTCAAAACTTAAATAACGCCGGTTGGAAAACCTGGGTTATAGAAAGTGAAACTGGTGAAGAGTCTTCTCAATTAGTAGTTAAAGATAAGCAAGGTAATAATGTATTTGAAAACGGTACTATTTTTTGTGAAGGCGTTATTAGTTTGAGGGATAACTTATATAATGGGAAAATGCAGTTTAAATTAGAAGATGGAAAAATAGAAGTTTTAAATGAAATAGATTTTTTAACATTAGAATATAGTTTACTTTTAGAAAACAAACCTGATACCAATAATTTAACTTTTTTGAAAACTGCAGCTGTACTTAACAGAAGTAGGGTTTTAAGTAAAATATTAAACGAAACAGCACCATATAAATTTCCCCAGTACCAAGGTATTTCGGGTTTGTCTGAAATTGTTAAAGTTGCTGTGGATAAAACCTCCGCAAAGGTGATATATAAAGATAATTCACTCTTTGATGGAACTGTTGATTTTAAAAAAGTAAATAGAAATCATAATACTTTTGAATCGGTATTGTTCAGTGAGTTTGATTCTATTGAAATTAGAGATTTAGATACTACTTTAGAAGAAACAAAATTAGTAGATTCTAATATTGATATTGGTTTAAAATATAAAGAGATTAGACAGTTAACCTGGAATGGTCCACGGGTCATAAGTATTGTTGATTTAAACACCTTGAAAGGTAGACATAAAGTTACTTCATTTATAAGCAATGATAAGATTGAGGGGCTGTCTTCGTTAGCTGATGTAGCGAATCAAAAAGGGGCATTAGTTGGAGTTAATGGTGGTTTTTATACTTCATCAGGCACTCCCTTAGGAATAGTAATGATTGATGGTGTGATGGTTTCAGAACCTTTATATAATAGAGCTGCTTTAGGTATAACTAAAAGTGGTGAAATATTGATTGATAATGTGAAGTGGAGAGGATTATTAAAAACCAAGAATAATAGCCACATCATTATTGATGCAGTCAATAGAAAACCTAATAATGATGGGGAAATAATATTATATAATAGTTTTTTTGGAGAAAGAACTCCTCAATTCAATCAATCTACTACAGAAATTGTAGTGGCTGAAAATAGGATATTAGAAGTTGATAAGGGAGAATTAATCAATAATTCTATTCCAAAAGAGGGGTTTGTAATAAAAATATTCAACAGCGATTCTGAATCATATTCATCTTTTGAGCCTGGTAAAGAAGTAGAATACAAAAATATATTCAGTCCTAACTGGAATCAGGAAGATGTTGTAAGCATCATGGGAGGAGGCCCGAAACTGATTTCAGAGGGAGAAGTAACTGTGACTGGACAGGCCGAAAATTTCCAGTCGGATATCATTCAAGGCAGGGCTCCACGGACAGCTGTTGGTATTACTGAAGATGACCACTTACTATTTGTAATGGTCGATGGGCGTCAGCCAGAACTAAGTGTTGGTATAACACTTAATAATTTAGCCCAGTATTTAAAAAAATTAAATGTAAAAGAAGCCATGAATTTAGATGGCGGCGATTCTTCTCAATTGGTAATTAGAGGGTATACCTTTAATAGTCCTTCTGGTTATAGGGAAATCGGAACTGGAATTTTAATTAAAAAAGTAAATTAATGGAGGATGATATTTTTGTATAAAAAAATTCTAATACTATTTATACTAATTACAATTAGCTTAACTCCGGTAGCAAATGCTCAAACTCATGATTTTCAGGAAATGAATTATTCGGTACTCATTGATGGTGATAATACTTCACTTAATATTAATCCAATATTTCAGTTTCAAAATGAACTGAACAAATTGAGTTTTGATCTGAACTTTGATGGGGATGATTTTAGATTTGGTGGTACCTGGTTAATACAGGCCTTAAAGGATGAAGACTATGAAACTGATGCTGCTTTTTCTGTCTTAACAAAACCCTATAATAACGGATTTACTACTGGACTTGGTGTTGAAGGAAGGAAATTTTTTGAACAGAACAGAGAATTACAATATGAGCTGAAATATATTTTGGACAACCAAAAATTTGAATATAGAATTGGCTATCTAACTCCTATTGTAAAAAACAATGATTTAAAGGTAAGTATCGGTAATTCTTACTGGCATGATAAACTTCTTTTACTAGAAGTAGGATTCAGAGTTAAATTTTAACTTAATTTGTGAGGAGTACTATAATGTCTGAAAAGGAAAATGAAGGCAAGAGATATTTAGATATAGTCCTAGTTTTAATTCTTTTTTTGGTCTTATCTACTTATATTGATTTAAATATTACTTTGGAGCAAATATTGGGGGTTTTAACTGGTTAAAGCATTTTTAAGTTGGGGGGAAGTTAGATGTTTGACCAAAAGCAGGGAGAAGAAGAAATAATAGTTCAGGCAAAAAATGGTAATAAACTAGCAATAGAGTATTTGATCAATAAAAACATGGACATAGTTTATGCAAAGGCAAAATATTTTTTCATAAAAGGTTTGGATAAAGAAGATGTGATTCAAGAAGGGATGCTAGGACTTTTTAAAGCTATCAGGGATTATCAAATTGATCGAGAAGCTTCTTTTAGAGGTTTCTCACAATTGTGTGTACATCGTCAATTAATATCAGCAATTAAGAGAGCTAATCGGCAGAAGCATCAACCTCTTAATAATTCTACTTCAATAAATAAAACATATGATTATGATAATGAATCAGGAAGAAGTTTCAGTGAAATACTTCCTGACAAAAAAAAGAAATTGGAAGACCAATTTGTTTATAAAGAAATTATAGATTTAGTGTTTAAGGAAATTGAAAAAGATTTAACTAAACTTGAAAAAGAAGTATTTTATGAATATTTAGATGACCGCTCTTATAAAGAAATCTCTGAGAAATTAGATATTAACGTTAAAACAGTGGATAATGCTTTACAGAGAGCCCGTAAGAAAATTGAAGAAATTAAAACAAATAATGATTTAGAAGATCTTGTAATATAGCTTTAGATAGAAAAACGGGGATTTATTTCAGTAATAGCTAGTTGTTTGACAACTTTAATATACTGTGTTATATTAAGATAAATGGGAATTGACTTCCCAAAGAAACAATATACAGGAGGAATATAAAATTATGATTTATACTGGAACAGTAAAATGGTTTGATGCGAAAAAAGGTTATGGTTTCATTGAAAGAGAAGATGGAGACGATGTTTTTGTTCACTTTTCAGCTATCCAAGATGAAGGATTTAAAACTCTTGAAGACGGCGAAGAAGTAGAATTCGAAATTGTTGAGGGCGACAGAGGTCCTCAAGCCGAAGAAGTTGTGAGGGTTGAAGAATAATTATATATACCTAAGTAAGTGGACATGGATCCTGATTACAGAAATGTAATCAGGATTTTTCTTATAAAAGAAGGGTTTTGCCTTAAAATATTGAATTATTATAATAACACAATTATTTATCTTAGTAGTTCAGAAGGGAGTGGAGATAATGAATATTACGGTTTATGGAAAAAATATCGATGTAACACCTTCACTAAAGGAATATGCCCGAGAAAAGATGCAAAAGCTCAAGAAGTATTTTGAAGATGAACCCATGGAAGTCCACATTACAATGGAGGTAGAGAAAGAGAGGCATATAGTAGAAGTTACGGCTTATGTCAAAGGATTAATTCTCCGAGGTGAGGAAGAAACAACTGATATGTATGCTTCACTTGATAGTGTGATTGAAAAAGTTGAAAGACAGATTCATAAATATAAAACAAAAATTCACAATAAGATGATTGAAAGAAAGCAAGAATATAAAGAAGAATATATGGAAAAAAGAGAAGAAATGATTAAAAGCAAGAGAGAACCAGAAGAAGATGAATTTGAGCCCAAAATTGTTAAAACAAAGAGTTTTGCTCTTAAACCAATGGACGCTCAAGAAGCAGTAATGCAGATGGATTTAATTGGCCATGACTTTTTTGTTTTCTCTAATGCAAATACAAATGAAGTAAATGTTGTATATAAAAGAAAAGATGGAAATTATGGTTTGATAGAACCAACCTTTTAATAGATAAAAAATAATCATAAGAAATACAAGGTCGCCTTTAATAGGGCGACCTTTTGTAATGCAATAGAGACATTGATAGTTTACCTAATAAGTGTTATAATGAAATGTAAATTTGTAAAGAATGAGCGTTATATTTTTATCTATAATACTAAAACAGGTGGTAATAAAATGTTAGATTTTTTGAAAAATTTATTTAAAGATCCGAACGAAAAGGAACTGGAAAGATTACAAGTAATTGTTGATGAAATAAATAGTTTAGAAAGTAAGATGCAAGAACTTTCAGACTCTGAACTTAAGGCTAAAACTGAAGAATTTAAACAGAGATATCAAGACGGAGAGAGTTTAGATGATCTTTTACCAGAAACGTTTGCAGTAGTTCGAGAAGCTTCTCAGCGTTCTACAGATGAAGGATTTAGACACTTCGATGTCCAGCTGATGGGTGGAATCGTATTACATGAAGGTAAAATAGCTGAGATGAAAACCGGTGAAGGTAAAACCTTGGTTGCTACCCTCCCAGTTTATCTAAATGCTTTGACTGGTAAAGGTGTACATGTTGTTACAGTAAATGATTATCTGGCTAAAAGAGATAGTGAATGGATGGGCCAGATTTATGAATTTTTAAATATGGATGTAGGCGTTGTTCTGAGCGGGATGAATGCTCAGGAGAGAAAAGAAGCCTATGATGCTGATGTAACTTATGGAACTAATAATGAATTTGGTTTTGATTATTTAAGAGCTAACATGGCAACAAATCCTGATAATGTAATCCAACATGATTTCCATTATGCGATTCTTGATGAAGTCGACAGTATTTTAATTGATGAAGCAAGAACTCCGTTAATCATCTCAGGTCCTGTACAAGAAAAACCAAGTGATTATCGTAAATTCAATAGGATTATTCCTAAGTTAGAAGAAGATAAACATTATGAATTAGATGAAAAGAATAATAATGTTACTCTAACTGAAGAGGGAGTTCATAAAGTTGAAGATCAACTTGGAATTGATAACCTGTTTGATGAAGAAAACTTTAGTTTACATCACCAGGTGAATCAGGCTCTTAGAGCACATACATTAATGAAAAGAGATCGAGACTATATAGTAGATGATGGCAAGGTGAAAATTGTTGATGAATTTACTGGCCGTGTAATGGAAGGAAGACGCTATAGTGAAGGTCTTCACCAAGCTATTGAAGCAAAAGAAAGAGTTTCTGTTCAAAAAGGAAGCCAGACTTTTGCCCGGATTACCCTGCAAAATTACTTCAGAATGTATGATAAACTTGCTGGGATGACAGGTACTGCTAAAACTGAAGAAGAAGAATTTATTAAAATATATGATATGGAAGTAATTGTAATTCCAACTAATGAACCTTTAATCAGGGACAACAAACCAGATCTTGTATTTAAAGATGAAGAAGCAAAGTTTAAGGCGGTAGTTGATGAGATTGAAGAAAGACATGAAAAAGGCCAACCCTTATTAGTTGGTACTGTTGATATTGATAAATCCGAAAAGTTAAGTAGAATGTTGAAAAGAAGAGGTATTAAGCATAATGTACTTAATGCTAAAAACCATAAAAAAGAAGCTGAAATAATAAAGGATGCTGGCCAGAAAAATAGTGTAACTATTGCTACTAACATGGCTGGTAGAGGTACTGATATTGTTCTAGGTGAAGGTGTAGTAGAAGTAGGTGGCTTACATGTACTTGGTACAGAACGTCATGAAAGTCGTAGGATAGACAATCAGCTGAGAGGTCGTGCAGGTCGTCAAGGAGATCCCGGTTCTTCACAGTTCTTTGTTTCTCTTGAAGATGATCTATTAAGACTATTTGGATCTGATAATATAAGTGCTTTAATGGATAAAGTAGGACTGGAAGATGACCAGCCTATTCAGCATAAAATGATTACTAATGCTATTGAAAAGGCCCAGAAAAAAGTTGAGGGCCGTAATTTTGATATTAGAAAGGCTATCTTGCAGTATGATGATATCTTAAATAAACAACGACAAGTAATATATGATCAGAGAGGTAAAGTTCTCTTTTCTGATAAGATGGATGATGTAATTTTTGGTCTCTTAGAAAAATTAATAGATGATATCACAGAAAGTTATCTTTCAGAAGATATACATCCTAGTGAATGGGATCTTGAAGGTATGGTTGAATATCTAAATAAATTCTACTTTACTGAAGAACTCACAGCTGAAAGACTTGAAAATAAAGAAAAAGAAGAAATTAAAGATTACTTGATTGAATTTGGTAAAAAGATATATAGAGATAAAGAAGAGAAGTTTTCACAAGAAAACATGAATCAGCTTGCTAAGCATATTGCGTTAAGAGTAATTGATAGAAATTGGATGTCTCATTTAGATAATATGGATGAACTAAGACAGGGAATTGGTCTTCGTGCTTATGGTCAAAAAGATCCTTTAACAGAGTATAAGTTTGAGTCCTATGATATGTTTAACGAAATGACCAGTTCTATAAGAGAAGATATCATAAGAAGTATCTTCCGTATTGAAGTTCATGAAGACGGGAACCTTGATCAAAGAAAAACCAATCAAAATTTAAATTACAGTGATGGTGGAACAATTAGTGCCTTATCTACTGCTAAAAACAAAAGAAATCAAAACCAAAGGAATACTAACCAAAATGAGAAACCAAAGAAAGTAAAAACAGTAGTTAAACCCGATGAACCAGGTAGAAATGATCCCTGTCCCTGTGGCAGTGGTAAAAAATACAAGAAATGCTGTGGTAGATAATAAGGAGGCTCCTAAGATGAATAGTAATTATAAAGAAAAAATTGAAGCTGTAAAAAAACGTTATAAGGATTTGAGGGATTTACTTTGACCCTGATAAACTTAAAGCTAAAAGAGATAAATTAGAGGAAAAGATGACAGCTCCTGATTTCTGGGATGATAATGAAGAAGCTACTAGAGTTAGTAAGAAAGTTGATGAAATAAAAAACAGGATAAATGTTTTAGAAGAAATAAAAGAAGACATTGATGAGATAGAAGTATATATAGAACTAGCTGATGAAGAAGAGGAAGATGATCTGTTAGAACAAGCAGATAGCAAAATTAAAAAATTGAAAAGACGACTTGATCGTTTAGAATTAAAGACCAGAATGAATGGTGAGTATGATCGAAATAATGCGATTCTTTCTATTCATCCCGGGGCAGGAGGTACAGAATCCCAGGACTGGGCAGAAATGTTACTAAGAATGTACGATCGCTGGGCACAAAAGCATGAATTCGAGGTTAAAACCCTTGATTTTCAAAGTGGTGATGAAGCTGGAGTTAAAAGAGTTACCCTACTTATCAAAGGGGAATATGTTTTTGGTTATCTAAAAGGTGAAAGAGGAGTCCACAGATTAGTCAGAATTTCTCCATTTGATTCCTCAGGAAGAAGGCACACTTCCTTTGCTTCGGTAGATATTTTACCGGAAGTTGAAGAAGATTTAGACGTTGATATAGATGAACAAGATTTAAAAATGGAAACCTTTCGCGCCAGTGGTGCAGGTGGTCAGCATGTAAACACTACAGATTCAGCGGTCAGAATTACCCACCAACCGACTGGGGTTGTAGTTCAGTGTCAAAATGAAAGATCTCAGCATAAAAACAAACAGATGGCCATGAAGATTTTAAAAACACGTCTAATGGAATTGAAAAAAGAGGCTCAAGCCGAAAAAATAGATGAGTTAAGAGGCGAATACAAAGAAATCGCCTGGGGCAGCCAAATTCGTTCTTATGTATTCCACCCCTACAATATGATCAAGGACCACAGAACCGATTTAGAAGAAGGAAATACAGAAAAAGTGATGGATGGTTATATTGATGAATTTATAGATGCTTATCTAAAAAAGAATAATAGTGGAGAAATAAATCTTTAATATAATATCAGGAGGCAGTTATGAATAAAAAAATTCTATATGCAATAATAATACTAACCCTTATTATTTCTTTATTTGGAATCAGGGGTCGGTTTATGGTGGAACAATCAAATAAAAATGTAGAACTGGCTTTTGATTATAATTCTCTTTCAGATATGAGAGAAGAATATAATAACCAGGCTCTCACTTTAGATGATTTAAAAGAGTATGGAGTTAACTCCATAGCAATTTCTCCCCTTAATATAAAGAACTTAATTCGAGAAGGGAAAGTGGTTAAACTTGAAAAAAGTGAAATAACAAAAAGGATCTTATTATCAGATAATGAAGAGGCCTTCTGGCAGGAGTTTCCTGAACATGAAAAAAGCGCCTTTTTAATATTTCAAGAACAAAATAATTTTTATAATAACCTAAAAGCATATCAAAAAGAACTTGATTTAGAGTTTAAAGAAGTTAATGGTAAAAATATTGTTTTCTTTCCTTACTGGAAAGAAGATTTTTTAAAAATTGATGTTGGTTTTGAAAAAGGTTTAATAGAGGAGATTAATGACAAAGGATTTAATGTAGTATTTAGATTTGAAAATAATGATATTAATGATCTTAATTATAAACTTTTAGAGGGAATAAATGAGGAAACAACTGTAGTCTTTAGCGGTCAGGAGATATTAGGCTTTCCTGATAATATAGAAAAAACTACAGAACTCATCCAAGAGAAAAACAATACTTTTGGATTCATTGAAGCCATAATTGCTGTTCAAAAAGGAGAAGATAAGTTAGCAGCTAATTTAGACTATGATATTGTTCGAGTCCATAGTATTACTCAGGATGAGATGAATATATACTCACAAACCAAAATAGTAAATAGGTATATGCGGGCGATTCGTGAAAGGAACATCCGTTTTTTATATTTACGCCCTATCATTAAAGAAAACAAGGATTTTGCTGCTGCTAAGTCAATAAACAAAGAATATATTCAAAGCTTAAATAATGAATTAGTCTCAGCGGGATATAATATCAAACGTGCTGAGCCATTTAAACAATTTTCTAACAATAGTATTTTCTTGATTTTTAGTGCGCTTGGTAGTCTTGTTGGCGGTATATTGCTTTTAATTGAATTATTTAAAATAAGAGAAGACTTAATTAAATATATTTTAACTGTGATTGGTATAATCGGGATATTTATGACTTATTATATATTAGATATAACAATATTTAGGGCTGGTCTTGCCTTGGGAAGTAGTATCGTGTTTCCTAGTTTAGCAATAATCACCCAGCTTTTAAAAAGGAACAGTAAAAAATCAATTCTAAATTATTTTAAAGCTGCTTTAATTACTATCGCTGGAGCTGGATATGTTGTGACAGCCTTAGCTGATATAAGTTATCTTACAAAAATAAATCAATTTAGAGGCGTTAAATTAGCATTTTTAATGCCTTTATTGATAGTTACTTTTTATTATTTTATGGAATATATAGTAAGAGAAAAAAACACAACCATAAAACAAAAGTTCAATGAAATTTTAGAAATTAATCTTAAAGTTAAACACTTAGTAATCTTAGCTATTGTTGCCCTGGCTGGTATTTACTATATTTTAAGAACGGGAAATTTTCCAATTCTTGATATTCCCGCCATCGAAGAAAAGTTCAGAGTATTATTAGAAGAGATCCTTTATGTTAGACCCAGATTCAAAGAATTTTTAATTGGACATCCGACCTTTATAGTTGCACTTTATTTCTTTAAAAATATAAAGAACAATTATAGTTTGTTTTTCTTGAGTCTCTTGGCAGTTATTGGGCAGTTGAATATAATTAACTCTTTTGCTCATATTCATACTCCATTATTAATTTCACTTCTAAGAACAGTGCATGGTTTATGGATCGGACTTCTTTTAGGTTTGGCTGCTGTGTTAGTGATAAGATATCTAATTAATTTAACTCAAAACCAAAGGGTGAATTAAATGAAGCGTATTTTGGTTTCGGGGTATTTCGGGTTTAACAACCTTGGTGATGAAGCTATCCTAAATAGTATGATTCAAATGATCAAGGAATTAGTTCCTGATGCAAAAATCATCGTATTATCCAATTCACCTGAAAGTACGAAAGTTAAGTATAATACTGAATCAATCTATCGTTATGATATATTTAGGATAATGTCAGAGATGAAAAGAAGTGAAATCTTTATTAGTGGAGGTGGAAGCCTGCTGCAAGACGTTACAAGTTTGCGGTCAGTTCCATATTATCTAGGTCTAATATTTTTAGCACTAATTTTTGAGATGAAAACTATATTTTTTGCTCAAGGAGTAGGTCCTGTTAAAAACAAAGTTTTTCGTTTTTTGATAGAAAAAGTTTTAAATAGAGTTGATTATTTATCAGTAAGAGATAAGAAATCAAAAACATTTTTAGAAGAGATCGGAATAAAAAAGAATAAAATTAATTGTATAGATGATCCTGTATTTGCTCTAAATTTATCTAATTCTAAGTTAGATAAAAAAGTAAAAAAAGATGATGAAATAAAAAATATAGGGGTTTCGGTCCGAAATTGGTATCAGAATAGTTATCTTGACTCTCTAGCCGAATTTTTAAATATATTGGGTAAGAAAAATAATATATCAATTACGATAATTCCCTTTCATCAGGGAAAAGATATTGATATTAGTAAAAAGTTACAGGGGATGTTAGAAGTTGATTCCCGGCTTAGAAGTTATACTGATAATTTAGATGAGGTCAATAATTTTTATAAAAAGCTTGATTTGTTTATAGGTGTAAGATTACATTCTTTAATATTTTCAGCAGTAAATAAGATTCCTTTTATAGGGATAAGTTATGATCCCAAAACTGATAGTTTGCTTGAAGAAATGGGCTATCAAGATAAAGTTACTACAGAAAATGTAACAGCTGAAAAGCTGCAAAGTTCCTATCATAAAATTATAAATCAAGAAGAAGAAATAAAAGAAAAAATAACTAGGATTGTTAGGAAAAAGGGCAAAAATGTAAAAGAATCTTTAGCCCTATTAATAACAGATTTGAAAGGTGAAAAAGTTGAAAGAAAAGACTAAAATTCTCACCCTCAATATTGATAATATTACAATGGATAAGTTAATTGACAAATTACTTAGTGATCTTGAAACTGAGACTAAAAATCTAATATTTACTCCCAATTCCGAAATAGTTGTTCGGGCTTATGATAAGCCTCAATTTGCAAGGATCTTAAACTCAGCAGATTATTTAGTACCGGACGGAGCTGGTTTGCTACTGGCAGCTAAAATTCTTGGTGAACCTCTACAAGAAAGAGTTGCCGGCTATGATTTGATGAGAAATTTACTGAAAAGAATTTCTGATAAAGACTATTCGGTCTATTTTTTAGGAGGAAAACCAGGTATAATAGACTTAGCAGTAAAAAATGTAAGAAAAGAGTTGCCTGAGATTAATATGGCTGGTTTTCATCATGGATATCTTGATAGAGATAATAAAAAAGAAATAATTAGTGAGATCAATAGAATAAACCCTGATTTACTTTTTGTAGGGATGGGGGTTCCTTTACAGGAAGAGTTTTTTAACAATAATTTTGATGATTTAAACATAAAACTAGGTTTAGCAGTTGGGGGCAGTTTTGATGTTTTGGCAGGCCAAACAGAACGAGCACCCTTATGGATGCAGAAAATGTATCTAGAATGGTTTTATCGCTTACTCCAAGAACCGAAAAGGATTAAGAGAATGTTGGCTATACCGCGCTTTTTAATGTTGGTTTTTAAAGAAAAGTTTGGATTATAAAAAATACATGGTTTGAAAGGATGCGATAATATAATGTTTAAAAACAAAAAGAAAATTATAGCAGTATTGTTGATCATATTTGTATTATCTGTTGGTGGATTTAAGGTTATAGCAGATGAGTTAACACCTCTACAAAATTTACAAAATGTAATTTATCTGATAGATAATTATTATGTTGAAGATAAAGATCTAGATGAACTTGTTGATTCTGCAATCAGTGGAATGTTGAATGAATTAGATCCCTATTCTTCATATTTGAGTCCTGATGAATATGAAGAAATGCAAATCGAATTCGATGGAGAGTTCGGAGGGATTGGTATTGTAATAACAATCCGTGAAGAAAAACTAACTATCGTTTCTCCTATAAAAAATACTCCAGGTGATAAAGCAAACTTACAAGCAGGAGATGTAATTAAAGCAATAAATGGAAATCTTACTTCAAAAATGTCTCAAGATAAAGCAGTAGACATTATGAGAGGTAAACCTGGGACAGATGTAACTTTAACAATTTCTCGTGAAGATACTGAAGATTTTGATGTTGAAATTACAAGAGCAAATATCGAAGTCCCATATGTAGAACACAGTATGGAAACTGATAAAATAGGTTATTTATCCATCAATCAGTTTGCGAAAGATGTTGGTTATGATACTCAAAAAGCACTTAAAGATTTAAAATCACAGGGTGCTGAAGCTCTCATATTAGATTTGCGTTCCAACCCAGGCGGTATTTTAGAGGAATCCGTTAAGGTTGCAAGTAATTTCATTGAAGATGGTAAAGTTGTAACCGTAAAAAGCAGAACTAAAGATGATGAAGTATTCAATACAGTCTCTGACATAGGGGCCATAGATCTGCCCATGATTGTTTTAATTAATCAAGGTAGTGCAAGTGCTTCTGAAATAGTAGCAGGAGCTATTGCGGACTATAACAGAGGTATTCTATTAGGCATGAAGACATTTGGTAAGGGTACTGTCCAAACTGTAATACCAATGGGAGATGGATCAGCTTTAAGGCTTACAACTGCCCGTTATTATACACCAAATGGTACTTTTATCCATGAAGAAGGAATAGAACCAAATGTAGAAGTAGAATTCGACCCCGAAAGTGAAAAAGATAAACAATTACAGAATGCAATTGATTTATTACAAGAACAATTAAAAGATGAGTCTTTAGATAAAGCCAGTTAGGAAGGTGAAATACTAAAAGTGAGTGTATTTAATGTATTAGGACCAATTATGATTGGACCTTCCAGTTCTCATACGGCAGGGGCAGTCAAAGTGGGCTATCTAGCCCGGTCCATATTTAAAGATAAATTGAATAAAGCAGATATACATTTACATGGTTCTTTTGCAAGAACATTTAAAGGCCATGGAACAGACCGCGCTTTAGTGGGCGGTCTGTTAGGTTTTAAACCTGATGATGAAAGAATAAGGAATTCACTTCAGATCGCGAAAGAACGTAATGTAGAAATAGATTTTAATCTTTCAGACCTCAGAGGGGTTCATCCCAATACTGCTAAACTTGATTTAGTAGGAGAAAATAAAGAGATGTCAATAATCGGTTCTTCGATTGGAGGCAGTCGGATTAAAATTATTCAAATCGATGACTATGAGGTTGACTTTTCTGGTGAAATGCCGACTCTTTGGGTTCTCCATAAAGATGAACCGGGAGAAATTGGTATAATAACTTCAATATTGGGTAATTATAAATTAAACATTGCTCGAATGGTAGTATTTAGGAATAAAAAAGGTGAGGTTGGTTCTGCAATTATAGAACTTGACCATAAAGTTAATGATTATGTAATTTCCAATTTGGAAAATATGGATGATATATATCAAGTGAGATATGTGGAGCCCTTTTAAGGAGGAATTCTAAGTGCATTATAATAGAATTGAAAATTTAATAGATAAAGCAGTTCAAGATGATATTAAAATAAGTCAGATTGTAATAGAAGAAGAAATTGAAGAAAGAGAGACAACTCGAACTGCTGTAATAGAAAAAATGAATGAAAATTTAAATGTAATGAAAGAATCAATAAAAGAAGGGCTAAAAAAGGATCATACTTCAGCTAGTGGATTAACAGGTGGAGAAGCATTAACGATGCAGAATTCTGATAATATTTTGGGTGGTAATCTTTATAGAGATGTTGTTGTTAAAGCTTTAGCTGTCTCTGAAATAAATGCTTGTATGGGTAAAGTAGTGGCTGGTCCTACTGCAGGAGCCAGTGGAATCGTACCTGCTGTCTTATTATCTTTGGCTGAAAAATATGATATAGAAGATGAAAAGATAATAAAGGCTTTATTTACGGCAGGTGGATTAGGAGAAATAGTCTCTAAAAAAGCCACTCTTGCAGGTGCAGAAGGAGGTTGTCAGGCAGAATGCGGAGTTGGTTCTGCAATGGCTGCCGGAGCTGCTGTAGATTTAATGGGAGGAACTCCAGAACAAGTTGGAGACGCTTTTGCTCTAGCTTTAAAAAATCTATTGGGACTTGTTTGTGATCCGGTAGCAGGTTTAGTAGAAGTTCCCTGTGTAAAAAGAAATGGGTTTGCTGCTTCGCATGCTTTAACAGCAGTTAATATGGCCTTAAGCGGAATTGGTAGTGTTATACCACCAGATGAAGTTATTGAAGCCATGATGGAAGTTGGAGATTTAATGTCAGTTAGTTTAAAAGAAACTTCTGAAGCAGGCTTGGCAACTACCGAAACCGGTAGAAAAATCGCAGAGGATTTGAAAGATATTTAATTTTTTAGTCAGGTAAATATTTTTGGCTATTTTTAGTAATAATTACTATTACAAATAAGTATTTTCTGTTCAAATAAAATTAACGTCTTTGAAATGAACGTTTGTTTGCACAACTGATTAATATATAGTATAATATCCACAGGTAAAATAATTAAACTAAAGGTGAAATTATTATGACAAAAGAATTTAAGCTTCATTCTCCATATGAACCAAAAGGAGATCAACCCCAAGCTATAAAAGAATTAGTCGAAGGGGTTAAAAAAGAATATAGACATCAAACTTTACTCGGTGCAACTGGTACAGGAAAGACTTATACAATGGCAGGAGTTGTTGAAAAAGTAAACAAGCCAACTCTTGTAATAGCCCATAATAAGACCCTTGCTGCTCAATTAGTAAGTGAGTTTAAGGAATTTTTCCCTGAAAACAGGGTAGAATACTTTGTAAGTTATTATGATTATTATCAGCCGGAGGCTTATGTACCACAATCTGATACCTATATTGAAAAAGATGCTTCGGTTAATGAAGATATTGATAAATTAAGACTGGCCGCCACCAGTGCTCTTTTGGAGAGAAGAGATGTATTGATTGTGGCCAGTGTTTCGTGTATATATGGATTGGGTTCTCCAGAAGACTATTTGGAGCTTTCAAGTCATCTTGAAGTAGGAGAACAAAAGGATAGAAAAGAAATTATGAGAGAATTATCTATTATGCAGTATAGTCGTAATGATATTGATTTACAGCGTGGTCATTTCCGGGTTAGAGGAGATGTTTTTGAAATTTATCCAGCCTATCGTGACCAGGCAATTCGGGTCGAATTATTTGGTGATGAAATTGAAAGAATAACTCGGATTAATACTGTGACCGGTGAAATAGTTGAAGATCTAGAAGAAATTAATATCTATCCGGCCAATCACTTTGTTACTCCTGAAGATAAGATTGAACGGGCTATTAAAAATATTCGGAAAGAACTAGTTGAAAGGTTAGAAGAACTTAGAGAACAGGATAAACTTGTTGAAGCTCAAAGGCTTGAACAGAGGACTAATTATGATCTTGAGATGTTGGAACAGATGGGTTTTTGTTCTGGAATTGAAAATTATTCTAGGCATTTAAGCGGTCGAGAAAAGGGGTCACGTCCCCAAACTTTGCTGGACTATTTTCCTGATGATTTTCTAGTATTTATAGACGAGTCACATATGACAATACCACAAATTGGTGGTATGTTTGCTGGTGATAGGTCCAGAAAAGAAAAGTTAGTAGATTATGGTTTTAGACTTCCTTCTGCATTAGACAATAGACCATTGAACTTTGAAGAGTTTGAAAGAGTTGTACCACAAGCAATCTATGTTTCTGCAACTCCAGGTCCTTATGAGTATGAGCACAGTCAGCAGATTGTTGAACAAATCATACGTCCAACAGGGTTGGTTGATCCAGAGATTGAAGTAAAACCAATTGAGGGGCAAATTGATGATCTTCTTGAGGAAATAAGAGTTGTAGTTGAAGAGAGAAATGAAAAAGTATTAGTTACAACCTTGACCAAAAGGATGTCAGAAGATTTAACAGAATATTTAGGTGAAGCCGGAGTTAAAGTCCGCTACTTACATTCAGATATAGATACTCTTGAAAGATCAGAAATAATTCGAGATCTTAGATTAGGAGAGTTTGATGTTTTAGTTGGTATTAACCTTCTAAGAGAAGGTTTGGATTTACCTGAAGTATCCCTTGTAGCAATATTAGATGCTGATAAGGAAGGATTCTTAAGGGCTGAACGTCCTTTAATTCAAACTATCGGTAGAGCTGCTCGTAATGTTAATGGTAAAGTAATAATGTATGCAGATAAAATTACTGATTCAATGCGGAAAGCTATTGACGAAACTGAAAGAAGAAGAGAGATTCAAATTGAATTTAATGAAAAAAATGATATTGAACCACAAACTATAAAAAAACCAGTTCGCGAAGTATTAAGACCAGAGGAAATGATAATTGGAGAAAGCAAACCAGACAAATATAGTTCTGATGACGATAACTTAGAGGAGTTATCAAAAATCGAACTTCAGAATAAGGTTATAGAATTGGAAGAAGAAATGGATGAAGCTGCTTCAAATTTAGAATTTGAAGTAGCAGCCCAGATTAGAGATGAAATTACAGAAATAAAAGAAGAACTTTCAAATAGATGATATGAGGTGATAATTAATGGGCAGTGATAAACTTATTGTCAAAGGAGCCCGCGAACACAATTTAAAGAATATAGATGTAGAAATTCCGCGTGATAAATTTGTTGTAATAACAGGTTTAAGTGGATCAGGAAAGTCTTCACTTGCTTTTGATACTATATATGCGGAAGGTCAGAGAAGATATGTGGAATCACTTTCTTCTTATGCCCGTCAATTTTTAGGACAGATGGAAAAACCGAAGGTAGAATATATTGAAGGATTATCTCCAGCTATTTCAATAGATCAGAAATCGACAAGCAAAAACCCCCGCTCTACTGTGGGTACAGTAACCGAGATATATGATTATTTAAGATTGTTGTATGCTAGGATAGGTACTCCCCATTGTCCGGTCTGTGGAAAAGAAATCAGTTCACAATCTTTAGATGAAATAGTTGATCAAGTTTTAGAACTTGAAAACAGAACCAAAATACAGATTTTAGCCCCTGTTATTAGAGGTAGAAAAGGTGAACATGATCAAGTTTTTGCCCAGGCACGAAGAGATGGATTTATTCGAGTAAAGGTTGATGGAGAGAGCTATTTAATCGATGATGAAGTTAATTTAGATAAAAATAAAAAGCATGATATTGAAATTGTTGTGGATCGTATTGTAATAAAAGAGGATATAAGAGAAAGATTAGCTGATTCAATAGAAACAGCTTTAGAATATACAGAAGGTTTAGTATATGTAGATATTATAGATGGAGAAACAATGACCTTTAGTGAAAAATTTGCTTGTAATGAGCATGGATTTAATCTAGAAGAGTTATCTCCACGTATGTTCTCATTTAATAGTCCGTATGGTGCATGTCAGACCTGTGATGGTTTAGGAATTAAAAAAGAATTTGATCCAGATTTGATTTTAGATGAAGAAAGATCAATTAAAGATGGTGGTATAATTCCCTGGAGAAATACTTCCAGCAGATACTATCCACAGATTCTAAAAGCCTTGGCTGAAGAATATGGTTTCAGTATGGGAACACCTATTGAAGATTTAAGTCAAGAAATTAAGGATGTTTTAATATATGGCTCTGACCGTACACTTAATTTCCCATATACCAACCGTTATGGTAAGACAAGACAGCAAAACACTCAGTTTAAAGGTGTAATACATTATTTAAAAAGAAGATTGAAACGGTCTGATTCTGCCAGTTCACACAGCAAAATTAATAAATATATGAGAGAAGACCATTGTCATGATTGCCAGGGGCAACGATTAAAACCAGGTGCTTTAGCAGTTACAGTTGGTGGAATTTCGATTGCAGAATTCACCCGTAAAAATATTGGTGATGCCCTTGAATTTATTGAAAACCTTAAATTAAGTGAAAGAGAGAAATTTATTGGTTCTGAAATATTAAAAGAGATTAAAAATAGACTACAATTTATGGTAAATGTAGGTTTAGACTATTTAACTTTAGCTCGTTCTGCTGCTAGTTTATCAGGTGGAGAAGCACAAAGGATAAGGCTTGCTACCCAGATTGGTTCTGGGTTAGTTGGAGTCCTATATATCCTTGATGAACCAAGTATCGGTCTTCATCAAAGAGATAATAAGCGTCTAATAGATACTCTAGAGCATATCAGGGATACTGGTAATACAGTTATTGTTGTTGAACATGATGAGGAGACTATTAGATCAGCAGACCATATTATTGATATTGGTCCTGGAGCCGGTAAACATGGTGGCAATATAGTAGTTCAAGGTGATGTAGATGAAGTTACAAACTGTGAAAAATCTATCACAGGAAAGTATTTAAAGGGAGAAGAAAAGATTCCTCTGCCTGATCCAGAAGAAAGATATGAACCAAATGGAAATTTCTTAGAAATTAAAGGAGCTAGACAGTTCAATCTAAAAGATATTGATGTAAAAATACCGTTAGGAACCTTTACCTGTATAACAGGTGTTTCAGGTTCAGGAAAATCGACCCTAATTAATTATACTCTCAAAAGAGAATTAATGCGTGAAATATATGATTCAACTGACCATCCTGGTGAACATGATGAAATTAAAGGAGTAAATCAACTTGATAAGGTGATCAATATTGATCAATCTCCTATCGGTAGAACACCACGTTCCAATCCGGCAACTTATACAAAAGTCTTTGATTATATTAGAGACCTTTTTGCTGAAACACCGGAAGCTAGAAGACGTGGATATAAAAAAGGTAGATTCAGTTTCAATGTTAAAGGTGGACGCTGTGAAGCATGTGGCGGCCAGGGTATTAATAAGATAGAAATGCACTTTTTAGCTGATGTATATGTACCTTGTGATGTTTGTGGTGGTAAAAGATATAATAAAGAAACATTAGAAATTAAATATAAAGGTAAAACGATTGCTGATGTACTTGATATGACGGTCGAAGAAGCACTAAACTTCTTTGATAAGATTCCTGCCTTAAAACGCAGACTACAGACTCTTTATGATGTAGGTCTAGGATATATTAAACTAGGGCAACCTGCTACAACATTATCAGGTGGAGAAGCACAGCGAGTTAAGATTTCGACAGAATTAGGTAAAAGAAGTACAGGTGATACACTTTATATGCTTGATGAACCAACAACCGGACTTCACTTTGCAGATGTCAAGAAATTATTAGAAGTTCTGCATAGGCTTAGAGAAGGCGGTAATACTGTAGTTGTAATCGAACATGACCTTGATGTTATCAAATCAGCGGACTATATAATTGATTTAGGTCCTGAAGGTGGAGACCAGGGTGGAGAAGTATTAGCTACTGGTACACCCGAAGAAATAGCACAAGCTGATAATTCCTATACAGGTAAGTTTTTAAGGGAGATCTTAAACTAAAAAGGTGAAAAATATGAGTGAATATATTGAAGAACAAATTAAACAAATACCAGATAAACCGGGCGTTTATCTAATGAAAGATAGTTTCGGGGAAATAATATATGTAGGGAAGGCCCGTTCTTTAAAAAAACGGGTCCGTTCCTATTTCCGAAAAGGCAACCATAGCTATAAGACTGCTATTATGGTTGATGATATTGATGATTTTGATTATATAGTAACTGATACAGAAATGGAGTCCTTTATCTTAGAGGCTAATTTAATTAAAAAACACCAACCTCAATATAATATTAGGCTAAAAGATGATAAGACTTATCCTTTTATAAAAATAACGACCTATGAAGATTTTCCCCGGATAAAAAAAACACGGGTTGTAAAAAATGATGGAAGTAAATATTTTGGCCCTTTTGCAGATGTAGGTGCGATCTATAAAACTATAAATATTTTAAAAGATCTCTTCAAATTAAGAAGTTGTAATTATGATATCAGTGAAGAAAAACAGTTGGAAAGGCCCTGTTTGAATTACTATATTGATAAATGTATGGCCCCTTGTGTAGGCAAGATAAGTAAAGAAGATTACCACCAGTTGATCGACCAGGTGGTTTTATTCTTATCAGGGCGTCAGAAGAACTTAATAGACAAAATAGAAGAAAAGATGAATACAGCAGCCGAAGAAGAGAACTTTGAAAAAGCAGCTCGCTACAGAGACGCAATTCAGGCTGTCGAAGAAATTTCAAGGCAGCAAAAAGTAATGTCAGAAGATGACCAGGACCGTGATATTATTGCTATTAAAGAAGATGGTTCTTATTGTGTACAGCTATTATTAGTTAAAAACGGTAAACTTATCGGTCAAGAACATTATATATTAGAAGTACCCGAAGGGGAAGACCAAAGTGAAGTTATGTCTTCTTTTCTCCAACAATATTATGAACAGGCTCCACAGCTTCCTGATGAAATCTTAATAAATACAGAAATAAATAACAGGGACATACTTGCTGATAGATTAAAACAGCTGAAAGGAAAAAAAGTTGCAATCAAAATTCCTTCACGCGGCAATAAAAAGAGATTAATTGAGATGGCATTGAAAAATGCAGAACAAAATCTAAAAAAAGATCAGATAAAACGGAAATACGAAGCAAAAAGAACTGTGAAAGCAGTAGAAAAATTAAAGGAATATCTGGATTTAGATAAACCACCTCAATATATAGAAGGATTTGATATTTCAAATATCCAGGGTACTGATCCGGTTGCTTCGATGGTGGTTTTTAAAGATGGAAGAGCTGTTAAAAGTGAGTACAGGAGATTCAAAATCCAGCATGATGAAGGTCCTGATGATTATGCAATGATGAGAGAGGTCGTTCATCGAAGATATAGAAGACTATTAGATGAAGAAAGACCTTTCCCCGATTTGATCTTAATTGATGGAGGGAAAGGGCAGTTAAATGCTGCTCAGGCCATTTTAACTGAATTAGGGATCGAAGAAAAAATTGAGATGGTTGGATTGGCCAAGAGAGAAGAAGAAATTTTTAAAGCAAATAAAGAAGATCCAATTATCCTTTCTAAAAATTCTAATGCTCTTCATTTACTACAGAGAGTTAGAGATGAAGCACATCGCTTTGCAGTTAACTATCATCGGAAATTGAGATCTAGACGTATTTCCCATAGTATGTTGGAAAGAATTCCCGGCATAGGAACCGAAAAAAGAAAAGCATTGCTGCAGCACTTCAGTTCACTTGCCAAAATTAGAACTGCAGATGTTAAAGAGCTAAAAGAAGTCAATGGTATAAGTGATAAATTAGCCCAAGAAATAAGTAAATATTTAGAGGAAAATACTAGAAATATATAAAAACCCTGAAAAAAGTCAATTTTACTATTGACAATCAGGGTTTTTTAAGTTATCATAAATGTGAAATAAATCACATAAAAGGAGAATAAAACTTATGGTTGAGGTCAAAATATGTGTTGGAAGTAGTTGTCATTTAAAAGGTGCACCGGAAGTTGTAGAAAAGTTTAAGAGCCTAATTAAAGAAAAAGAACTAGAAGACAGTATTAATTTAAAAGCGAGTTTTTGTCAGAATAACTGTACTGCTGGTGTTAATATTACTATAGATGGTACAAAGATATCAAATGTATCTGGTGATGATGTAGAAAAAATAATAGATCAAAAAATTTTAGGGGAGATTGTGAATGAAAATACTTGATGTAGTAAAGACAAGCTGTCAGGACTGTCACCGCTGCTTAAGAAGTTGTGAAGTAGGAGCAATTGGTTTTGATGAACAGGCCTGGATAATAGAAGATAAATGTATATACTGTGGAACCTGTATGAGTGTATGTCCACAGGACTCAAAAAAACCATATGACATGAAAGAAAATTTAATAGACTACATAGAAAGTGAGCAGGAAGTTATTGTGAGTTTAGCGCCCTCGTACTTAACAGCTTATCCTGAAATCGAGTGGTTTAATATCATAGGTACTTTAAGAGAATTAGGTGTTGATCTTATTACTGAGACAGCTCAAGCCGCAGAACTTGTAGCTGATAACTTTAATAAAATGATAAAAGGACGAGATAAAACCCTACTTTCAAGCTGCTGTCCTTCCATTATAAATTTAATTGAAAAACATTATCCTGAAATGAGAGAATATCTGGCAGATATAGTTTCTCCCATGAATTTACATGCTTCTCTATTAAAAGAGAAGTATGGTGAAAATAGTAAGGTGGTTTTTATCGGTCCCTGTATAGCAAAAATGGATGAGATTTCTAATGATAGGACCGAATCAAAGGTAGATTCTGTTATCACTTTTAATCAGTTTAAAACATTATGTGAAGAGATGAAGATTAATCCTAAAGAATATTCGGATTATAGAATAGATGAAGGGTGTGGACAAATTGCTGGTACTTATCCCTTGGAAAAAGGAGCTGTAAAGGCTTCTAACCTTTTAAAAGAATTTAAAGATACAGAAGTACTTTCAGCTAATGGGGTTAAGAGTTGCAAGAAAATATTAGAAGACTTAAAAAATGAAAAGTTAACTCCGCGGTTTATTGAATTAATGGCTTGTGAAGGAGGCTGTATTAACGGTCCAGGAATTGAAAGCTTTGATAGTACTATAAGTAAAGAGATTAAAGTAAATAGATATGCTGACCAGAAAGAAGTTAAATACAATTCGAGAGATTTATCTCAATATATGAATGAAATATCCATAAATAGGAATTATAAGGATAGAAAAAAGGTATATGAAGAGCCTTCAGAAGAGGAAATAAGAGATATTTTAAAAGATATTGGGAAAGAAAAGCCAGAAGATGAAACCAATTGTGGAGGATGTGGTTATGATTCCTGTCGGGAAAAAGCAGTAGCAGTTTATCATGGATTAGCTCAAAAAAAGATGTGTATTCCCTATATGAAATCTAAGGCTGAATCACTTTCACATATTATTGTTGAATCTTCTCATAATGCTATTATAGTTGTTGATAAAAATATGATTATACAGGAGATAAACCCCGTTGCTAATCAGATGTTTGGAGATAAAGATTCAATCTGGGATGGAAAAGAACTTTCACAATTTATTGATCCAAAATTATTTGAAAAAGTTTGGAGTACAAAAGAATCAATTGTCCATAAAAAGGTTGAATATGATGAGTATGAACTAATTACTGAACAGACAATTTTTCCTATTGAAGAATACGGGGTTATTGTTGGCATATTTTCAGATATAACACAGCGAGAACAGCAGAAGAAAAGGGTTCAGGAGATGAAAGAACTAGCAGCAGAAAAAGCTGAGGATGTTGTTCATCAACAGATGAAAATAGTTCAGGAAATAGCCGGACTTTTAGGTGAAACAACTGTTGAAACAAAGACAGCTCTCCATGAGTTGACTGAACTAATGCAGGAGGAAAAGTAATGGATCTTGTAATAGATGAGTTTTATAAAAGTATTCCTAAAAAGGGGCAAGAAGTCTGTGGTGATAATGTAGAAATCATCAAAAACGATCAAGAAACAATAGTTGTTTTATCTGATGGATTAGGTAGTGGTATTAAAGCTAACATATTATCTACTTTAACATCTAAGATCACAGTTGGCTTAATAGATAAGCAATTACCATTAATTGAAATTATAGAAACCCTGATTGCAACCTTACCGATCTGTGAAGTACGTGAAATTGCTTATTCTACTTTAGCAGTACTGAGATTATCTCAGGATGGAACAGCTCAAATAATCGAAATGGATACTCCTTCAGTATTTTTGGTAAGAGATAATCAAATTAAAGAGATTGAGATGCAAGAGCGTGAGTTGAGGGGGAAAACAATTCGAGAAGCTGAAATACAATTGAATAGAAGTGACAGAATATTTATGGTGAGTGATGGAGTTATCCATGCTGGGATCGGTGCTCTATTAGATTTCGGAATAGGTTGGCAGGGTTTTGCTAGACATGTTGAAGATGTGGTGGGGCGTTTTAATGATCTAAAAAACATGATAGAAAAATTAGTTGATATCTGTTTGGCATATTATTTAATGGAACCCGGTGATGATTTTACAGTTTTAGGTTTGAGTTTTAGAAAGAAACGTAAACTTACAATGTTAAGTGGGCCACCTCAAGATCCGAAAAAAGATGAGGAAGTAGTTTTTGAACTACTGGAAGGACCTGGTCAAAAGATTGTAAGTGGTGGCACAACTGCTCATATAGTAGCAAGGGAATTAAATCAAAAGGTTGAATCTACCTTTGATTATTATGATAAAGATGTTCCTCCCTTGATGAAAATAAAAGGGATGGATTTAGTGACAGAAGGGCTATTAACTTTAAATAAAGTAACTGACTATTTAGAAAAACACAAACATGGTCAATTATATCCGAATGGCAAAGATGGGGCTTCTCGTTTGGTTAGAATGTTGCTTGCAAGTGATTATATAAAGATGATTGTAGGAAGGGCAATGAATGAATCACATCAGAGTTTGAATCTTCCTCTTGAATTAGGGATTAGAACTCAGGTAATGAACCGAATAGCAGGTTGTTTAAAAAAGCTTAATAAAGATGTTGAAATTATTTGGTATTAAAAGAATGGAGTGATTAGATGAAAAAGCTAACAGTGGAAGTTTGTATTGGAACTCCTTGTTATCTGATGGGGGCCAGGGAATTAATAGATGATATGACAGAACTACAGAATGAATATGAGGATAAAATAAAATTTAAGACCTTACACTGTATCGAAGAACGATGTGAAAATGCACCTATAGTAAAAATTGATGGAGAAATATATGAAGAAATGACCCCAGATAAATTACGCGAAATAATATTAGAAAGAATATAAGGTTTAAAGAAAGGAGGTCTTAAAATGGCCGGAAATACAGTATCGGAAATAGTAAAAATAAAAAGAAAAATATATATAGAACTTGCTAAACAGGTATTAAATAATGAAATTGAAAACAAGATTTCTAAAATACCTTTTAAGATTGCGAAAGAGGATGGTGAAAGGTATAGGTGTTGTGTCCATAAAGAAAGAGCTATTATTGAAGAGAGAATAAAACTTGTATTAGGATTTGATCCTAAATTACATAAAAATGAAAAACCTGTAGACCTTTTAAAAAAACGGGGTCAGGAAGATTGTTGTGATAATATAGTAAATGTAATTGAACTAGCTTGTGATAGTTGTCCAATAGATAAATATACAGTTACGGATTCCTGTCGGAATTGCGTTGCTCATAAATGTGTAAATACGTGCCCAGTTGATGCCATAGTTACAATTCAAAACAAAGCATTTATTGATCAGAAAAAGTGTATTGAGTGTGGTAAATGTCGAGAGGTTTGTCCTTATGGGGCAATCCATGAGAACATAAGACCTTGTGTAAGGGCCTGTAGTGTTGATGCTTTGACTTCAAACAGTGAGCGCAAGGCTAAGATCGATTACGAAAAATGCGTGGACTGTGGTAGCTGTATTAGAGCCTGTCCTTTTGGAGCGATTAGTGATAGTACAGAAATAGTTAATGTATGTAGAACGATCCAAAAAGGTAAACGAAATATTACAGCTTTACTTGCTCCATCTTTTGTTGGACAGTTCGGAGCAAAAGTGAAGCCAGAAATACTAAAAAGTGCTTTAAAAGAAATTGGTTTTGATGAAGTCATTGAAGTAGGTCTTGGAGCAGATTTAGTTGCGGTGGAAGAAAGCCAAGAATTAAAAGAAAAAATAATGGAAGATGATTTTTTACTTAGTTCCTGTTGTCCATCTTTTAAGAAAACAGTTCAAAAACATTTTGAGGAGTTAAAACCAAAAATTTCTAAAACAGTTTCTCCTATGGTAAAAATAGCAGAGAAAGTTAAAGAAGATACGGGGAATAAAACGGTATTTATCGGCCCTTGTATTTCAAAAAAGGCTGAATCTTGTAAATATGATTCCGTTGATCATGTTCTTACTTTTGAAGAATTGATGTGTATAATGGTAGCAGCAGAGATGAATCTAGCTTCTTATGAGAAAAAAGAAGGTATAAAAGATTCTTCTAGCCATGGGCGTCAATTTGCATTTAGTGGTGGACTTTCAAAAGTAATGGAGGACCTTACAGAAAAGGAAATAAAGACAGTAAAGGGAAACGGATTGGATGAATGTCAGAAACTATTAAATGAAATAATGACAGGAGAAACAGAGATAGACTTTATGGAAGGTATGGCCTGTCAGGGAGGTTGTGCCGGCGGTCCTGCAAATTTAAACAAATCTAAAGTTACAAAAAAACTGGTTGAACTCTTTTCTAACCAGGCTGAATATAAAAGAGCTGATCAAAATGAATACACAGCTTAAACCCGTTAGTAAAATTGGCAAAATCATCTTTGTCTCAAATCGTTCTCTAAATATATTAATATATTATAATGATGAAAATAAATTAAGCGAAATTTATAATAAACTAAACGATTTAGATCTAGAACAATTAAAATATGATAAGATAATGAATATTATAGATCAAAATTCCAATAAAAAAGTTTTACTTAATCAAAGTGACATAGAAATTATCAATCAGAATTCTGATGATGAGATAAATTTCTTTTCTCATGATGTTAATAATGAAAATATGTATAAGTATATTTTTGCTTCTAATTAGATTGTTTAAAATTTAGGTAGGAGCCAGGAATTATTGGATTAAAAGTAGAATAGATTCCTCATATCCCAACCAAAGGAGTGAGGTTTCTATGGAAGATATTATAACCAAAAATACAAAAGATATCAATAGTTTTTAAAAAGCTTCTTTAATACTTTTTGACAATTAACAAAAGTATATATATAATAATTTTAAAAGTAATAAACTAAATGATTTTTATACATATTCAAGGAGGTGAAGTTTAGTTATGGCCTATGTTATCTCAGATGAATGTATTATGTGTGGTGCTTGTGAACCTGAATGTCCTGTAGATGCTATTAGTGAAGGAGATACTCAATATGTAATTGATGCTGACCTCTGTATTGATTGTGCAGCTTGTGCTGAAGTATGTCCTGTTGACGCTATAAGCCCTGAATAAAAAACATAATTTTTATAATATACAACCGGAGCGCATTTATGTAGCTCCGGTTTTAATTATACCATCAAATTAATTATAATTTAATTAATTAAAATTTGATTTAATTCCATTAAATAATGAAGCAGGATTTAATTAATGTATAGAGAATAAATATATGTAATAGAGGTTAGTTATTTCTATAATCACTAAGGAGTTGATATATGTTGAGTTCAATTAAAGAAGTAGACCCTGAAATTGCAGAATTCATCGAAAAAGAGGAAGAAAGACAGGCCAAACATATTGAATTAATTGCATCTGAAAATTTTGTCAGCGAAGCAGTATTGGAGGCAGCCGGTTCGGTTTTAACCAACAAATATGCCGAAGGTTATCCTCATAAAAGATATTATGGTGGCTGTGAAGAAGTAGATAAGGTTGAAGACTTAGCTATTGAGAGGGCTAAAGAAATTTTTGGTGCCGAACATGCCAATGTTCAACCTCACTCTGGTTCTCAAGCTAATCAAGCAGTATATTTTGCCAAAGTACCTTTAGGTGATACTATATTAGCAATGGATTTAACTCATGGTGGACATCTTACTCATGGTAATCCAGTAAATATGTCAGGTAAATACTTTGACTTTGTCCATTATGGTGTGACAAAAAAGGAAGAAATAATCGATTATGATCAGGTAGAAAAACTCGCTAAAAAATATGAACCGACCTTAATTGTTGCTGGAGCTAGTGCTTATCCAAGAGTAATTAATTTCAAAAGATTTAAACAGATTGCAGACCAAGTTGGTGCTTACTTAATGGTTGATATGGCTCATATCGCTGGTTTAGTTGCAGCAGGCTATCATCCTAATCCAGTAGAATATGCTGATTTCGTGACCACTACGACCCATAAAACACTTAGAGGTACCAGGGGTGGAATGATTTTATGTAAAGAAGAATATGCTAAAGATATTGATAAAGCAATTTTCCCAGGTATTCAAGGTGGACCTTTAATGCATATTATTGCTGCTAAGGCAGTTGGATTTAAAGAGGTTATGACAGAAGACTTTAATGAATATCAAAAACAAATCATAGATAATGCACAGGCCCTGGCAAAGAAATTGAAAAGTTTTGGTTTAAGACTAGTTTCCGGTGGTACAGATAACCATCTAATGTTAGTAGATTTAAATAACACTGATATTACGGGGAAAGAAGCTGAAAAAGTATTAAATAGTGTAGGAATTACCGTTAATAAGAATACAATCCCATTTGAAACTAGAAGTCCATTTGTTACCAGTGGAATTAGAATTGGAACCCCTGCGGTTACTACCCGTGGAATGAAGGAAAAAGAAATGGAATTAATTGGTGAATATATCTTTGAAGGTCTTAAAAATATAGATAATGAAAAAGCTTTAAGTGAACTACAAGAAAAGGTATATAAATTATCAGCTAAATTTTCTGGCTAAATTGTTGAAAATCAAATGAGAATCAATTAAAATTATAATAGAATCTTTACGATATTGAGGGGGATCCCCCTCAATACGTATATATAACTTTAAAAGAACAGGAGAAGTATACTTTGTATAAATTAGTTGTGATTGATTTAGATAATACACTTTTAAATAATGAGCACAAAATTAGTGAAAAGAATAAGGAAATTGTTCAAAAAGTTAGATCTAAAGGTTTGGAAGTTATTATAGCAACTGGTCGTATGTATATATCAGCTAAACCTTTTTTAAAAGATCTATCACTTGAAAACTCCGCAATAGTTTATAATGGAGCGATGGTTAAAGATGTAGAAACTGATAAAACGATTTATCATAAGCCAATTAATAAAAAATATGCAAAAGAAATTATAAAAGATGTCAAAGAAGAAGGACTACATATAAACTTATATCAAGATGATAAGCTTTATGTTGATAAGGATAATAAATATACAAAAAGATATGAAGAAATATCTGGTATAAAAGCTGAAAAAGTAGATGATTTGTCAGAACTAAAATTAGTCGCTCCCACCAAATTGCTTATTATTGAAGATAATCCCGAACTTCACTCCTATTACCAAAAGTATTTAGATGATAAATATGGAGATGTCATAACTGTAACCGAATCCAAAAAGTATTTTATTGAAATTGGTTCTAAGGGTGTAAATAAGGGTAAGACCCTCCAAAAGTTAATTAAAGGAAAAGACATAAATAGAAATGAAATTATTGCAATTGGCGATAGTTATAACGATATTGAAATGCTTTCATATGCAGGAACTGGAATAGCGATGGAAAATGCTCCAGAAGAAATAAAAAAGAAAGCAGACCTGGTAGCTCCCCATAATGAGGAAGATGGAGTAGCTTTGATACTTGACAAGATAATAATGAATTGAAATTCAATTAAAAAAATGATATAATTTATAATAGAAAGATATAGAACTGACTAGTCAGTATCATAAATATATTTTTTTAGGAGGGATTAAAATGAGTAATTTTAATTTCGCAAAAAAATTTGCTGCAGACAAAATGGTGGAGAAAGCCTTAGGCTATGTTAAAAAAGATCCGGAAAATAATTTTCTTAAAATTCTAAATCTTGCTGACAAATTAGCCAGTCGAGATAAAAACCATAGACAAATAGAAGTTATTAGAGAAAACTACAAAGAAAATTCAGTAATTGAGGACTATTTAAAAAAATTAGATGATATAGATCCTAATTATATAGAAGGACTTTTAATGAATTTCTTTGTTAATTCAGCCCTATTAGGTTTACCCTATCAACAAAAAATGTCAGAAAAATTAGGTTTTGGTATTCCATGGGCAATCCTTATGGATCCTACCAGTGCTTGTAATCTTAATTGTAAAGGGTGTTGGGCAGGGAAATATGATAAGAGTGACACTCTTGGATTTGAGACAATGGATCGTATAATTAATGAAGCAAAAGAATTGGGTATTTATTTCATTATATTTTCCGGAGGAGAACCAACTGTATATCCTCGCTTATTAGAACTTGTTGAAAAACATCCTGATGTTGGTTTTATGATGTATACTAATGGAACTTTAATTGATGATGAAATGGCTGATAAGATGGTTGAATTAGGAAATATTACGCCCGCTATTAGCTTAGAAGGTTTCAAAGAGCAGACTGATCAGCGTAGAGGCGAAGGTGTTTTTGATAAAATTATGGAAACAATGGATCGCCTACGTGAACGCGGAATAATATTTGGAACAAGTTTAACCGCAACCAGAGAAAATGTATATGATCTTTTTGAAACAGATGAGTTTTACGACATGTTAATTGAAAAAGGAGCTGCTTATAGTTGGATTTTTCACTATATGCCGATCGGTAAAGACCCTAATTTAGATATGATGTTAACTCCTGAACAAAGGGCATTTATGGCGGAAAGAGTTAATGAACTTAGATCAAATAAACCACTCTTTTCTATAGATTTTTGGAATGATGGAACTTATAGTGGAGGTTGTATTGCTGGTGGCAGAAGGTATTTCCATATAAATGCAACTGGTGATGTAGAACCCTGTGCTTTCGTCCACTTTTCAACAGATAACATAAAAGATATTTCATTAAAAGAGGCCTTAAATAATCCATTATTTAAAGAATATCAAAAGAGACAACCTTTTAATGATAATTCATTAAGACCTTGTCCCATAATTGATAATAATCCTGCTTTACGAGAAATGGTCAAAGAATCAGGAGCAGAACCTACACATGAAGGCGCAGAAGATGTAGTATCAGAAGAAGTTGGAAAAGCTCTTGAAGAATTAGCAGAACGTTGGGAAGAAAAATCCCGACCGATTCATGAAAAAAGGGTTAGTGATGATTAGGTAAAAATGTAATAACCTAGACTTTTTAAGCCCCATTAATGGGGCTTTTCCTTTTCTTTACATTAAAATTTATTAGTGATATAATAAATTTGAATTTTTAACGATTATAAGGGGGCATTATAGTGAAAATTTGGCAAGTTCTCAAGGATTCAACAACTCAAACATATAATAAATTATTTAAGTTTGCTATTCTTAATATCATTTGGTTTATGCTCTCGACTTTTGTAGTTTTCATTGGATATTCTAGCCTGCTAAATGGTTTTTATCCTTTATTGATTGTTCCCCTTGTATTTTTGGGTCCCTTTTTTATGGCAGGACTTATGGTCGGTATAGATTATATAAATTATGATGATTTTTCTATAAAGAGCTACTTTATTTATATTAAAGATAATTTCAAGAGGGGCCTTTTAGGTTTTCTCTTTAATTTTTTTATATATGTATTATTAATACTTGATTTAATCTTCTTTTTGAGAAAAGGTGCTGACAGTTTAATTATGTTAATTTTAGCTGTTTTAGTACTTTATATAATTCTCTTTTTCTCCATGATGCAGTGCTTTTTCTGGGGTTTTTTAGCAATAGATAAGCAAAAAAGAATAAGATATATTATCAAGAATTCCTTTTTAGTAGTTATTGATAATATTGTTTTTTCCCTGCTTTGGTTTTTAGTTGTGTTTATATTATCGGCTATATTAATAATTACAGGGTTTGGATTAGCTGTCTTACTAATGAATTTCCTCGTATTAATGATCTTGAATGGAACCATTAGTATTGCCTCAGAGTATGATAAATTGCAGATAGAGGAGCTGAATACTGATGAGTAAAGGCTATTATATTGGAATTGACGTAGGGGGCACAAAAGTTTTAACCGCTCTTGCCGATGAAAAAGGTTTGATTTTAAAAAAAGCTCAAGAACCTACAGAAGCAGATAAAGGAGAAGAGGCAATAATTTCTAATATTAAAAAAAGTATTGACCGTGTGATTAATAACAGTCCTATTACTAAAAAAGAAGTAAAAAGAATTGGGATCGGAAGTCCTGGTCCTTTAGATCTTGAAAAAGGTTTGATTATCGAGAATTCAAATCTTTCCTGGACAAATGTGCCGATAGTAGAAATACTGGAAGAAATGACGGGAATACCAGTTATTCTAGAAAATGATGCAAATGCTGCTGCCTTAGGTGAAAAACATTTTGGGGCAGGCCGGGAAGCTGATAATATAGTTTACATTACAATTAGTACCGGGATCGGTGGAGGTATTATAATTAATAAGAAAATATACCATGGTGGAAAAGGTAATGCTGGTGAAGTGGGGCATATGACCTTAATTCCAGATAGTAATTATCAATGTGGCTGTGGTAATTATGGTTGTTTTGAAGCTGTAGCTTCTGGAACTGCTATTGCCCGACGGGGGCGAGAAGTCTTGAATAAAGAGAGGGAGAGTCTAATTAAAGATTACAGTAATAATGAACCTGATAACATAGATGCACCTTTGATTGCTTCAGCTGCAAGAGCAGGTGATGAGCAGGCTATTGAAATATTCAAACTTACAGGACGCTTGCTAGGAATTGGAATTTCAAATGTGGTTAATCTTTTTGATCCAGAGATAATAGTATTAGGGGGCGGAGTTATGAATGCTAAAGGCTTATTCATAACTGAATTGAAAGCTTCTTTACAGAAAAGAGCATTAGAAGCCAATCTCCAAGATCTAAAAGTAAAGGAAGTAGGATTAGGTAAAAACACAGGAGTAATGGGAGCAATTGCAGTAGCAATAGGGGAAAGTCTTTATTAAATTGTAATGATTGGGGGACTAATGATGAAAGTGGATCATAAGTACATAGTGGGGATTTCTATTTTAATATTTCTTACATCGTTTAATATGGCTATTCAAGCAGAAGATGATGTATTATTTAGTAGAATAGACCCCGCTGGTGATGATTATGGTCCAGGCAATTATAAATATCCCCAGCATCAAGTTTTTCAAAAAGGTGAAGGTCTATTTGATATAACAGGATTTAAAATCATTGAATTAGAAGAAACATATGAATTTCAGTTTGAATTCACCAAACTTGTAGAGGTTTGGAATTCTCGTTATGGATTTAGCTTACCTTTAATAGAAATATATATAGACAATGAAAAAAATGGCTCTACCGAATTATTTGAAAACGGTGCTCGGGTAAGATTAAATTCCGAATATCCCTGGAATAAATTATTAAAAATCAATGGTTGGTGGATAAGTTTATATACTCCCGATGATAGAGGTAAAAACGTTGTTGATTTTTCAGTTACTGGGGATGATGTTCCATGGGTTTTAAAGAACCCAAAAATTAGTGTAGAAAAAAACCAGATTAAATTGCAAATTAAAAAAGAAAAAATTGGTTCACTTAAAAATTCTTACTTATTCATATTAGTAGGTGGTTTTGATCCTTTCGGATATGGTCATTATCGTGGGGTAAGAGATGAAACTAATAGGTGGTTTTTTGCTGCCGAAGGAGAAGAAAATATTGAAAACGCTCCCCGAGTAATTGATCTTATTGTACCACCTGAGTATAATCAAGTTGATATTTTAAGTGACTATGAAGAAAACTATCCACAGATAGAACCGGTATATACTGGAGAAAAGAACAAATTTATAGCAAACGGCTATTATATATATCTAATATTATTAATTTTATTAAGTGCTATCATTTATGTGTTTGAAAAAATAATTATAAGAAGGTCTGGTGTTAAGGAAGATGCTGAAGAAGAACAAGAAAGCGATTGATTTTTGTAGAGATATCATGCAGAAAGTTTCAAGAAGTTTCGCTTTAACGGTTCCTTTGCTTGATAAAAGAATAAGAGAACCTGTAATGATTACTTATCTTTTAGATAGATTATTAGATAGTTTTGAGGATGAAGGTGAAATTGATAATAAAACCAGAAAAGAAAATATGGATAATGTAATAATACTATTTAATCCCGAACTAAAAAATGAACAAAAATTAATTTCAAAAATCAAAGGCAAAGCTGGACATTTTGATGGCCCGGTAAAGAAATTAGTTAAAAATACCGATAAATTGAAAAAATGTTTTGATATTCTCGATCCTAAAATTCAAGATATTTCTTTTAGATGGTTAAATGAAATGAATTCAGGAATGAAGTATTATATAGATCAACGGGTCAACACCTTTTCTCAGTTAAATGAATACTGCTATTATGTAGCTGGGACTGTAGGAGGGTTTTTAACCGATCTTTTAATAGAAGTCGGTGGTATTGAAGGGGAAAATAAAAAAGTTTTGGAGAAAAATTTTGTAGAATCCGGACTGTTTTTACAAAAGGTTAATATAATTAGGGATATAAAGCTAGATATCATAAACCACAGAAAACATTATTGGCCTTTACAAGAACTTGGTATCACAGAAGAAGAAATTATTGATCCTGCTTATGAAGACAAAGCTTTAGAAGCTTTAAGTAAAATGGTAGATGATGTAAAGAGACATTCTAAAGCATTAGTTGATTACTACCAAGCTATTCCACAGGAATGGAGTGGTTATAGAAAATTTTATTCGGTTAATAATGCGATGGGTTATGCCACCTTGAAATTAGTAGATGGTAACACCGACCTTTTTTACGGAGATAAAAAGTTAAAAATAAAAAAGACAAAAGTTCTTAAGATATTGGCAGTTTCTGAAGAATCATTTTTGAAAAAAGCAAAAGCAGTTTTAAATTAGTTAGCAACCACCTGAATAAGGTGGTTTTTTATTTTCAAAAGCAATATAATAGAGGATAATCAATAGTTAAAAAGAAATTATAGTTATAGGTGATAAATATTGCAAACACATAGTCGAGTCCAGCTAAATCCAAACAAAAATATTATATATACAATTGTTAATCCCATGTCCTCAAACGGTAAAACCGGAAAAAGATGGCCAAAATATCGCAAAAAGTTCAAAGAAGCAGGACTTGATTTACATATAAAGGAAACCCACTATCCCGGTCATGCTATTGATTTAACTAAAATCGGTTTGAATAAAGGATATAAAACAATCATGGCTGTTGGTGGAGATGGAACAGTAAATGAGATAGTAAATGGATTTTTTGAAAACGGAGAGTTAATTGACAAAGAAGCAGCTCTTTTAATATTTTCACAGGGTACTGGTTCTGATTATATAAAAAGTCTGGGATTAAATAAACAAATAGAAACGGTAATTAATGTTTACAATCGTTATCAAAAAAAATGGGTAGATTTAGGCAAAATAAAATACAATGATTTTGATCAAAAAGAAACCGAAAGATATTTCGTTAATACCGCTGATGTGGGTATTGGGGGAGAAACAGTAGAATATGTAAATCGGGCCTCCAAATTGATGGGCGGAATATTGACTTATTTATTCGGAGCAGTTCGTACTTTAATCAAATATGAAAACAAGATAATGAAACTTGATGTAGATCAAAATGAAATAAGAAATAGTTTAACCAATAGTGTGATGGTAAGTCTCGGGAAATATTTTGCTGGAGGGATGCCGATTGCACCTGAAGCGGAAATTGATGATGGATATTTTGATATCCTCATTTTAGGAGACTTTAGTAAAAGCGAAACGCTTTTGAATCTATATAGGGCTTATCAGGGAACTCATTTAGACTATCCAAAAATAGATTATTTAAAAGGTAAACATGTTAAAATAGATTCTCAAGAACGAGTTTTGATAGATATAGATGGGGAAAGTGCGGGAATGCTGCCTGCAGAGTTTTCTATTCATCAAGAAAGGTTTCCCGTCTTGGTATAATAATATTTTACAAGTCATATATAATGTTATAAAATTAAATTGGAGAATACTATAGGAGTGTATAAAATATGAAATTCATCTTGATTACTGGAATGTCAGGAGCAGGTAAATCAACCGCGCTTAACTTTTTTGAAGATAGTGGATATTTCTGTGTTGACAACCTTCCACCTGATTTAATTTCAAAATTTGCAGAATTATGCCTTCACTCAGAAATGAATAAGATTGCTGTGGTAAGTGATATTAGAGGTGGAAAATTTTTTGAGGACCTAACCAATAAATTAAATTACCTTGAAGAAAATCAAATTGAGCATGAGATATTATTTTTAGAAGCTTCTGACAAGTCATTAGTTGATAGATATAAAGAAACTAGACGTAGACATCCTCTTGAAAAAGAAGGACGTGTTTTAGATGCAATTCGTGAAGAAAGAAAGAAATTAGAACAATTAAGGGGAAAAGCAAATAATATTATTGATACAACTAATATTTCAATAAAAGAACTTAAACAAAAATTAAAAAGAAATTATTCCGGTCAAGATAAAGATTTTCAGGGATTAACAATAAATATAATTTCTTTTGGTTTTAAATATGGAATACCATTGGATGCTGACATGGTATTTGATGTAAGATTTCTAGCAAATCCATATTATGTGGACTCTTTAAAGGAATTGACCGGTAAAGATAAAGAAGTTAAGGATTATATATTAAAATGGCCGATTACAAAACGTTTTTATAATAAATTTCTAGATTTAATCGGTTTCTTAATACCCGAATATGAAAAGGAAGGAAAAAGTCATTTAAGTATCGCAATTGGTTGTACAGGTGGGCACCACCGTTCAGTTACAACAGCCCTTGAACTTCAGGAATTTTTAGGCGGTAAAGGATATGATGTTACTGTCAATCACAGAGATATAAATAAATAAGTGGAAGTGGTAGGATGAAATTTTTAAAGTGGCTCTATCCGGGTTTAGGTATTAAGAGATGGTTTTTAATTGGAGTTATTGGTTTAATACTTTTGAGTACTGGGATGGCACTATTATTACATGTTAATATAGTTAATTATATGATTAAAATGATTTATGAGGCAGTTTATAATATAAGTGGTACTTTGCCTTATCATACTAATATAATAGTTGGAGTACTATTGATTATTGTTTCAATAAGTATGCTAATTTATGCCGGTAATAGATTTATAAATAAATTAAATCGTGAAGTATATAAAAGTGATGACTTTGTAAATGTACTGTACAAAAAAAACCAACTACAGAAAGGTCCCAAAGTTGTTGCAATTGGTGGTGGTACCGGACTTGCTAATTTATTGAGGGGACTTAAAGAATTTACAGGTAACATTACTGCTGTAGTAACAGTTGCTGATAATGGAGGAAGTTCAGGAAAGTTAAGAGAAGAATTAGACATTTTACCTCCTGGAGATATCAGAAACTGTTTAGCTGCCCTAGCAGATCAGGAACCTTTGATGGAAGATTTGTTTCAATACCGTTTTTATAAAGAAGGTGACTTAAAAGGACATAGTTTTGGAAACTTATTTATAGCTGCGATGTCTGAAGTTTTAGGAGATTTTGAAGAAGCTGTAGAAGAGTCTTCAGAAGTACTAGCTATCAGGGGACGAGTTTTACCTTCAACTAATCAAAATGTTAACTTAGGAGCTGTATATAAAGACGGTAGTGTAAAAATAGGGGAATCTGAAATACCAGATGAAAGACGAATTATAAATGATGTTTATCTAGAACCAAGTTCGGTAAGTATAACCGAGAATGTTAAAAACGCTCTTTTAGAAGCAGACTATATTCTAGTAGGACCAGGTAGTCTTTATACAAGTTTAATACCCAATCTTATGATCAATGGGATGGTAGAAAACATTAAAAAAAGTGATGCCCAAAAAGTATTTATTACAAATGTAATGACACAACCGGGTGAAACCTCAGGGTTTTCTGCCTATGATCATATTAAAGCAATATATGAACATACAGGTAGTCAAATATTTGACCATATAATAGTAAATAAAAATGGAAATAGAAAAGCTCTACTTGAAAAGTATGCTGAAGAAGGGGCTTATCCTGTAGAAGTTGATATCGAGAAATTAAAGAAATTAAATATAAATATTGTAGAAGGCAAATTGATCCAGGCTGGAGATTATATTAGACATGATCCACACAAATTAGCAGAAACCATATTAGAATTATAAAGAAGTGGTGATAATTTTAAAATGTCATTTTCAGATGATGTAAAACACGAGTTGGCACATCTTGAAGTAGAGAAAAAAGGGGTTCACCAGGCTGAAATAGCAGCAATTATTAGAATGAATGGTTCTATTTTGATTTCTTCAGGTAAACTGGCTGTAAAAATCGGCGTATACCATGGAGATGTAGCTCGTAGAGTATATAAATATATTAAAGAAGAATATGAATTTGATAGTGAAATTAGAGTAAAACAGAATAATTTGACTAAGCGAAAAAAATATGAACTATTTATTACCCCTCAAAAGGGAGTTTATGATCTATTAGAAAATCTAGGAATTTTAGATAAATCACATAGCATACTATTTACAGTGGCAGACTGGATAAAAGAAAACCGTGCTTATCAGAGAGCCTATTTAAGAGGTGCTTTTCTAGCAGCAGGCTCAGTAAACAAACCAAAAGCGGAATACCATCTGGAAATCAGATGTGAACATGTAAGCCACGCTGAAGATATTATGGAATTAATGAATAAGTTTGATTTAGATCCTCATAAAACGGAACATAAGAAGAAGTATGTAATTTATCTAAAAAAATATGATGATATAGCTACCATGCTTAATATTATGGGGGCATATAACTCTCTTTTAGAGTTAGAAAATGTACAGATATTTAAAGATATTAAAAATGATGTTAATAGAAGAGTTAACTTTGAAACTGCAAATTTAGATAAAACTGTTAAAGCAGCCATGGAACAGATTGAAGATATTGAATTAATTGAAAAAGAAAAGGGCTTAGAAAACATTACAGAAAGTTTAAGAGAAATTGCCCTTTTAAGAAAAGAAAATCCTTATGCCAGTTTAAAAGAATTAGGAGAGATGTTAGAACCTACTTTGAGTAAATCTGGTGTATATAATCGGATTAGAAGGTTGAAAAAAATTGCTGAAAAGATAAGGAGTGGAAAAAATGGATCTAGCTCTTAATTTAAGCGTAGATCTAGAACAAAAACAAGAATTAGTGATGACTCCTAAACTCCAGATGGCTATCAAACTTCTGCAGTATTCCAGTATGGAGTTAAAAGAATATGTAGAAGATGAAATGAGGGATAACCCTCTCCTGGAAAAGCATGAAGAAAATGAGGATCATCTTGATGAAAGAATTAAAAGCCAATACCAAAGCTACCGTTATGGCAGTAATTATAACCAGGAAGATTTCAACTATGAAAATATGGTTACATACCAACCTAATTTACTGGAATATCTGGAAAACCAGCTCTATGAAGTTCTTGATAATGACGAAATAGAAACTGGTGAATATATATTAGGTAATTTAGATGAACGCGGACTTTTGTCTACTTCTCTATCTGAAATTGCAGAGGAATTAGATGTGGAAATAGATTATGTAAAAAGTATTATAAAAAAGATTCAGCAGTTGGAGCCTGCTGGGATAGCTTCTACTAATATTAAAGAATGTTATCTCACCCAATTAAGGCAGATGAATATAGATACTAATGATGCGGAACTACTAATTGGCAAGCATTTAGATCCTGTTGTGACTGAAGATTATAAGGAAATTCTAGATAGTACAGGTTGGACTGAATCTAGATTAAGCGAAGCTCTCCAAACAATTAATAAACTTACTTCAAAACCTGCTTCACTGGTGGCTGATCATAAAAAGACTCAGTACATAATGCCTGATATTGTAATCAAAAAGGTAAATGATGAATATGTAATAGTTATCAATGATAAAGCTTCCCCATTGCTTCGGATTAATCCCTATTATTATGAAGTGATGCAGAAGTGTAAAAAAGATGATACTTATGATTACTTAGAGAAGAAATTCAAAGCAGCACTCTGGATAATAAAAAGTATCGAACAGCGCCGAATGACAGTGTATAGAATTGCCAAAAAGATTGCTGATAAACAGAAAAGCTTTTTGGATGATGGTGTGAAATATTTAAAGCCGCTTACTATGCAGGAAATTGCGGATGATATAGAAATGCATGAATCAACTGTAAGTAGGGCAACTGATAATAAATTTATTCAAACTCCCCGCGGTATATTTGATTTTAAATTCTTTTTCAGTGGAGGAGTTAATGATATTTCTACAGTAAGTATAAAGGCAATCATTATAGAATTAATAAAAAATGAAGATAGTGATTCACCGTTAAGTGACAGTGCAATTGTTGAACTCTTGAGAACCAAAAAGAATTTAAAGTTATCAAGAAGAACGATAGCTAAGTATAGAAATGAATTAGGTATTCCTTCTTCAGTCAAGAGGAAGAAAAAATATTCAATTTAAAGAAGGAGTATGGGGTAAAATATTTAATAAATAAAATGGGTAAAAACATTATACTATATGTATACCGGGACAAAAATGTTCCGCAAGGACAGAATAATCCCGATTTTAGGAGGGATTAGATGAATTATTTGTTTAAGATCCAGAAAAAACTTGTCCCAGAATTGATAAATGTGGCTGAAATAAGGTATAATATATTAAAGGAAATTTTTAATCATCAACCGATTGGACGACGTACTTTAGCACGGAAACTTGACTTAAGTATTAGAAGTGTAAGGAAACATCTCGATTTTCTGTTTGATAAAAGTTATATAGAAATTACAAAAAGTGGTACCGTTATTACAGAGAATGGGGAGGATTTTTTACACGAACTTGATAACTATATGAAAGAAATAAAAGATATTGCTAATCTTGAAGATCAAATTGAAGAAATTTTGGATATAAATAACGTAATGATAGTTCCGGTTGAAAAAGATTCGGAAATAATAAATAAAGAAATTGGAAGATTTACTTCTCGCTTTTTAAAAGAATTGATTAAAGATAAGGATATAATTGCTGTAACTGGTGGTTCTACTTTAGCACAGGTTGCTGAAACAATGGTGTTTTTGGAAGCACCTCGCGATGTAACAGTGATTCCAGGACGAGGTGGACTGGGTGAAAAAGTAGAAATTCAAGCTAATACAATTGCCTCCAAAATAGCAAAAAAATTAGGAGGTAATTATAAACTACTCCATATCCCGGAAGATATAACAAAAGAAAGCCTTGCAATGATCACAAATGAACCTTCAGTTAAAAAGACACTCGACCAACTTCAGCAGTCTAATATATTAATTCATGGAATTGGTACTGCTGAGATGATGTCTGCTCGTCGAGATATGGATCAAAGAGAGATGCAAAAGTTAAAAGATAAAGGTGCGATTGCAGAAGCTTTTGGACTATACTTTAATGAAGATGGTGATGTTGTTTACTCTACGGCCAGTGTTGGTTTAAGTATGGAAGATTTGGAAAGCATTGATAAGGTAATTGCTGTAGCCGGAGGAGTTGATAAAGCACGCGCCATTATATCTGTGGTTTCACCAAAATATCATGATATATTAATAACTGATGAAATAACAGCAAGAGAAATCATATCTCTTAAGGGAGGTGAAAATTCCAAAAACTAAATAAATTTTGTGGTCTATTTAATATTAAAGTAAATTAATTAAATATATAATTATAAATAAGGAGGAATAAAGATGAAAGTAAAAGTAGCTATTAACGGTTTTGGAGCAATTGGTAGAAAAGCTTTAAGAGGTGCAATTGATAATCCTGAAATTGAATTTGTTGCAATTAATGACTTAGTGGAGCCCAAAATATTAGCATATTTACTAAAATATGATTCTAACCATGGTACTTTTGACGGTGAAATAGATCATACAGATAATTCTATAATTGTAGATGGAAAAGAAATTAAAATATTCAATAAAAAAGATCCTGCTGAATTACCTTGGGATGATTTAGGTGTAGAGGTGGTTTATGAATCAACTGGTCTATTTACAGATGCTAATGATGCTAAAAAGCATTTAGAGGCAGGTGCTAAAAAAGTTATAATCTCTGCTCCTGCTAGTAACGAAGATCTTACAGTTGTATTAGGAGTAAATGGTGATGAATATAATCCCGCCAAACATGATATAGTTTCTAATGCGTCCTGTACTACTAACTGCTTATCACCGATAGCAAAAATTCTAAACGATGAATTTGGTCTTGAAAAAGGTCTTATGACAACAATTCACTCTTATACATCTTCACAAAATCTGTTAGATGGTCCATATAAATGGAAAAAAATCACCCGCGGCCGTGCAGCAGCAGAAAATATTGTACCAACCACAACAGGTGCTGCAGTTGCTACTACAGATGTATTACCAGAACTTGAAGGTAAGTTAGATGGAATGGCAGTAAGAACCCAAACATCTACTGGTTCTTTAATAGATTTAGTTGCTACTCTAGAACAAGATGTAACTGTAGAAGAAATTAATGAAGTTATGAAAAAATATGCCGATGGAGAAATGAAAGGTATTTTACAATACAATGAAGAACCTATTGTTTCTAAAGATATAATAGGCAATCCACATTCATCAATTTATGATGCAAACTATACTAAAGTTATCCAGGGCAATATGGTCAAAATCCTATCCTGGTATGACAATGAATGGGGTTATGCTCAAAGACTGAATGATTTTGCTGTAAAAATGAAAGAATTAGGAATATAAATAACATCATATAAAACACAAAGGGGTTAAAGCTTTCATACTTTAACCCCTTTTTATACCTATCATGGAGGTGGATAAGCTTGAAAAAAACATTAAAAGACTATAATTTCAAAGGGCAAAGAGTTTTAGTTAGAGTAGATTTTAATGTTCCAATAGAAGACGGTGAAGTTACTGATACAAATCGTATCGAAGCAGCTTTACCGACAATAAAATTTTTAGCCAATGAAGATGCAAAAGTTATTTTAATGTCACACCTAGGAAGACCAAAAGGTGAAATCAAAGAAGAGTTTAAGCTAGATCCGGTTGGTAAAGAATTAGCTAACCTTTTAAATAAAAATGTAGTTAAAGTGGACGATTGTATTGGTAGCGAAGTTAAGAAAGCAGTAAATAGTATGAATAATGGCGATGTGCTATTACTTGAAAACACCCGTTTTTATAAAGGAGAAAAAGAAAACGATCCGGAATTTTCAAAACAACTTGCAGAAAACGCTGATATATTTGTACTTGATGCTTTTGGAGCAGCTCACCGGGCTCATGCTTCGACAGTTGGTGTAACTGAATATTTACCTTCAGCTGCAGGTTTTCTTTTGATGAGAGAATTAAATGCACTAGGTGAAGTTATGGAAGATCCTGAATCTCCCTTTGTAGCAATTATGGGAGGAGCAAAAATTTCCGGTAAGATTTCGGTTATTGAAAATTTATTAGAAAAAGTAGATTTCATATTAACTGGAGGAGGTATAGCCAATACCTTCTTAAAAGCTCAAGGTTATGAAGTAGGTGAATCCTTAGTTGAGAATGACAAACTTCAGGTAGCACGAGATTTAATTAGTAAAGCTCGAGAAAAGAATGTAATATTACTTTTACCAAAGGATGTAATAATAGCAGATAGATTTGATAAAGATGCAGAAGCAAAAGAGGTTTCTGTTGATCAGATTCCAAAAGATTGGCAGATTTTAGACAGTGGAGGAACCCAAACTCTTGAAGAGTATAAAACAGTTATAGCGAATGCTAAAACTGTAATTTGGAATGGACCGATTGGAGTTTTTGAATTTGATAAGTTTGCAAAAGGTACTAATGAGATTGCTAAAGCCTTAGCGAAAGCAGATGCCAAAACAGTAATTGGTGGTGGTGAATCTGCAGCGGCTGTTAAAAAGGCAGGCTTAACTGATAAGATGACACATGTATCAACTGGTGGTGGAGCTTCCTTAAGATTTTTCGAAGGGAAACCATTACCTGCTGTAGAAGCAATTGATGACCTTAAATAATTGGGAGGTATTAAAAGATGCGAAAACCTTTTATTGCTGGAAACTGGAAAATGAATAAAACCATATCAGAAGCAAAAGATCTAGTGAGTTCTTTAAGAGAAAAAGTGGCTGGAATAGAAAACGTAGAAATCGGAGTTTGTCCTCCTGATATCGATTTACCGGATGTTGTAGAAGTTGCTAAAAATAGTAATATAAAAGTTGGTGGACAAAATATGCACTGGGAAGAAAATGGAGCCTTTACAGGTGATACTTCTCCAGAAATGCTAAAAGAACTCGGTGTAGAGTATATTATAGTAGGTCACTCAGAACGAAGAGAATACTATGATGAAACAGACGAAGAAGTTAATAAAAAAGTTAAAGCAGCCTTTAAACATGGACTTAAACCGATTATATGTGTGGGAGAGAGTTTAGAAGAAAGAAAAGCAGATAATACCAGAGAAAAAGTAGAAAATCAGGTTAAAGCTGCCCTGAAAGGTTTAAATCAAAAACAGGTAAGTCAGACTGTAATAGCTTATGAACCACTTTGGGCTATTGGGACTGGAGAATCTGCAAGTGCAAAACAGGCTAATGAAGTAATAAGCTATATTAGAGATGTTATAGAAACTCAATACTTAGATGCTGCTGAAGACGTAAGAATTCAATATGGTGGTAGCGTTAAACCCCATAATATAGAAGAATTTATGTCTGAGAGTGATATTGATGGTGCCTTAGTAGGAGGAGCAAGCCTACAAGCAGAATCATTTGCACAAATTGTTAAAAGGACTTCCGAAAGATAATCAGATTTTTTTAAAGGTATAGAACAGGAGGTGTTCGAATGAATAGACCACGACCGCTTGCCTTAATCATTTTAGATGGTTATGGTGAGTCAGAACAGGTAGAAAAAAATGCTGTAAAAAATGCAAAAACTCCCTATTTAGATAAACTAAGAGCCGAATCTCCAACTTCAATCATCCAGGCTTCAGGAGAAGATGTAGGATTACCTGAAGGACAGATGGGTAACTCTGAAGTGGGTCATTTAAACCTAGGAGCCGGACGGGTAGTTCCTCAGGAATATACCCGAATTTCTAAAGCAGTTCAAGATGGTTCGATTCTGGAAAATGATGTTATTAAAGAGGCAATACAAAGGGTTAAAAATAATGGAAGTGCACTTCATTTGATGGGATTACTATCTGATGGAGGAGTTCACAGCCATATTAATCATTTGTTTGGTCTGTTGGAAATGTCTAAAACTGCTGAAATAGAAGAAGTTTATGTCCATGCAATCTTAGATGGTAGAGATACCCCACCTCAGAGTGCCCTTACCTATATAGACCAACTTGAAGAAAAAATGGATGACCTAGGTATTGGTAAGATTGCTACTGTTAGTGGTAGGTATTATGCTATGGACAGAGATAATAGATGGGATAGAACCAAAAAAGCCTATGATGCCTATGTTTTAGGTGAAGGAATTGAAGTTTCAACTGCAAGAGAAGCAGTTGAAAAGTCTTACGAACGGGGCGATAATGATGAATTTGTGCTCCCAAGTGTAATTATGGAAGACGCAGAACCCGTTACAACTGTAAAAAGTGAAGATGCAATGATGTTTTTCAACTTCAGAGCAGACCGTGCTCGTCAAATCACAAGAGCATTAAGTATTTCTGGTTTTGATGAATTTGAAAGACCTGCTGAACATCCAAGTGATTTATATTTCATTTGTATGACAGATTATGATGAAGACTTTGATTTGCCAGTTGCCTTTCCAAAACTTTATATTGAAAATATATTAGGAGGAGTCTTAAGTGAAAACGGATTACGACAGCTTAGGATTGCTGAAACTGAAAAATATGCTCATGTAACTTTCTTTTTCAATGGTGGTGAAGAGCAGGAATTTGAAGGAGAAGACCGAGAACTAATTCCTTCTCCTAAAGTAGCAACTTATGACCTTCAGCCGGAAATGAGTGCCTATAAAGTTAAAGATAGATTGATGGAAAAACTACAGGAAGATATTTATGATGTAGTTATCTTAAACTTTGCAAATCCAGATATGGTGGGTCATACTGGATTTTATGAGGCAGCAGTTCAAGCCCTAGAAGCAATCGATGAGTGTATGAGTGAAATTGTACCAAAAATTCTAGAAATGGGTGGTCAAGCTCTAATAACTGCTGACCATGGTAATAGTGAACAGATGATAGATGAAAAGGGAGAACCGCATACAGCTCATACTACAAATCCTGTAATATTGATGTATGCCGGAGCAGACCAAGAAGTTGAATTAAAAGATGGAATCTTAGCTGATATTGCTCCTACAATGTTAGATATTTTAGATTTAGAGAAACCTGAAGAAATGACAGGCGATTCTCTTGTTATAGAAAAATAATAAAATTGAGGTGATTTTTATGATAAGTCCATTTATTGAAGATGTTTATGCTCGCCAAATCCTTGATTCACGCGGTAATCCTACTATAGAAGTAGATGTCGTTTTAGAAGATGGGACTATGGGAAGAGCTAAAGTGCCTTCCGGTGCTTCCACTGGAGCTCATGAAGCAGTTGAATTAAGAGATGGTGGAGATGATTTTTTAGGTAAAGGTGTTCTTGAAGCAGTAAAAAATGTAAATACAGTTATGGGTCCTGAACTAATTGGAATGGATGTAAGAGACCAGATTCTTATAGATAATTTAATGATAGAGATGGATGATACTGATAATAAAGGTAGACTTGGTGCTAATGCTATTTTAGGTATTTCTTTGGCAGTAGCTGATGCAGCAGCTGCCGTTTCCGATGATTTCCTATTTAATTATATCGGTGGTGTAGGCGCCAACTTATTACCCGTGCCTATGATGAATATTTTAAATGGTGGAGAACATGCTGATAATAATGTAGATATTCAAGAATTTATGATTATGCCCACTGGAGCTGAAAGTTTTAAAGAAGCAGTTCAGATGGGAGCTGAAATCTATCATAATTTAAAGAAAGTACTTCAAACTAGAAACTTAGGAACTGGAGTTGGAGATGAAGGTGGTTTTGCACCTGATCTATCATCCAATGAAGAAGCACTTGATGTAATAGTAGAAGCTGTTGAAAAAGCTGGTTATAAAATAAACGATGATATCAAATTAGCTTTAGATGTAGCTGCAACTGAAATTTATGAAGAAGGCAAATATAACTTTAAAGGTGAAGGTGTTAAAAGAACTCCGGAAGAATTGATAGATTATTATGAAGAGCTAGTTGAGAATTACCCAATTATCTCTATTGAAGACGGACTTGATGAAGATGACTGGGAGAACTGGATTCTATTGAATGAAAGATTAGGGCACAAAGTTCAGTTAGTTGGAGATGACCTTTATGTAACAAACAGTAAAAGACTTAAAAAAGGTATTGATACAAATGTAAGTAACTCTATTTTGATTAAAGTAAATCAAATTGGTACCCTTACAGAAACCCTAGAAACTGTTGAAATGGCTAAAAAAGCAGGTTATACTGCTGTCATTTCTCACCGTAGTGGGGAAACAAGTGATACCACAATTTCTGACTTAGCTGTTGCAATGAATACTGGTCAGATTAAAACAGGTGCCCCAGCAAGATCAGAACGAGTAGCAAAATATAATCAATTATTGAGAATAGAAGAAGCACTAGGAAGTGCAGCGAAATATGCAGGAATGGATGCTTTTTATAATATCAATAAATAATTAAAACAAAAATTAAATAGATTTGAACAAGAAGGTGGGGATTTCCCCACCTTTTTTTGTCTTAAATTACTGCCACATTAATATTTTTGAATATTTAAACAATAATATATAGATTGACAAACCACAATATATTTGGTAAGCTTAAAATAATAAACTGAACGGTCGGTCGAGAAATTAGGAGTTGATTTAATGAAGGAAGATACAAGAAAAAACATTATGGAAACAGCTGTAAAATTATTTGCAGAAACAGGATTTAAAGATACTTCGATATCTAAAATTGCCAATCAAGCAGATGTCGGAAAAGGAACAATTTATTGGCATTTTGATAGTAAAGAAGATTTGTTTTTTTCTATAATTAAGGAAAAAGGAAAAGCGTATTTTGATAAGATATTGCAATTAGATAGAAGTGATCTTTCACCGCAAGAAGTAATTTATCAGTATATAAAAGGAAGGATAGAATTTATTGATAATAATCATAAATTAGCGGAAATGCTAATCAGTAATAATGATGTAATTAATAGAGAGTTCAAAGAATTAATGGAAAAAAAACATCGTCAAAGTGTTGCAGTATTGGAAAAGGCTATCCAAAGAGGTATAGATAGTGGTGAATTTAGAGAAAGTCCAAGTAACGAAATAGCTCTAATGATAATCAATTCAACTAATAGTGCTCATAATAATTTTAGCTGTAGCTTAAAAGGCGATAATGAAGAAAGAACCAAGAAAATATTTGATTTTATAATGTACGGATTAGCAGGGGGTAAAAGAAATGAAAAATAAGAAGTTTGTTATCATTTTATTAATATTAGTATTTGTGACTAGTTTAACTGCAAATATAAGTGCAGCAGAAATGTCTTTAGAAGAAGCTATCAAAAATTTCGTCCAAAACAGTTCACAACTTGAAAATGCACGTCGAGATACTAAAGCTTCAGAAATTGATGTTCAAACATCCAAAAAGGGATTGGCCCCGGAAGTTACTTTACAGTCTTCATATACAAGACTAGGGGAGGCACCTTTAAGTCCTTCGAAATATTTATTTCAGGGAGTACCAACTGGACAACCCGGTACATTGGTTGGCGAAATGGTTCCAATTGAATTTAAAGAACAACCTCAGGATAATTACAGTACCACTCTAACTATAAATAAGCCGCTTTATTTAGGCGGTCAGGTTAAAAACGGTACCAAGTTAAGTAATAAAGCTGTTCAGTTAAATGAACTTAAATATGAACAGACTTTAAATAATAATTTGAATTCAGTTATTCAGGCCTACTTTAATGTATTAATTAAAGAAGGAATCCTTGAGATACAACGTAATTCATTAAAACTGGTCGAAAACCATCTCGAAAATGTTCAAAAAAATTATGAAGCAGGACTTGTGGTAAAAAGTGATGTAAATGAAGTTAAGATTGAGGTAAATAAAACAAAACAATCAATTTTAACTGCAGAAAACGATTTAAAAATTGCTAAAAAAAGATTAGCAGATCTTTTAGAAATAGAAAATACTGATTTCACTTTAAAACAACCTGATATCCCAGAAGTGGAAAAAGATCTACAAACTCAACTTGATAAAGCTTATCAAAACAAGTTTGAATTAAAAAGCCTAGAAATAAATCAGGAAATGAAAAATATAAATAAGGAAATGGAAGACAATTTATATAAACCGTCCTTTTTCTTAAGAGGCAATTATAGTTTTGAGGGCAATTCCCTTGATTTTAATGATGGTAATTTTACAATAACTCTTAGTGGTTCAGTTACCCTTTATGATGGTAACAAATCTGAACTTAATCAAAAGAAAATTGAACTTGAAAAAGAAAACTTAGAAAATAATGAAAAACAGATTAAAAGGAATATTGAAACAGAGATTATGCAGGCTTTATATAAAATCGATGAAAATAAACAAAGCCTAGAAATAGATAAATCAAATGAAGAACAGGCCCAGGAAAATTACCAACAGGCCGTAAAAAGGTTTGATAATGGAGTAGGAACTAGTTTGGATGTCTTAAGAGCTGAAACTAACCTTAATCAAATTAGAATTAGTAAAAACCAAACCCATTACCAATATATAATGAGCTTATATAATTTGATGCATAAAACAGGAACTTTAAATAAATATTTTGAGGATGTGATTCAAAATGAAATTAAATAAAATATTATACATGACTTTAATCTTGATATTATCTTTTTCACTTTTGGCCGGAGCTCAAGAACCCGTTAAAACAATTCAACCCAAAAGAGAAGATATTGCAGTAACCGAACTTCTTTCTGGGAAAGTAATTCCGGAGAAGACAGTTAACTTACCTGCAGAAATAAATGGTGTTGTAGAGAAGCTATATGTATCTGTTGGGGATAAGGTAAATAAAGGAGATAAGATTTTAGAATTTGATAAAAGTCAACTTTTAATCCAAAAGAAACAGTCTGAAGCCGGTTTAGAAGCAGCTCAGGCTAATTTGGATCAACTGCAAAAAGGAGCTTCAAAAGAAGATATCCAGAGTGCAGAAGCGAATTATGAACAAGCCCAGATTTCTCTTGAAAGTGCGAAAGAAAACTTAGAATTAATTAAAGAAATATATAATGATAAAAGTAATTTAAAACAACAGTTAGTTAATGCAGAGTCACAGTTTAAAAATGCTGAAAAACAATTGGAATCAGCAGAGGAAAGGGTCAATCAAGCAAAAAAATCATTACAACAGGCCGAAGTTGGTGTCAGACAAGCTGAAAACAATTTAAATCAGGCCCAAAATGATTATGAAAGAATGCAGCAACTTTATGAGGATAACGTAATTAGTGAAAAGGAATTAGAAGGAGCAAAACTACAGCTTGAAAATGCTCGTTCATCTTATGAAAATGCACAATTACAGGTTGATAATGCTAGAGTATCAATTGAAAGTGCTCGAATTGCAAAAGAGCAAGCAGAGTTATCATTAAATACTTCTGAACAGATGTATGAAATAGCTAGAGATAATTATAATAATCCAACTCAGTTAAAACAACAGTTGCAGTCTGCTAAAAATCAAGTTAATGTTTCTGAAGTAAATAAAAGGATAGCAAAGATAAATGTTGATAAAGTAAAAAAAGGTGCAGATGCTGAACAAATCAGGGCTAGTAAAGCGAATGTAAAACAAGCTGAAGCCGGTTTGGAAAGGGTTGAAGACCAACTTTCCAAAGCTGTAATTACAAGTCCTATTAGTGCTCATATTGCAACTGTAAACACAGAAGAAAATGAAATGATCGGTCAGGGAACACCTGTTGTTAGATTAGCTGTTACAGATACTTTAAATGTAAATACGACAGTAACTTCTGAGTTAAGACCACTTATTAATAAGGGAGATACTGTAAATATAGTAGTTAAGAACGGAAAGACCAGAGTCTTTGAAGGCAAAATCAAAACTATTTCTCCAGTAATAGATCCTCAAAATGAAGCTTATCCAGTAGTTATTGAATTTACTGGTAAGCCAAAGAATGTATATCCTGGCATGTTTGTGGATGTAAGAATACGTAAGGACAGTGCTAGAGAAGCTTTAACTTTACCGGTTGATACAGTACTTGATCTAGAAAGCTTCCCATATGTATATGTTATTCAGGATGGTCAAGCTGTTAAAAATGATGTTGAGATCGGGATTATATATGATGATAAAGTAGTAATTTCAAATGGTCTTGCGGAAAGTGACCAAGTAATTATTCAGGGTCAAAATAGGATCCAAGAAGGTCAGTCCGTTGAGGTGATTGAGTAATGAAGTTATCCGATTTTTCAATAAAACGCCCTGTAACAACTGTAATGGTGATCTTGCTCATAGTAATTTTAGGGTTTATCTCTCTTGATAGACTTAATATAGATTTACTACCTGAAATTAGCTTTCCTGGAGCAGCAGTAATTACATCTTATGAAAATGCAGGACCACAGGAGGTTGAATCATTAGTAACAAAACCGTTGGAAAATTCACTGGCGACGGTTACTAATGTTAAAACTTTAAATTCAACATCCGGGGCCGGACAATCTACGATAGTTATGGAATTTAATTATGGGACTGATATGGATTTTGCAGCTCTTGATATGAGAGAGCAAACCGATCTAGTTTCTGAAGCCTTACCAGATGATGTTCGTGATCCACTCATTGTTCAGTTTGATCCCTCAATGATTCCGGTCTTACAACTTGGTGTCTATAGTGGTCAAAATTTAGCTGATTTAAAAACTCATGTAGAAGATAATGTTATTCCCAGAATAGAAAGACTTCAGGGAGTGGCTTCAGTTGATCTTACTGGAGGATTAGACCGTGAAATTTTAATAGAACTAGATAAAAACAAGATGGAAAACTATGGAGTTGAATTTAATTCAATAACCCAGAACTTACTTTTAGAAAACTTTAATTTATCAGGTGGTAATATTAACCGTGGTAATGTTGAATATATAGTTAGAGTTACAGGTAAGTTTGAAAATGTAGATCAAATTAGAGATTTACTAATCCCAACTGGTTCCGGGAGAGGATTTGTGGAACTTAGTGAACTTGGAACCATAAAAGACACGTATAAGGAAGTAACTAGTGTCACCCGTGTAAACGGAGAAGAAAGTATTGGACTAACAATCCAAAAACAAACCGATTCTAATACTGTAAGTGTAGCAAATAGAGTTCGTGATGAAATTGAAGCTTTAAAAAGTGAATATCCGAACCTGAATATAGTTCCAATTGCTGATCAGGCTGAATATATAGAACAGTCAATTTCAAGTGTTTATAGAAATGCAATTATAGGTGGTTTACTTGCAATCTTAGTATTATTTCTTTTCTTAAGAAATTTTAGAAGCACTATTATTATTGGATTGGCAATACCGATTTCTATTGTTACCACTTTCTTACTGATTTATTTTGGTGGTTTAACTATCAATATAATTTCCTTGGGTGGTCTTGCCCTCGGGGTAGGAATGCTGGTTGATAATGCAATAGTTGTTCTAGAAAATATTTTCCGGTATAAACAATATGGTTTAAACCGTATAGAAGCAGCCAGCCGAGGTAGTGAAGAAGTGGGAATGGCTATCACAGCTTCTACTTTCACTACAATTGTTGTATTTCTACCCGTTATATTTGTAGAAGGATTAACAGCACAAATATTTAGAGAATTAGCCTTAACAGTTAGTTTCTCATTGTTTGCTTCATTAGTTGTTGCCCTTACTTTAATACCAATGCTTTCATCAAAGATATTAAAGTTAAACAAAAAACAAAAGAATCTTGACTCAGAGACAAGTATGGGCTTTATAAAATCCAATTATCGAAATTCACTGTCCTGGTTTTTAAAGCATCGTTGGACAATCGGGATATTAATTGTAGTATTAATAGCTGCTGGTGGATTTTTAGGTAGTCAGCTTGGTACAGAGTTTTTACCACAGTTTGACCAGGGACAGTTTACTGTTAATTATAGTTTGCCTGTAGGAACAGTCTTAGATGAGACCCAAGAAGTTGGAGAAAATATAGAAAAAGAAATTGGTGAAATCCCCGAAGTAGAAACAATATTTACAAACATCGGTGCCGGAGGAATGATGACTGGGGGAGCACCAGCAAGTGAGTCTGGTTCTTTTACAGTAATTTTAAAAGATTTGGATCAAAGAGAACGTTCTACAAGTCAGGTTATGGAAGAATTAAGAAAAAAAATTAGAGTTCCTGGTGCAGATGTTAATATAGAATCACAGAGCGGTTTCTTTGGACCAAGTGGTGGCCAGCCGATTAATATTAAAGTAGTTGGTGAGAATCTAGAAGAGCTTGAAAGAATCTCCGGTTTGGTAATGAGCGAAATGAATCAGGTAGAAGGGGTCAGAGAAGTAGAAGACACCTTTGAAGAAGGTCGTCCGGAATATTCAATAAGCATAGACAGATCATTAGCTGCAAGATTAGGTTTAAGAGTTAGAAGTGTTGCCAATACAGTTAAAACTGTTATTTCTGGTGATGTAGCGACCCGTTATGAAGTGGGGGGAGATGAATATGATGTTAGAGTTACTTTAAATGAGAGTGATAAACAGAATATTGAACAACTTAAAAATATTATGTTACCTTCACCAACAGGAGCTAAAGTCCCTTTATCAAGGATAGCCAGTTTTAAGCTGACTGAAGGGCCTAAAGAAATTCTTAGGTTAAACCAGGAAAGATATTCGGAAATAACAGCATCACTTTATCAAACTGACTTGGGTACAGCTGTAAACAAAATCCAAGAAAGAGTTGATGAAAATGTTGAACTACCTGAAGGTTATAATATAAAATATGGGGGACAGTTCCAGGATTTACAGCAGTCATTTACTGACCTATTTTATGCATTTCTCTTAGCAATTGTGCTAGTATATATGGTAATGGCTTCTCAGTTTGAATCCTTAGTCCATCCCTTAGTAATAATGTTTACAGTTCCATTAGCAATAGTAGGAGTTGTATTCGGACTTTATATTACCGGTACTACAATTTCTGTGCCTGCTTTAATTGGTATTATAACCCTGGCAGGTATAGTAGTTAATAATGCTATAGTTCTTGTAGATTATATTAATAGAATGAGAGATGAAGGTAAAACCAAACATGATGCTATCTTAGAAGCTGGACCTATTAGGTTAAGACCGATTATGATGACAGCGCTTACAACAATTTTAGCGTTGATACCATTATCATTAGGAATTGGTGAAGGTTCAGAATTACAGCAGCCGTTAGCAATAGTTGTAATTAGTGGATTATTATTCTCCACATTCTTAACCTTATATGTAATTCCAGTTATCTATTCATCATTTACAGATCTAAGTGATAAAATAAAAAGCATGTTAAGAAAAGTAGTTTAGTAAATATTGGAATCGTTTATTAAATTATAACAAATGAGGAGTTGATGTTCAGCCATCAACTTCTCTATTTGTTTAACTCTTACAAAAAACTCATTAAATCCACTTAATATATTGTATTTTTATTATGATTATGTTAAAATGTAAAAGTGTTGAGGAATGAATAGCGAAATAATAATAG
>CAJXKY010000005.1 GCA_913055675.1 uncultured Halanaerobiales bacterium
GTTTGCACAAAATGTTTGAAAGCAAATAAAGTTCAACGTGCATATTAATATATTTTTTATAACGGAGTTTATTCAATTAAGATTGAATAAACTCCTTTTTATTTTATTACTATATTTTTTCTTATCTTTTTTTTGATTTCAGCAATACTCAACTCAGATTTTGTTACTCCTGTTTTTACCGCTTCCTCTGCTACTGCAAAAGCTGTTTTCAAAGCCACTTTTTCATTAAAAACCTCCGGAATTATTTGGTCTTTATTTAAATTACCACCAGTTAAATTAGCAATTTCAATTGCTGCTTTTAGTTTCATTTTTTCATTTACTTCAGATGCACGAGCATCTAATACACCCCTAAATATACCTGGAAAAGCTAAAACATTATTTATTTGGTTATTGTAATCAGATCTCCCTGTCGCTACAATATATGCACCTGCATCATATGCTTTTTGTGGAGTGATCTCAGGATTCGGATTTGCTAACGCAAAGATTATTGGCTTTTCATTCATACTTTTAATCATTTTTTCGGACACAATATCTCCAGTTGATACACCGATAAATACATCAGAGTTTTTAAAAGCATCTTTTAAGTCCCTTACTCTTCTTTCACCTGAAATTTCACTTAACTGCTCTAAATACTTATCATTTTCTGCTCTTCCTTTATAAACAACACCTTTTTTATCAACAACTGTGATATTTTTTGCTCCAGCAGTTGATAATAATTTAGTAACAGCAAAGCCAGCAGCTCCAGCGCCTGCAATAACAATTTTGATATTTTCTATGTTTTTCTCAACTAATTTAAGTGAATTAAATAAACCAGCCAGGACTACAATCGCAGTACCATGCTGGTCATCATGAAAAATCGGTATATTTGTTTTTGCTTTTAGTTTTTCTTCGATTTCAAAACAAAATGGTGCTTTAATATCTTCTAAATTAATCGCTCCAAAAGAAGAAGTTAAATTGACAACATTTTGCACGAATTCATCAACTTCATTTCTTTTTATACACAGAGGATAAGCATCAACTCCTGCAAATCTTTTCAATAAAATAGCCTTACCTTCCATTACAGGTAAAGCAGCTTCAGGTCCTATATCCCCTAATCCTAATACAGCGCTTCCATCACTAATAACTGCTACACTATTATTTTTAATAGTATAATCATATACATTTTCTTTATTTTCGCTTATTTTTTTACAAATCTCAGCTACACCTGGAGTATAAAGCAGGCTTAAGTCATGCTTGTTAGATAAATGATGTTTGCTCTCGACAGTTAGTTTGCCCCTTAACTTCCTGTGTAATTTTAAAGATTCTTCTTTAAAATCCATGTGATTACCTCGTTTCTTTAAATTTATTCTGACCTATTTCATAGTAATCATTACCATAGACATCATTAATAACTACTAGTGGGAATTCTTTTAATTTAAGTAATCTAATTGCTTCAGTTTCTAAATCTGAATAAGCAACTATTTTTGATTCAATGATTTTTTGGGATAATAACGCAGCAGTCCCACCAATTGCGGCAAAATATACGGCTTTATTTTCTTTTAAAGACTCTAAAACTTCTTTACTTCTAGGCCCTTTGCCAATAATCCCCTTTAAACCTCTCTTAAGTAATGCTGGAGTATATTCATCCATTCTATAACTTGTGGTTGGTCCACAGGCACCTATCGCTTGATTAGGACGTGCTGGTGCTGGACCAGTATAGTAAATTACAGAATTATTTAAATCAATTGGAACTTTTTCATTATTTTTAATAAGTTTATATAACCTTTTGTGTGCTTGGTCTCTTGCAGTATATACATAACCACTTAGATAAACTTTATCTCCTGCTTTAAGTTCTTTAGTTTTTTTCTCAGTTAAAGGAGTTTTTAATTTCATTTTTTCACCTGCTTATATAGATATCTTAATATGTCTTGAAGCATGACAATTTACATTAACAGCTACTGGTAATGAAGCAATATGGCAGGGATGGGTCAAAATATTTACACCTAATGCAGTGGTGTTTCCACCTAATCCTGCTGGTCCAATCCCGGTCTTGTTTACTTCTTTTAAAATTTTACTTTCTAAATCTTCTATATATGAATCCTCTTGGTAATCTTTCACTAAAGCTTTTTTTGATAATAATGCTGCTTTTTCAAATGTGCCGCCAATACCAATACCTAAAATATAAGGAGGGCAAGCATTTGCACCAGCTTTTTCCACGGTTTCAACAACAAAATCAATAATTTCTTTTTTAGTGGAAGTAGGTTTAAACATTTTAATTTTACTCATGTTTTCACTACCGGCACCTTTTATCAATATTTTCAAATTTAGTCTATCCCCTTCAACTAAATCAGTATATATAATTGCTGGGGTATTGTCTCCAGTATTTTCTCTTTTAAAAGGATCTTCTACTACCGAGTTCCTTAAATAACCTTCATTATAGCCAATTTTAATACCATAGTTTATTGCCTCATTTAAATCACCATTTATTTTCACATTATTACCAACTTCAGCAAAAATTACTACAATACCAGTATCCTGACAAATCGGAATATTTTCTTCACGTGCTATTTTAGCATTTTCTATTAATTCTTTTAAAACATTTTTTCCTAAGTCAGATTTTTCTTTATTGGCAGCAGTTTTTAATTTCTGGATTAAGTTCTGTTCCAGAGAATAATTTGCAGTTTGAACTGCTTCTTTAATTTCTTTTGTAATAATTTCACTATCAATTTTCCTCATAATTTACTCCCATTAACATTTTTTGCAGATAAAGGCTAATAATTTTCCTGATTCTACTTTAATTATAGCTTTTTCTTTCTTAATAATGTTACTAATACCTCTACTACTTGATCTTTCTACGGTATAATTATTTAATTCATATTTACAACCTTCTAGCGTATTAATAATCGCTTTATCACTTAAAGAAAAAAGTGACAATGTATATCCTGCTTTATTTTTAATTATTTTTTTATCAGTAATCAAATTAATTTCTATCCCAGGTTCAACAATATTGGCATTTATATCTCGATTATTTGCATATTCTAACAACAATATATTACCAAACTGTTGATCTAAACGACCTTTTGTGGCGCCAATAAAGGTAATATCATTTAAACCATTCTCTAAACAATAATCAACAGATAATTCACCATCGGTTTTATCCTTATCACTGTCAAACTCATAAGTTTCACCATGGAAATTTTTAAGTGATTTAGAATTTCGGTCAATAGAATCAAAATCTCCTATAATAATATCAGGTTCTTTATCTATAATATTTTTAAGGAATTTATATCCCCCATCAACAGCAATAATCCTATTATATTCATTAATAATTTTTTGAAATTGATTTTTTTTATTATTAAAAACACCATTTAAAACTATCAGAGTTTTACCCAATTAAATCACTAGCCTTCCAATTTTTTTCTGAATTTATTAAGATTCTCTTCTGGATTGCCTTTAAAGATTGCAGAACCACTAACTATTATATCAACTCCGGCATCTGCTATTTCTTTAACATTATCAAAATTAATACCACCATCAATCTCAATTAAAGTTTCTGTATTACTTTTCTGTATCATTTTAGTTAACCTTTTTACTTTATCTAAGATCTGAGGAATAAATTTTTGTCCTCCAAAACCAGGGTTTACTGACATTATTAAAATTAAATCTAAATCATCAATTATATTTTCTATTGTCGATAAAGAAGTAGCTGGGTTAAGTGATACTCCTGCTTTACAACCAGTAGATTTGATCATCTGAATAGCACGATGTATATGGTCAGTTGCTTCAACATGTACAGTTATAATATCACTACCTGCTTCTGCAAAATCTTCAATATATTTTTCGGGCTCAACTATCATTAAATGGGTATCAAAAATTTGTTTACTGTATGGTCTAATAGCTTCAATAACCAAAGGGCCATAAGTTATATTTGGTACAAAACGACCGTCCATTATATCTAAATGAAGGTATTTAGCATCTTTAACACTTTCTACTTCTTCTTTTAAGTTACTAAAATTTGCTGATAAAATTGATGGAGCAAAATTAACCATATATATCATCCTCTTTTTCTTGTAATTCTTTATATATTTCCTTATAACTTTCATATCTTTCTTGGTTAATCAAACCATTTTCAAGGGCTTCTTTTACTGCACATCCTGGTTCATGGGTATGACTACATGTGCTGAATTTGCAAAGGTCTTCATATTCTTTGAACTCAGGAAAATAATATCTTAGACTATCAGATTCAATATTCTCTATATTTATATTTGTAAATCCTGGAGTATCAGCCACATAACCTTTACTGGGTAGAGTTATTAACTCCACATGTTTTGTAGTATGGACTCCTCTTTTTAACTTTTCGCTAACCTCATTAGTAGGAAGTTGAACATCTTCAACGATACTATTAATTAAAGTAGACTTCCCACTACCACTTGGGCCGGCAATAACCGATATTTTATTACCCAAATTTTGATATAATTTATTTAGACCTTTATGCTGTTTAGCACTCATATAAAAGGTATTATATCCTATTTCTGAATAGATCTCTAAATTTCCTTTGTATTCATCTAAATTATCTACAAGATCTATTTTGTTAAATACAATAAGGGGGATTAGCCCTGATGATTCTGCCATTAATATAAACCTATCTAACAAATTTTTGTCCATAGGAGGACTTTTAAGAGATGTTAAAATAATCATTTGTTCTACATTAGCAACCTTTGGTCTCGTAAGTAGATTATCTCGTTTTTTAACAGACTCTACAATTTTATCTTCTAAATTTATTTTTGCAATATCACCTGGATAAACTTGTTTCTGAATTTTACCTCTAATCCTACATTTATGAATTTCTTCATTTGTTTTCACAAAGAAAAACCCACCTAAAGTTTTTGTTATAATACCTTCCATTAATGACCTCCTATTTATGTGCCAATTTCTTGTGTTTTTATTAACTCACCATCTCTATATATTTCTAAAACCGTAGGTCCAACACTGTAAATGGTTTTATTTACATATTCTCCAGGATTATGGGTTTTTTGATACGCAATTTCTTCACCATTACTATCTTTAACTACTATTTTTATTTCCTGTTCACTGTTTCCTACAATATTTATACCAATATTTGTTCTATGCTCTTCAAAATTACCCTTGTTAACTAATCCAGTACTAATACCTATATCAACAGTAGAGTTTTCTGGCACATTCTCACCAACTTCATATTCTTGATTCATTACTAAACCTTCCACATATCTTGTTGATTTTCCATAATTTAATTTACCAACTTCTAAACCATTTCGTGTAATTAAATTAAATGATTCATCTTTATCTTTTCCTAATAATGAGGGCATTGTAACCATAATTGGTTTAGGTCCCTTACTAACAACTAATTCTACTTTAGTATTAACCTCTATTTCACTACCCGGTTCAGGAATTTGTGATATTACATAATTTTCATCAAACTGTTCACTATATTCATATACAAATTCATCAACCTGAAGACCTAAGTTATCTAATAAAACCTCAACTTCTCTTAAAGGACGTCCTTTAAAATCCGGTAATTCTACAATTTTGGGTCCCTTACTGATAGTTACAACTATCTGTCTAGTTTGTTTAACTCTTTCACTAACTCTTGGCTCCTGTGTAACAATATGACCTTTTTCAACATCATTATGAAAAACTTCCTCTTCTGCCTTTTTGAGGCTCAAACCTTTTTCAGAAGCTATATCTTTTGCCTCTTTAAATTCAGTATTAATTAGATTTGGAACTTCTACAATCGGTACTTCTGTATAAACTTTAAAAAAGTATACTAAACCAAATACAGAGGCAGAAGCTAAAAGAACAATTACTAAGGCCCAAATTAACCATTTATTTACTTTGGATTTATTTTTAGGCTCAGTTGAAATATATTTCTGGGTTTCATCTGCAGAATTATCCTGGGCTTCATTGTTTGATTCTTTATCTTTTTTGTTATTTAATCCTTGCTTTTTTATTTCTGATTTTTTCAATACTTTTGTATCACTATCATCATTTTGAAATTCTTTTTCATTAAACTGATCTATAGTTTCTATATTTTTTAGTGTATCAACCAATTCTTCCCTAAATTCAGAAGCATTACTAAATCTATCTTCAGGTTCTTTAGACAGAGTTTTCATTACTAAATCATTAACTTGCTCTGGTACTGAAGGCATTACACTTTTTAATTCTTCAGGATCATTCTGAATATGTTTTAAGGCAACAGAAATTGGACTATCACCTTTAAATGGAACTTCTCCTGATATCATTTCATACAAAACAACACCTATTGAATATATATCAGAATATGTATTTATTTCTTTTCCTTGGGCTTGTTCTGGTGAAAAATAATGGGCACTTCCCATTATAGTATCTGTAATTGTCATAGTAGATGTAGACACCGCTCTAGCAATTCCAAAGTCGGTAACCTTAATTTGATTATTTTCAGTTAGTAAAATATTATGTGGTTTTATATCACAATGTATTATATTATTATTGTGAGCTACTTCTACTCCTGCAGTTACCTGGTTAGCTATATCTAAGGCTTCAACTATTGACAATTTTCCACGATCTTTAATTACTGTTTTTAAATCTTTACCTTCAATATATTCCATGACTAGATAAAGACTATCTTCACTTTCAACAATATCATAGATACTTACCACATTAGGATGGGTAATTCTTGCAACGGCTTTTGCTTCGTGTCGAAATTTATTAATAAAATCTTCGTCAGAAACGAATTCTGGTCTTAACATTTTAATGGCTACTTTTCTATCTAATAAAATATCTTGGGCCTCATAGACTAATGCCATTCCACCGCTACCAATTTGATTTTTAATTTTATATCTTTCATTTAATAATTTACCAATCATATCGACACCTCATATACTTATATCTTTCCCATTATTATTGTAATATTATCATTGCCACCGTTTTGTAACGCCATATTTCCCAAAGTATCAATTATTATCTCAACTTCTGCATATTGTTGAAATACATTTTTTATCTCTTCAAACCTTACCATATCTGTAAGTCCATCTGTACACAACATAACTATATCATCATTTTCGACATCTATTTGCCCGGTTTGTATTTCTAATTCCCTATCTACACCAAGTGCTTGAGTTATAATATTTTTATTAGGATGATCAAATGCTTCATCTGGTTTAATAGTTTTGTTTTCGACAAGATCATTTACTAGGGAATGATCTGTTGTAATTTGTTGCAGTTGATCATTATAAACATAAAGACGGCTGTCCCCAACATGACCAAAATAAAGGGCGTTATCTTTAATTAAACTAAGAGTTAGGGTTGTACCCATATCTTTATAATCATTTTTTTGTTCTGAATAATTAAAAATGTTTTCATTAGCCTTTTTCACAACATTATTAATCTGTTCAATTATTTCTTTTTGAAAATCAAAAGAAAATTCTTTTATTGTATCTATTGCAATCTTGCTGGCTACTTCCCCAGCATTATGTCCCCCCATACCATCAGCAACTGCTAAAATTGCCTGAATTTCTATGGGCTGCATGATTAGATAGTTATCTTCATTATTTTCTCTTTTATTTCCAATATTAGTGAAAAAATTAAAACTCATTTTTATCCCCCATTTTGGTAGCTGGCTCTCAGCTGTCCACAAGCTGCTTTAATATTTGTTCCCTTTTCAACTCGGATTGTAGCTGAAATGTCATTATCTTCTAATCTGTTTTTAAAATATTTCGCGACACCCTGGTGTGGTTTTTTTATATCGAGTTCGGGTACAGGATTTGCAGGAATTAAGTTTACATGAACTAATTTATTTTTTAGTATTTTAATTAACTGTTCAGCATGGATTTCATGGTCATTAATTCCCTCCATTAAAACATATTCAAATGTTACACGACGATTAGTTTTTCGTATATAATAATTAACAGCTTCCATCAATTTATCTAAATTATATTTTTTATTAATAGGCATTAATTTATTTCTCAATTGATTATTTGGGGCATTAAGTGAAATTGCTAAACCAATTTGTTGATTATTTTCTGCTAAAGTTTTAATTTTCTCAATTATACCGGAAGTAGAAATTGTAATTTTTCTCATTCCTATATTTAAACCCTTTTCATCATTTAATATTGACACTGCTTTCATCACATTATCATAGTTTAAAAAGGGTTCACCCATTCCCATAAAGACAATATTTGTTATTTTAGGGCTTCCGTACCTTTCTTTACTAACATCAATCTGTATTTTTAAAATTTGTTCTATTATCTCTGAAACTGATAGGTCACGCTTTAATCCATCGATCCCAGTTGCACAAAATTCACATCCTATTGAACAACCAATTTGACTAGAAACACATATAGAATACCTGTTTTTATCTTCATAGGGTAAAAATACGCTTTCCACCAAATTATTATCATTAGTTTTCCAGAGATATTTTTGAGTACCATCTTTTGCAATAAGCTTCTTATTTAAATTCAAATCATTTATTTCATATTTTTCAGTGAGTTCATTAATAAGAACTCTAGGAAGGTTACTCATTTTTGGAAACTCTACTATTCCATTTCTGTATATCCAGTTAAAAACCTGTTCTGCTCTAAAACCTTTTATATTATTTTTCTTGAATTCATTTTTTAATTCATTTAAGTTCAATTTTAATAAATTTTTTTTAGTCATTACTACCCATCCCAAATAAGACAGCGATTCTAACTAAGTTAACTAAAGCAACTAAAGTAGCTGATACATATGTGAAAGCCGCTGCTCTTAAAACTTTCTTAGCACCTTTTAATTCTTTAGTATTTAATATATTATTATTTTTCAATAGTGTCAAAGCCCTTTTACTTGCATTAAATTCTACCGGTAAGGTGACTAAATGAAATATAAATGCTCCTAAAAACATTATAAAACCCAGTGCTATTAAAAACTGAGTTTGCAAGAAAAATCCAATAATAGCCATTGGCAGGCCCCAACTAGAACCTATACTTGCTGCCGGCACCAAATTAGCCCTTAACTTTAAAGGAGTATATCCTTTGGCATCCTGAATAGCATGTCCTGCTTCATGAGCAGCTACACCAATAGCAGCTATTGAATTGCTAGCATAAATGTTTTGAGATAGATTTAATACTTTATTTTTAGGATCATAATGATCATTTAAATCCCCTTCAATTCTTTTAACTTTTATATCATTAACACCATTTTCAATTAAAAGCTCTCTAACAATCTCTGCGGCTGTTTTATTTACATTTGTACTTATTTCAGAATATTTATTAAAAGTGCTCTTTACTTTATATTGAGCATACATTGAAATCAATAAAACAGGTATTAACATTATTATAGTAGGATCATATAAAAACAATTTCTATCACTCCTTTTTGCTATCGAACTGTGTTCCAGTCTCTAAAGCATATCCTCTTAGAAAATCTGAAGAAGACATTTTTTTCTTACCAGCTAATTGCAATTTATTAATCTTAATAACCCCATTACCGGTTTGAACCAAAAGTCCAAAATTAGGATCAGCACTAACAATTTCGCCGGGTTTTTGGTTTGAATTATTATCAACAACTTCCACTTCAAAGATTTTTAATAATTTACCGTTTAAATAGGTGAATGAGCCCGGCCAGGGATTCATAGCCTTTACAAAATAATAAATATTTTGACTGGATTTTTCCCAATCTATTAATCCATCTTTTTTTGACAACTGACCGGTATAACTTGACTTTGAATTATCTTGGGGTGTTGCCTTTATTTTATTTTCCTTCATATCTAGAACTGTTTCAGCTAATAATTTCGCACCTGTTTCAGCTAATTTATCATGCAGGTCACCTGCATTATAGCTATTTTTCATTAAAACCTCTTTTTGAGAAATTATATCTCCGGTATCCAAACCTTCTTCCATAAACATGATGGTTACACCGGTTTTATCCTTACCATCTAAAATAGCTTGTTGTATAGGGCTAGAACCCCTGTACTCCGGTAATAAAGAAGCGTGTAGATTTATACAACCTTTTTCTGGTAACTCCAATAGTTCTTTTGAAAGGATTTGGCCATATGCAACTACAACTATTAAATCTAAATTCATATCATTTAATTTTTCAATCGTCTCACTACTATTTATATTTTTAGGTTGTAATACCGATAGATTTCTTTTTAAACTTTCTTTTTTTACTTGAGTGTAATGTACCTTTTTACCTCTACCACGTCTACGATCAGGTTGAGTAATAACTGCTTTAATATTTATATCTTCTTCTTCATTTAATTTTATTAAACTTGGTACTGCAAAATCAGGTGTACCTGCAAATGCAATATTCATACTATCACTCCGATTCTTCATCTTTAATTTCAATTGCTTTATCTACAAATAATATACCATTCAAATGATCGATTTCATGAAGAAATGCTCTTGCTTTTAAACCTTCAAGTTCATACTTCACTTTTTCTCCTTCTTCATTTAATCCTTCAATTATAATTTCTTCTGGTCTCTTTACTAGTCCTCTTCTATCGGGAACACTAAGACAACCTTCTTCTGCCATAGACTCTCCTTTTTCTTTAATTAGGATAGGATTAATAGTCACTTTTAAATCATCTTCAATTTTTACAACTATAACTCTTTGTAATATACCAATCTGGGGAGCAGCTAATCCAATACCCTCTGCTGCTTCCATGGAATCTATCATATTATCAATTAATTCTTTAGTTTGTTCATTAATATTTTCAACTTCTTTAGATCTGCTTCTTAATACAGGATCTCCTATTTTTCTAATTGGCAATACAGCCATTTTTATCACCTCTTATAGTATTATAACATCGATATTGGATCGACATCAATGTTATACTTTACATTAATACTAATCTTTTTAAGAAAGTCTTCTTTTATATTTTTCATAACCTTTGTTCTTACGTTAATGTCATCAAATTTTAACATCACCTGGACTCTATATTCTCCCCTAATTCTTTCGATAGGGGCAGGAGATGGTCCTACAATTTTCTTGACTTGAGATTCTATTATATGATTATATAACTTATCAGCAGCTTTTTCAGCTTTATTTTTATTTTTATGAACCATTGTAATATTCACCAAGTACGTAAAAGGAGGGTACTGCAGAGATTTACGCAGTGGAATCTCTTTACTATAAAAGTACTCATAATCATGTTCCTTTGCTGCTAAAACACTATAATGTTCTGGACTGTAAGTTTGAATAGCAACTTTTCCTTCCTTTTTACCCCGGCCGGTTCTTCCAGCAACTTGAGTTAAAAGCTGAAATGTCCTTTCAGCTGACCTAAAATCAGGAAGGTTCATTATAGTATCGGCAGTTACTACGCCAACAAGTAATACATTGGGATAATCATGACCCTTTGCTACCATCTGAGTACCGACTAATATATCAATCTCGGCATTATCAAGTTTATCCAATATTTTTCTATGTGAGCCTTTTCTAGTTGTTGTATCATGGTCCATTCTTGCTACTTTTGAATCTGGAAATATTTTCTTTACTTCGCTTTCAATTCTTTCAGTACCAATTCCAAAATCTTTAATATATTTACTACTACAATTTGGGCAATATTTAGGAATCTCTTTTGAATTACCACAATAATGACAAACCAATTTGTTTTTATCACGATGATAAGTCATAGAAATATCACAATTATCACATTTTATAACTTCACCACAACTTCTACATAACACAAAACTGGAATAACCCCTTCTATTAAGAAATAATATTGCTTGCCTACCTTTTTGTAATACATTTTTAAGATTTTCTTTTAAATAATTACTAAAAATAGAAGGGTTTCCTTTTTTTAATTCTTCTTTCATATTTATTATTTCTACTGGAGGCATTGATTTATTATCAACCCTATTGGGTAAAGATAAATATTCATAGTCTCCTTCTTTTGCCTCATAATAACTCTCTAAAGAAGGGGTAGCAGTGCCCAATACTAAATCAATATTATTTATTTCAGCCCTTTTTTGAGCTACTTCACGGGCATGATAATAAGGATGAGTACCTTGTTTATATGAATTTTCATGCTCTTCATCAATTATAATTATCCCTAGATTATTAACAGGAGCAAATATTGCGGACCTAGCCCCAATAACTATCTTAGCATTACCCCTTTTTATATTGCGCCATTCATCATATTTTTCTCCTGAAGATAAGGCAGAATGTAAAACTGCTATTTTTTCTCCAAAGCGACTATAAAATCTTTTTACCATAAGAGGGGTTAATGATATCTCAGGAACTAATAAAATGGCTCCTTTATCTTGTTTTAAGACTTTTTTTATCAACTGCATATATACTTCTGTCTTTCCTGAGCCAGTTACCCCATGTAGTAGATATGTTTTAGATATATTATCAAAAAGCGTATCATTAATTCTTTTTAATACTTTCTTTTGGGCTTTAGTTGGATCAAGCTCTTCAACCATTTTCTGTTCAAAATCTTTATATGGTATTCTTCGTTCAATACTTTCTGTATATTTTAATAAATCTTTCTCGACTAAACTTTTAACTGCTCCTCTATAGACATCTAATTTTGATAAAAGTTCTTTAACCTTAATTTCTCCTGAAAAATCTTTAAAATAACTTAATACTTTAAATTGACTTGGAGCTCTTTTTTCTAACTGTTCTAAATATCTATCAATATTATTTAGTTCTATATTAAGTTTTACACCTTTAATTACTTTTTTGCTTATATTACCTTTAAAAACAGCTGTAGGAACAGCTGCTTTAATAACACTAATTAAAAGTGCGCAGTAATAATCACTTATCCATTTATATAATTTCAAATCATTTTTATCAAAAAACTTTTCATTAGAAATCAAACTATCTATTTTTTTAATTTTATCTTCTTCTACTTCTGAAGTATCTTTTAACTTTAAGACAAATGCTCTTAATTTTCTTGTACCAAATCTTACATTAACAGCCATTCCTACCTTTATTTTTTCTGATAAATTATCCGGGATAATATAATCATATGCCTTATCGAATTTGTGTACCGGTATATCAACTATTACTTCTGCTATATTATTCATTATTACTCCTTCTTTTGCTTATTTCACGCAATGCAAAGATTCCTCCCACTACTAGAATTAAATAAAAAGTAAACAATCTCCAACCAAAAGTAACCAATCCTACTATATTACTTGGAATAAAGGCTACAAATATCGAAGCAAAACCAACCTCAGCGACTCCACTAGCCCCTGGAGTAGGAGTATAAGGTAACATAAGGTAAAATATAGTCTGCATTATATAAGCCTGTAGAAAACGTGGTTCAGCTCCAAATGAGATTAAAATTACTGGCATAACCATAAAAAGACTACTCCAGAATATTATGGTATAAAATACTCCCCAAAACAATGTCTTTTTATTTTCTTTTAATATGCTTAAAGAATTTCTAAAATCTCGGACTTCTCTTCTACTTGTCACCAACCATCGTTTTGCTCTATAACTTTTCTTAATCAAATTGTGTATTTTATTTATATTTAAAATATAATCAATTAACTTATCACCAATTTTAGGAACAAGAGTTAATAATATAATACCAGCTGAAATTAAAATTCCCATTCCAAAAGCAAAATAAAATATATATTTGGGTAGCACACCAGCTGAAATATATTTATTATAAAATATTAAGAAAATAGGAGTTAGTGAACCAAAATAAAATAATCTAAATAAGAAATTAGTCACTATCACTGTAGACGCTTTGCCAACATTTACCCCTTTTTTATGAAGGAAATAGATTTGAAAAGGTCCTCCTCCACTTGCAAAAGGTGTAACATTAGAAACAAAAGCACCTGAAATATGAATTATCATACAGTCTATTAAAGATAATTCTGTGCCTATTTGCGAAACCATTACTTTCAATCTTTTACCTGCAGCAGCGATATTTATAAACATCAATCCTAAAATAATCCATATATATTTCATATCCATATTTATTATAACACGTTCTAATGAGTTTTCATCGATAGTTATAATAATTATAATAGCAGAAATAATTAAACTTAAAATTACTGCAATCCTAAGTCCTCTAAATACAGTTTTTCTGTCTATTTGATTTTCTTTGTTTTGCATATTTTCACCTCTCACTAGGCAAGGGAAAACCGAAGGAAATAACTCCTCCGGTACAATTACTTATTAAATCTTCCTTTTTAATACCTCAACCATATCAAGTTTTTCCCAAGGTAAATTAAGATCTAAACGCCCAAAATGACCATAATTTGTGATTTGACTATAAAGGGGACGCATTAAATCAAAATTATTAATTATACCACCTGGAGTTAGATCAAAGTTATCTTTTATTACATTTACAAGTCTTTTCTCACTCACTTTTGCTGTACCAAAGGTTTCAACCATTATTGAAAGAGGTCTTGCTACCCCGATGGCATATGAAAGTTGTACTTCACATTTGTCTGCTAATTCTGCAGCTACGATATTTTTGGCAATATGTCGTGCGGCATATGTAGCTGAACGATCTACTTTTGTAGGATCTTTACCTGAAAAAGCTCCACCACCATGACGAGCAGTACCCCCATAAGTATCAACAATAATTTTTCGACCTGTTAAACCAGCATCACCATGAGGACCACCAATTACAAATCTACCGGTAGGATTTACTAATATTTTAGTATTATCATCCATCATATCAGATGGAATAATTTCTGGAATAACAAATTCACATAAATCTCTTTTTATCGTATCCTGTCCAACTTCAGGATGATGTTGAGCAGAAATTAGTACTTTATCTACTCTTTTAGGAACATCATTCTGATACTCAATGGTAACTTGAGTTTTACCATCTGGTCTAAGATAGTCAATAATGTCTTTTTTACGTACTTCTGCCAATCTTTTAGATAATTGATGTGCTAAAGTGATGGGTAGAGGCATATATTCTTTAGTTTCATTTGTTGCGTATCCATACATAATACCCTGGTCACCAGCACCAATTTCTTCATTTTTACTTTGTTTTGCTTCATAAGACTTGTTTACACCTAATGCTATATCAGCTGACTGTTCCTTAATAGAAGTTATAACACCACAAGTTTCTCCATCAAAACCATATTTGGCTCTATCATAACCTATATCCATAATGGTTTGTCTAGTTATATCTGTAACATCTACATAACAATCTGTTGTTATTTCACCAGATATAAAAGCTAAACCGGTAGTTACCATTGTTTCACAGGCAACTCTAGCATTTTTATCATTTTTTAAAATCTCATCTAAAATACTGTCTGATATTTTATCAGCAATTTTATCAGGATGTCCTTCTGTGACTGATTCTGAAGTCATAAAATAATTTTTTGCCATATTATCACCTTCATTTATATATTATTAATAATTAAAGTTTAGCATATTGATTTTATTGTGTCAATTACTCTATGAACCCGACACATCGAGGGTTTCTATCAATACTGAGGGAGAACCCATATGTCCACTACGTGGTAGACCCATCTTAAAATCATTACCTAATAACTTGATATCTTTTAACAACTGTAAAAAATTGCCGGAGATAGTTATTTGTTCTACAGGTCTATTAACCTCACCATCTTTAACATAAAATCCTCTTGCTGATAAGGAAAAATCTCCAGAAACTTGATTAGCTCCCGAGTGTAAACCCTGTACATCTTCAATGATTAAACCTTCATTTAAGTTAGATAATAAACTTTCAAAAGTATCTTCTCCTTTTTTTAGATACATATTGGTCGGTGAAATACTGATTTTGCTTTTATGTGAAGATCGATAAGCATTACCAGTAGATTCTAAACCAGCTTTATTAGCAGTTTTTAAATTATGAAGAAAAGTTGTTAATTTTCCGTCATTAATAACTTCTTTATACTGGGCAGCAGTTCCTTCAGAATCAAATGGTACTCTTCTGTAACCTTTTTCAAAAAAGGGATCGTCTACTAAATTCACTTTTGATGCAGCTACTTTTTCACCCAGTTTACCTTTGAAAAGGGATAAACCCTTTTGAACATTTTCAGCAGATAATGTGGAACTGAAAGTTGAAAGTATATCAATCATTACTTCATTTCTTAATATTATTGAATATTGACCTGAACCTATAGATTTAGCTCCAAACTGTTTTACAGCTTCATTTACTATTTTTCTAGAAAATTCATCAGGTTCAACTTCATCTATATTTCTGAATAGTTGATAATTAGTAGCAGTATGAACTTCTCCCTGTTTTTCTGCAACAACCGACACATAAATATAACCTATATCATTAGTATAATTTAAGTTAAGTTCTTTGCTATTAATGATTTGTTCTCCCGTTTTCTCATCTGCATATATACAATAATTAATGTTCCTTATTCTATCATCTAATTCATATATTTTTTCTTCAATACTTTTTAATAAATTTATTTTCAACTGGCGATCTTGCTCATAAATACCAGTTAATGATCCTAGATCTTTGTAATTATCTGAGCCTTTAAAAATTTTCTCTTGATCATCTTCCATTATGAGAGCATTATTCTTTGCATTATCTAAAATAGTGTTGATTATAGATTCATCAAGCTTTTCAGTATATGAATAACCCATTTTATCTTTGTGTAAACCTCTAAAAGCTAATCCATATTCTTCATTTTCCTCATAATAATCTATTTCACCTTTATATAATCGTATCTCGAAATTTTTTGATTTATTTAAATATGTTTCACTTTCAGAAAAATCACTTGCTTTTGATTCTGCAAGAAGTTGATTCATGAATTTTTTAATTTCCATTCTGGTTTCCACCTCTTCCTCCAACAGTTAGTTCTGAAACTCGTAGAGTTGGTTGTCCTACTCCAGCAGGAACACTACCACTTATTGAACCACACATTCCTTCTGCAATATCTAAATTATTACCTACAAGATCTATTTTTTTAAGTATTTCGTCACCTTTTCCAATCAAAGTAGCTCCTCTTACTGGTTTTTTAATTTCACCATTTTCAACAATATAACCTTCACGAACATTAAAGTTAAACTCACCAGTAGCTGGATTCACCGAGCCTCCACCCATGTGTTTTGCATAAAGACCATATTCAGTTTGACTTATAATCTCTTCACGACTCAAATCTCCATTATCAATAAACGTATTAGTCATCCGGGAGGTAGGAGCATAGCGATAAGACTGTCTACGTCCTGAACCAGTGGATTTCATATCTAGCCTACGACCATTCAGAAAATCAACCATATAACCTTGTAAAACACCATTTTTAATCAAGACATTTCTTTGGGTTTTATATCCTTCATCATCAAAATTTTGTGAACCCCAAGCATTTGGTACTGTACCGTCATCAATAGCAGTAACTTTTTTACTAGCTATTTTTTCACCTATTTTATCTGCAAAAACCGAATTGTTTTTAGCTACTGAAGTTGCTTCTAATCCATGTCCACAGGCTTCATGGAAAATAACTCCACCAAATTTATTATCTATAATTACTGGCATTTTACCTTTAGGAGCATGGCCAGCTTTAATCATAGTCACAGCCATCCGGGCAGCATCCTTTGCTCTTTGTTTTACATCAATTTGATCAAAAAATTCAAAGCCCATATGTCCCCCCGGTCCGTGATAACCAGTTTGCTTCTCCCCTTTCAAGGTAGCAACAGCTTGAATACCCATTCTAACTCTAGTCCGTTCATCTTCTACAAATATTCCTTCTGAATTAGCAATTTGTATATTTTGAGTATAATCGGACAAACCTACAACGACCTGAGTTATTAAATCATCATATTTCTCTGCAGCATTGTAAGCTGTTTTTATTAATTCTACTTTTTTCGTCTGATTAACTTGATTAGGATAAACCATTATAGGATGAGTGTTTTTAAAATCCTGGTATTTCAAACTTGAGTTTTTAATTTCCGTTTTTTCTAACATTCCTGCTGCTTTATCTGCTAACTTCAATAAATTTTCTCTACTATCATTATTTGTATATACATAAATTTCATTAGTATCTTTGATTACTCTAATACCAACCCCGTAATCAATTCCTGTATTCGCACTATCTATTTTCCCATTAACTAGATTTATTGAATTAGACATTTTTTCTTCTATAAAAACCTCAGCGAAATCTCCTCCTTTGTTTAAAGCAGTGTTTATCGTATCTTCAATTATGCTTTTATTTAACATCTATTCATTCTCCTTTCCTAAAAACTACACTATAATAATAAATTAATTAAGTATTGAAAATATCCTGCAAAAAGACAGAAAACCGCTCCTTTAAGAGCGGTTATTTGATATCCTAATTAATTCAATAAATCAAATATTTGATTGGCTATATTTTCTTTAGAAGAACGCGATACATCAATTTGTTTTTCATCTGTTATAATAATTACTTCACTTTCATCGCTACCAAATATTTCTTTGTTTTTAATATCATTAGCCACTATCATGTCAAGATTTTTCAGCTCTAGTTTTTTACGAGCATTCTTAATCAAATCATTACTTTCTGCTGCAAAACCGACAACAATCTGATCATCCTCTTTATTTTTACTTATTTCTTTAATAATATCTTTGGTTCTTATTAAACGTAAATCCATATAATCTTCGTTATTCTTTTTAATTTTATTATCAGATATTGACTCTGGAGTAAAATCAGCCACTGCAGCAGCCATTATAATAATATCAAATTCATTCATTTGATTAATAACTTTTTCATAAAGCTCATTAGCACTCTTTATTTTTTCTGTTTTAACTTCTATAGGATTATCTAAACTTGTAGGCCCGGAAAATAATTTGACTTCAGCTCCACGGGCAGAAGCTCTTTTAGCAAGAGCATATCCCATCTTACCACTTGAATAATTTGTAAGATAACGGACCGGATCAATTTCTTCTCTGGTTGGTCCTGCAGTTACTAATACTTTTTTTCCTTTTAAATCTTTTTTAGTTAATCCTTTTAAGATATATTCAACTAAGATATCTGGCTCCGGTAATCTACCTTTACCCACATAACCACAAGCAAGCATTCCTTCAGAAGGAGTAAGAATCTTATACTCTTTTTCACTTAAATAATCTAAATTTTCCTGAATAATTGGATTGTTAAACATATTTACATTCATGGCAGGTGCTATTATAACGGGAACAGTAATCGCAGTAATAATTGTTGTTAATAGGTCATCTGCTATCCCGTTAGCAATTTTCCCAATAATGTTTGCAGTAGCAGGTCCTATTAATGCAATATCTGTTTTATCTGCCAAAGAAATATGTTTTACTTCGTGTTTTTCCGGTTCACTAAAAAGATCGGTTTCAACCGGAAGACCTGTAATAGCCCTAAAAGTAACGGGGGATATAAATTTCTGGGCTGACTCTGTCATTACTACATGGACTTCGTGACCTCTTTTAGTTAAAGAACTGGCAACAGAAGCCATCTTATAGGCAGCTATTCCACCTGTGACGCCAAGTAAGATATTTTTATTTTCCACCTTAAAACTTCCCCCTTTTTTTAAGTTTTCTTTCCTTTTTGATAACTCTTTTTACCTCCTCAACTGTATCTTCAACTTTGTCATTCACTATGCTGTAATCATAATTTTTAACTTCACTGATTTCTTCACTAGCATTTTTCAATCTTCTTTTTAAACTTTCAGCAGTCTCAGAATCTCTTTTTTCTAGTCTGGTTTTTAATTCTTCATAATTAGGAGGTAATAAAAATATGTAAACTGCATCATTGAATTCCTGTTTTATTTGTTTAGCCCCCTGAATATCGATTTCTAAAATAATATCTTCCCCTCTTGATAAACATTCTTCAACAGAATAACGTGGGGTACCATAGTAATTACCGTGAACTCTAGCAGTCTCTAAAAATTGATTTTTTGCTTTCATTTCTTCAAACTTTTCTCTATTTACAAAAAAATAATCGTCCCCATTAATTTCGCCTTCTCTAGGAGTACGAGTAGTAACAGAGATAGAATAATTAATATTATTATAATCTTCCATCAAACCATCCAATACAGTACCTTTTCCTACCCCAGAAGGACCTGAGAGAACGAAAAGAATTCCTCTTTGCATATATGATCACTTCCTATAATTAGTCTTCAGTTTTTTCTTTATTATTATCTAAACGATGGGAAACGGTTTCAGGTTGAATAGCAGAAAGTACGACATGATCACTATCAGTAATAATAACAGCACGAGTACGACGTCCATATGTAGCATCAATCAACATACCGCTTTCTCTTGCTTCTTGAATAATCCTTTTAATTGGAGCCGATTCAGGACTAACCACAGCAATAACTCTATTGGCAGCAACAATATTACCGAATCCAATATTGATCAAATTGATATCCATTGTAAAATCCTCCCTCTCAAATATATATAATTTCTTTAATTTAATTATAAAATTATTGTAATTTTCTATTTTAATTATAATATCACAGAATCATTTATTTAACAAGGAATTTGAACCCTTGATTATCAATTATTACTTGCTTCATATTTTGACTAAAACTAATATATAATTTATACTGTTAGTATGATATATTAAATATAAATTTTGTTTTCAGGAGGTCATTAACTATGTCAATAGATGGAATATTATTATCAGCAATAAAAACTAATTTAAATAATAAATTGAAGGATGGCAGAATCGATAAAATTTATCAACCATCCAAGAAAAATATTACAATAACTGTAAGAAATAATAATTATAATCATCAACTTTTAATCAGTTCAGATTCTAGAGAATCAAGAATACAAATTACCGATTTTGATTTTGAAAATCCTCAGTTTCCACCAGATTTTTGTATGCTGCTTCGTAAATATTTGATGAGAGGAATTATCAAAGATATTTCTCAACCTAAATTTGAAAGAATAATGAAAATTGAAATCGAAAGCTATAATAATTTATATTATATGTTTATAGAAATCATGGGAAGATATAATAATATTATATTAACAAATGATAATCTATTAGTATTAGATGCTATCACAAGACTTTCGAAAGATAATAAAAGAAATATTTATCCTGGGAGTCAATATGAGTTTCCACCTGGGCAGGACAAAAATAATCCTTTAAATGTTGATAAAAAAAGTTTTTTTAATAAAATACCTAGCGACTTTGATAAAAAGGTCTACCATGCAATAATGTTTAATTTCAGAGGAATTGGTCCTGCTTCAAGTAAAGAAATAGGTGCTAGAGCAAACATCGATTATAATAGAAAATACAATGAACTTAGTCCAAATGAAAAAGGAAAATTATATGAAAGTTTTAAAAATATATTTGATAGTGTAAAAAATAATAAATATAACCCATCAATAGGATTAAAAAACAGTGAAATAGACTACTTCTCTGCTTTTAAATTAACCTATAAAGATAATATTGATAAGGTAATCAACTTTAAAGATACTGACCAACTATTTGAATATTATTACAAAAACTATTTAAAAGATATCGAACTTAAAGAAAAGAAAAAAGAACTAAAAGGAATCGTAAATGGATTCCTAAAAAAGAACAATAAAAAGCAAAATGAATTTAAAGATGAATTAAAAGAAAATGAAAACTATGAACTCTTTAAACAAAAAGGTGAACTTATAAAAGCAAATCTTCATCAAATAGATAAAGGAAGTAAAGAAGTTAAATTAACTAATTATTATGACTCAGAACAAAAAGAAATAACAATTTCTTTAAATCCTAAGAAAGACGCAATTGAAAATGCGCAAAAGTATTTCAAAAAATATCAAAAAGCTAAAAAAAGTCTAAAACACTTAAAAAGACAGATCGGGAAATTAAGACATGAGGAAAAGTATTTGAATCAGGTACTTTTTAATATAGAAGATGCAAATGACTTAAATGAGTTATATGAAATCGAAAACGAACTTCGTGAAGAAGGTTATATCAAAAAACAAAAACAGAAAAATAATCAGAATAACAAAAAAATTAAACCCTATAAATATAGAACTAATGATGATTATGAAGTCTTAATAGGTAGAAATAACAAACAAAATGATAAGCTTACTAAATATATTGCTAATGATGGAGACATTTGGCTTCATACAAAAAAAATTGCTGGTTCACATGTCATTATTAGAAACCACACCAATGATAAAGTCCCTGAAGATACAATTATAGAAGCAGCAAGGTTAGCTGCTTACTTTAGTAAAGCTAAAGAATCTAAAAATGTACCAATTGATTTTACTCCAGTTGAAAATGTTAACAAGCCTAAAGGAGCTAAACCTGGCCTTGTTTATTATGATGATTATAATACTGTATATGTTGATCCAGCCGAAAAAGAGGTGATAGAAAAAATTGAAAAATAACAAACTATTTATATTTATTTTTCTATTTTTTTTGATAGTCAGTTTTAGTATTAATACAAATGCTGAACCATCAAAAATTAATATTGATGAAGATATATATATAATAGAAAACTATGAAAAATTCAAAAATATTGATTCTCCTTCGCTTGCTCTAGCACTTAGTGGTGGTGGAGCCCGCGGATTTGTTAATATTGGAGTCATTAAAGCATTAAATGAAGCTGGTATTTATCCAGATATTGTAATTGGATCAAGTATGGGAGGAATAATAGGAACACTCTATGGAAGTGGTCTTTCCGGAGAAAGTATTGAAGATATTACAACAAATTTACCCTATAATTCTCTTTTAGATATAAATCTTATACCCGTCTATTCATTATTTCAAACTGATAAATTTAATTATATAATAGAAAAAGTTTCCCCTAAAAAAAATCTTGAAAATTTTCTAATTAAAACTGCACTTTTGAATTTTGATCTTGATAGCGGTAATATGTTTGTAACTAGCAAAGGTGCAATTTCCGATGTGCTTCAAAGCACCTACTCGATTCCTTTTTATTATCCCGTATATACAAATAAGGACAGGTATTTAGTAGATCCTGGACTTATTGAAATGGTGCCTGCAAAGGCTGCTCGAGCTTTATCTGCTGATATAGTAATATCAACAACTGCTTTTGACGAACTTCCTTATGAAACCTATAAATATCCAATACAATCTCTATCAAGAATGTTGCTATTAGTACAGAAAAAAAATTCACAACCAATCCTCGATAAATATTCTGATATAGTAATCAATAATGAAGTTAGTGATTTTAGTTTTAAAGATTTTGATTTAATCGAAGAATTTATTGCAATTGGATATAATAATACAAAAGCGAAAATACCAGAAATTAAAAAATTATTAGAAAATAAAAACCATAAGTCGAATAAACCTGACTTTTCTCAATACAATAAAAATTATTATGATAAATTATATACTGATATCTTATTCGATAGAATGATTTATCCTGAACCCTATTTCAATTATTTACTTTATTATTTTAATAATCAATCTTTTTTTGAACAGGAACTATTTAGAAATATAGTATATGACTTACATTATGGAGTATATTTCGAAAAATCTCATATAAAATTCAAAAGTTTATTTAATGTTGGTGAAGACAAACATACAGAATTAAAGATAAGATATAAAAAATTATTAGAACCTATGGATTTTATTATTAGAATTAAAAATAATCCGGCCTATGAAAATATAGATTATATAACAGAATTTAAATTTTTTATTCAAAACTCTTCACTTTCTATAGGCGCAGCTAATCTTAGAAAAGAAAGTTATTATTATTTGAATAATAATATAAAATTGGGAATAGAAAAAATTAATTTTGAAAATAACACTGATCTGCTTTTAAAGAAAAATATAAAACCACAATTTATCAATTCAAGTTTATTAGAATATAATATTAATAAAAGATGGAAATCTTCCAATAAATTTGTATTCTCTAATACTAATCTATTAGGAAATCCTGATATATATAGAGGTAGAAATGACAATAAGAAAGAAAAAACTTCTCTTTCAACATCCTTAATATATAGATATCCCTTTTCTGAATCAACAGAAATTATGCACTTCTTCTCGTTAGAACAGTTTAATCCATCAGTATTTCTTGATATAAACTTTGGAGATAATTTAAATACCGCTGCTGGTATAAATCTGAATATGATTTCTTCATTAATGGGCCTTAAACCTTTAAATTTAGATCTAAGTGCTGCCTATGATAAGAAATTTTCAAAGGTAATTTATAACTTTTCATTTAATCTCAATTATTAACTTGTAAACCCCTCACCATTTGATAGTGAGGGGTTTTTTATAGTATATTATTTATTTACTCTTCCTCTTTTTGCCTATGTTCTTCAATTATCTCTTCACTGGTTTCCCTTGGTACTTTTTCGTAATTAGAAAAATCCATAGTGAAATAACCATAACCACCAGTTATAGATTTTAAATCTGTTGCATAATTAAAGAGTTCACTTTTGGGTACTTTGGCCTTTATTTTTTGGGTACCATCTTGGGGTTCCATACCTGAAATTTTACCCCTTCTAGAATTTAAATCACCCATTATATCGCCCATAAACCTTTCAGGAACAACAACAGTAACGTCCATGATAGGCTCAAGAAGTATTGGTTTAGCATTTTGCAAAGCCTGTCTAAATGCTTTGGAAGCAGCAATTTTAAAAGCCATTTCAGAAGAATCCACATCATGGTAAGAACCATCATAAACGGTTGCTTTAAAATCAACCACTGGATAACCAGCTAATGAACCTTCATCTTTTGCTTCTAAAATACCTTTTTCCACAGCAGGAATAAATTTGCTAGGAATTGCTCCACCAAAAATCTCTTCTTCAAATTCAAAACCGCTTCCTCTTGGTAAAGGTTCAAAACGGATCATTACATGACCATATTGCCCTCTTCCACCAGATTGCTTTTTATATTTCTTTTCCACAGATACTTTTTTTCTGATAGCTTCTTTATATTCAACTTTAGGTTCTTCAAGTTTAAATCCAACATCAAATTTTCTTTGACAGATATCATTAACTACATCAAGATGTACAGTCCCCATACCTCTTACAATCATTTGTTTTGTTGCTTTTTTATAACTTACTCTAAACGTAGGATCTTCTAATGAATATCTCTGAATTGCAGCCGACATCTTTTCATTCTCATCTTCACTAATTGGTTCAGCAGCTTTCATTAACATTGGTACTGGAAATTCAATTGGGTCAATTTTAATGTCAAGATCTTCTTTCGTAATTGTATCAGATGTGTCTAGTTCATCTAATTTAGCAACTGCTCCAATATCACCAGCTATCAATTCTTCTACTTGCTCCTGTTCAGAGCCACGTAATTTATATAATTTACTTACCCGATAATCATCTTTTGTTCTCGGAACATATATTTCTTCGCTTTTTTCAATTTTGCCTGAATATACTCTAAAAATAGACAATTTACCTATATAAGGGTCTACCATGGTTTTCCCAACCATTCCAATAAAAGGACCTTCTTCGTTTGTCTCATACTCTGCTGTATCTTCTTTTGCTTCTACTTTTAAGGTTTCACGTTCAGCTGCAGAAGGAGCAAGTTTATTTAAACATTCCATCAATTTTTTAACACCAGAATTACGAAGGGCACTACCCGAAAATACAGGTACTATCTCTTTACTTAAAACTCCCTTTAGAAGTGCATTATTTAATTCTTCTTGAGTAATTTCTTCTTCTTCAAGGTATTTCATCATTAATTCTTCATCTAATTCTACAATTGATTCGAAAACGCTAAGTTTATATTCATCTAATAACTCTTGCTGTTTTTCATTTAAGTCTGACTTAGCTTCTTTACCATCTTTTGATTCTATAAAGGTTTCCTCTAATAAATCGATTACTCCTTTATATTCATCTCCCTCTTTATAGGGTATTGTAATGGGGAGTAATGATTTATCAAAATTTTCTTCTAATTCATTCAATACTTCATTGAAGTTGGTACCTTCTTTATCAAACTGATTTATAAAAATAAACATTGAATTATTGTTTCCAACTGCAATATTCCATACATAATTTGTATTCACTTCAATCCCCGAATCTGCATTAACTAATAAAACTGATGATTCAACCATCCTAGTAGCACTTGCTACTTCACCCCTAAAATCTGCATAACCCGGGGTATCAATTAAATTAATCTGCTTATTATTCCAGTTGAAGGAAAAATAAGAACTATTAACTGAATATTTATGTTCTTTTTCTTCTGGTATGAAGTCTGATTTAGTATTTCCTTCATCAACTGAACCAATTTGTTCAATTACTCCGGCATTAAATAAAATATCCTCTGTTAAAGTTGTTTTCCCCGCACCTCCATGGGAAATAAATGAAAAATTTTTGATATCTTCTGTTTTGTAATTACTCAAAATTTTACACCAACCTTCCTGAATTCTGATATTAAGACTACTAAAACATACTCTTTTTTTAATTCTATGTTTCACAGCATAAATCCTGCTTAAAACATAAATTTATTTTTAATTATTCTGTAAATTTTAAATATTTTTAAATTCATTATGGTAAATAAATTCGTCCTTATCTTTACGAGAAGGCCTTCTTTTTTCATCTTTGGCCTGTTTTTCAGAAAGTACATCTTTAATTTCATCAGAATGTTTTCCTACAATTACTAGAGTGATTAACCTATATTCTTTCGGAATGGAAAGTACCTTTTTAGCCTTTTTTTCATTATATCCAGCAATTGCATGTGCAACTAATCCTAATTCAGTAGCCCTAAGCATTATCATTGATGTAGAAAGCCCTGTATCAAAAAGATAATATTCTCTTTCTTTTATATTACAATCATCTTCTCTTTTAGCAACTACACCGATTACCATTGATGCGTTATGGGCCCATTCGTTTCCATCAGATAAAGTCTCAAAGACCTGCTCAAGTTTTTTTTCATCATGTACAAAAACATAATTCCAGGGTTGATTGTTAAAACAAGATGGTGCTAATGAAGCTGATTCAGCTAGATTGTCAATTAATTCATCAGTTATTTCCACGGGATCTAAGGACCTAAGTGATCTCCTCTTTTCAACTGCTTCTTTTACATTCATTATTTAGATTCGCCTCCTTTTATTTTTTCACCTACATTTTTTCCTAAATTCAAAGCTTTCTCTAAGTTTTGATTTGTAGGTGCATATTGGTTTTTGATTTTAGGCTTAACCAAATTAATATTACAATTATCCGCAAATTGTTCAAATCTTTTTAATGATCCACCACTCCAACTATAAGTACCAATAAAACCAAAGTATCTTTTCTGAATCCCTCTATTTTCTAAAGCTTCAACTAAAGATAACATTGGGGGGAAAAGTTCATTATTATAACTGCAGCTTGCAAATATTGCACCTTTATATTTCCAAATATCACTGATTATATATGATTTATCTGTTTTAGAAGCATCATAAAGTTTTACTTTTTTAATACCAGCAGCACTTAATCCAGCTGCAGCTTCTTCTGCAATTTTCTTAGTGTTACCATACATCGTACCATATACAACGACAGCACCTTCTGCAGCATCAAATGTACTCATTGATAAATATTTATCAATGATGTACTGTGGATTGTTTCTCCAAACTGGTCCATGAGTTGTTGCCACTATTTCAATCTCTAAGTCACTTAAAGACCGGATATGTTTAGCAGCAATTGGAGAATATTTTCCTACTATATTAGAAAAATATCTTGTTATTTCATCTTCGTAAAATTCTAAATCAATTTCATCATCAAATATTGAACCTTTAATCGCTCCAAAGGAGCCAAATACATCTCCGGAAAAGATTATATTATCTTCCTGAAGATAAGTCATCATTGTTTCCGGCCAATGAACCATAGGTGTTATATAAAATTCAATTGTCTCTTCCCCTAGATCTAAAGTATCATTATTAGAAACTTCCATTACATTATCTTCAATGCCATAAAAACCTTTTAAAAATCCTATAGTTTTGCTATTACCAATTATTTTCATTTCGGGAAATTGTCTCATAAGTTCTTTAATAGATCCTGAATGATCTGGTTCCATATGATTGATTATCAAATAATCAATAGGTCTGTCATTTGTTATTTCCATTATTTTGTCTAGATAATCTTCTTGATAATCAATTTTAACAGTATCTACTAATACCACTTTTTCATCAACTATCAAATAGGAATTATACGAAATGCCATTAGGTAAAGGCCATAGATTTTCAAATAATTCAGTTTCTCTATCATTTACACCTACCCAATATACTTTTCCCGTTAATTTGTTTGAATAACTCATTTTAAATCCCCTTTCACTTCATTTTAATTTTATATATTAGATAAAATTTGTTTAAAATTTTGGGGTAATTCTGCTTTATATTCAACCCAATTTTCATTTGATGGATGAAAAAAGCCTAATAGATAAGAGTGTAATAAGTGATAAGTTAAATTAAATTCTACTTTGTCATTATCCCCATATTTTTGATCACCAATAATTGGATAATCAATATGTGAAAAATGTACCCTAATTTGATGGGTACGTCCGGTTTTTAGAATCACCTCGACATAAGTATAGCCTTGAAATCTATCAAGCACTTTAAATTCTGTTACCGCTTTTTTACTATTCTCTTTTACTACTGCCATTTTCGTTCTGTTTCTTGGATTCCTTCCAATTGGGGCATCGATTGTACCACTATTATATGGTAAAGTACCTTTTAAAATAGTCCGGTATATTTTTTTTATCTTTCTTTGTTTGAATTGTTTTTGTAAGTTGATTAAACTATCCTGAGTTTTAGCCACTACAATAGCTCCGCTTGTATTTTTATCCAATCGGTGTACGATGCCCGGACGTATTGTACCATTAATATCACCAAGTTTTTCTGTATGTGCCAGAAGAGCATTAACTAAAGTATCTGTTCTATTCCCCTTTACAGGATGTACCAATAAACCGACCGGCTTATTAATGAGGATAATTTGATCATCCTCATATATTATATCTAAATCCATTTTCTTTTCTTTCAAATCAAGTTTTTTAGGCTCTTTTTTTTGAATAATGATTTGGTCACCTGAGTCAACTTTATAGCTTTTCTTTTCCTTAACTCCATTTACTTCAATTAATCCTTCATAAATTAGTTGTTGGATATGATTTCTACTAAATTCCTCTTTTACTTTAGATAAATATTTATCTATTCTTAAATTAGCATATTTTTCCTTAACAATAATCTCTATTTTCTCCATTCTAAAACCTCTTTATTATCTTAATATTTGTTTAACATTTTATCATAAACCCTTATGATAAACAACTTGTTATAATCTGTTTATTTTTTGAAATACTTCTTTATATTTTTATTGACATATGGTATTATTACTAAGATATAAATATATTTATTTCAAAGGAGTTATCAATATGCAGTTAAAACTTACTAATAATTCTATAAAAAGAGCAAAAACCATTTTCATATTAGCCTTACCAGCTGTATTGGAGATGAGTTTGAATACTATGTTAGGGGTAGCTGATACTTTAATGATCAGTCGGATCATTGGTAAAGAGGGTTTAGCAGCAGTTGGTTTTGCTAATACAATATTTTTTGCCCTTATTTTTATATTTTCATCTTTTAACGCTGGAGCTACTGCAATGGTAGCAAGAAGTTATGGTGAAAAGAATTATAAGAGATTAAATAGAATTATGGGACAAAATTTAACCTTAAATACCATAATAGGAATAATTGTTTTTTTCTTAACATTTATATTTGCAGGTAATATACTTAATATTTATGATATTACTACTCTGGTTAAAACATTAGGGGTTACATACCTTAGAGTAGTTTCTTTTAGCCAACTATTTATGTTTGTTTCGTTTGCAATGGCAGCTAGTTTAAGAGGAGCTGGAGATACCAAAACCCCAATGTATATTACAGGAGCAGCAAATTTATTAAACATCATAGGTAACTATGTGTTAATGACCGGTTTTTGGATATTTCCGGAATTAGGTATTGCAGGAGCAGCACTCTCAACTACTATTTCAAGGGCATTGGCCTCGGTTGCATATATCTTTGTAGTATATAATTTAAAAAATGAACTCCAATTAAAATTAGACAATTTAAAACTTACTAAAAAAATAATTAAACCTCTATGGGAGTTTAGTTATGCTGCAGGACTTGAACAACTTTCAATGCAACTAGCATTCTTTTTAAATGGTATAATTATTTCTCTATTAGCTACTACATCAGAAGCAGCCTTCCGAATTCTAATTAATATAGAATCTATATCATTTATGCCGGCAATCGGAACTTCTATTGCAACAGCAACCTTGGTTGGTAAATATTTAGGAGAAAATAATCCTCAAGAATCTTTGAAAACTGGGTTTACTGCAGCTGGAATGGGAATAATTTGGGGACTATTTATGGGAGTAATTTTTATATTGTTTCCTGAACCGATTATTCGGATTTTCACTACTGAAACTGAAGTAATAGAAGCTTCTATAAAAACTTTAAGAGTTGCTGGATTAAACCAGGCTCCTCTTGCCTTTATGATAATTATGGCAGGAGCTTTAAGGGGCACAGGTGATACTAAGGGAGTCATGATTATAACAGCAATGAGATTATGGTTGGTATTTGTACCATTAACATATTTATTTACAATATTGTTAAATCAAGGTGTTGTTGGAGTATGGTATGCGGAAATCACCTCTTTTATAATTTTTTCAATTGTTATATATAAAAGATTTTATTCAATGGAATGGTCCAAAATAAGAATGTTTGCGTGAAAAATATATTATTTGATAATAAAAAAGCGGGGTAAAAGTCACCCCACTATTTTTATTGCTATTTATTTTTAAATTAATTATTCATTTTTTAAAACTGATGCACATCTTTCACAAACATCTTCATATTTATTGTCTTCTCCTACAGTTGTACTATACTTCCAACAACGTTCACATTTTTCTCCATTTGCCTCTTCGACATAAATCTTAATTCTAGAATTTTCTCCTTCATGAGTAGGATCATCCACTTTCTCCTTCAATTCAACCTGTGAAACAATAAAGAAGTCAGGTAATTTTTCAAATTCTGATTCTAGAAGACTATCTATTTCTTCATTTTCTCCACTAATTTCTACTCTTGCTTCCAATGAATTACCAATAGTTTTTTCGTTTCTTGCTATTTCAAGTGCTTTAGAGACATCTTTTCTAATATCTAATAATTGATCCCATTTATTCATTAATTTGTTATTGACATATTCTTCCGTAAACTTAGGCCAATCACTTAAAAACACACTTTCTTCTAAATCAGCTCTATCTTGAGTTTCTTGCCACACTTCTTCAGCAGTATGAACTAGTACAGGGGAAACAACTTTTACAAGAGTCATTAAAATATCAAATAAAGTACTTTGTGCTGCCCTTCTACTTAATGAATCAGTACCATCAGTATAAAGTCTATCTTTAATAATATCCATGTACAGTGAACTCATCTCAACTGTACAGAAATTATGAACATCATGATATACTTTATGATACTCATAGTTTCTATATGCTTTACTTACTCTCTCTGTTAATTCCCTTAATTTAATACTAATCCATTGATCGATTTCTTCTCTTTCTTCAAAATCAATATAATGGTCATTTTTATTAAAGTCTCCAGTATTTCCTAAAATGAATCTAAAAGTATTTCTTATCCTTCTGTAGACTTCTGAATTTTGTTTTAATATTTTATCAGAAACACGAATATCATCTTTAAAGTTAGAAGATGCCACCCACAATCTTAAAATATCAGCACCATATTGATCAACTATTTTATGTGGAGAAATTACATTTCCTTGAGATTTTGACATTTTATTTCCCTTTTTATCAACAGTAAATCCATTTGTAACTACTTCTTCATAGGGAGCCTTACCTTCAGTAGCAACTGCTGTTAGTAAAGAAGAATTAAACCAACCACGATATTGATCAGTACCTTCTAGGTAAACCTGGGCTGGCCAAGAAAGATTATCTCGTTGCTCCAGAACTGCTTTATGACTGGAACCAGAATCAAACCATACATCCATGATATCTTCTTCTTTTATAAGATTGCTACTATCACAATTAGGACATGTGTAACCCTTTGGTAAAATATCTTTAGCTTCATTTCTATACCAAGAGTTAGAACCTTCTTTTGCAAAAAGCTTTTTAACTGCATCTAAAGTTTCATCATTTATAATTGACTCTCCACAATCCTCACAATAGAATATTGGAATTGGTACTCCCCATTTTTTCTGTCTTGAAATACACCAATCAGTTCTTTCAGAAACCATATTAGACATTCTTTTTTCTCCCCAAGCCGGGAACCATTTTACATCACTAATTGCTTTTAGAGTATCTTCTTTAATATCTTCAATGGAAGCAAACCATTGGTCAGTAGCTCTAAATACCAGCGGTCCTTTACATCTCCAACAATGAGGATACTGGTGGTCTATGAAATTTAAAGACATTAATAAATCTTTTTCTTTTAACATATCAGTCACTTTTATATTTGCTTCATCATAATGTAGTCCTTCAAATTCTTTTGCTTCTTCTGTAAAATATCCTTTACTATCCATTGGAGCATATACATCCAAACCATACTCTTGTCCAACTATAAAGTCATCATGGCCATGACCAGGAGCAGTATGAACACATCCAGTACCTTCTTCAAGAGTAACATGTTCTCCTAGTATTATTAGTGATTTTCGAGGCATAATTGGATGATTAGTATCAACTTTTTCCAATTCCTTACCTTTAAAAGGTTCACTTATTACTTCATAATCATCGATTTCTACTTTCTCCATCACTGTGTCAACTAATTTTTCAGCCATTACTAATTTATCATCATCAACTTCAACTACAACATAATCAGAATCTGGATGAAGTGTTATAGCTAAATTTGAAGGTATTGTCCATGGAGTTGTAGTCCATATAACCATATAGCTATCTTCAGAATTTAAGTTTACTCCCCCAACTTTTACTTCTTCTGCAAAAGGAAATTTAACAAAGATTGAAGGTGTACGGTCAGTATGATACTCTACTTCAGCTTCTGCTAAAGCAGTTTCACAACTTGGACACCAGTGTACAGGTTTTTTACCTTTATAAAAAAGTCCTTTTTTCGCCATTTCACCGAAAACTTCAATTTGTTTAACTTCATATTCAGGATTTAATGTTAAATAGGGGTTATCCCATTCTCCCCAAATACCAAGTCTTTTAAATTGTTCTCTTTGTCTATCAATATATTTTAAAGCATAATCTCTACATTCTTCTCTCAATTCTGCAACTGATAGATCTTTCATTTTATCGCCCATTTCTTTACTAACCTGATGCTCAATGGGTAAGCCGTGTGTATCCCAACCCGGTACATAAGGGGAATAATATCCTTTTAAAGTACTGTATCTTGTAACAATATCTTTCAATACTTTATTTAAAGCATGCCCTATATGTATATCTCCATTTGCATAAGGAGGGCCATCATGTAAAATGAAAGGCTCATTTCCCTTTCTATTCTCTATAGCACGTTCATACACATTATTTTTCTTCCATAATTCCTGAAAATCTAACTCTCTTTCACTTAAATTTGCACGCATTGGAAAATCGCTATCTGGTAAATTAATTGTATCTTTATAACTCATTTTAATAAACCTCCTAAACTTTTTTAACAATAAAAAAAGGCCATTCCACCCTTGAAGGGGCGAAAAGACCGCGGTACCACCCTAATTTTTACTTAGTGTACTTTAACGCAGTTATACGAATTAACTTACTCTAATCAGTTAACCAGCTCTAGAGTGATCTTCATCACTATAATTGATAACCGGCTTCCACCATCCCGGCTCGCTTTGATAATATTATAGTAATTACTGTCTCCGTCTTCACTTTTTGAATTTTAATTTTCTTATATTATAAGTTATTTAACTTATTTAGTCAAGTTATTCTGCTTCTTCTTCGGGTGTTTCAGTTTCTTCCTCTTCTTCATGAGATTCTAATTGATTAATTTGATCTTCATATTTATCTAAATCAATTTCTTCGTCTTCCTCTAATACTTCTAATTGACTTTCCAGGAGATTCCGTAATCTTATTTTGAAGAAAGTTTTTGTCTCTTTTAATTTTTCTAGTTTTTTATATTCTTCAGCTAGATCTTTTTTTACTTGTTCTTTCATCTTCTTAGCTTCCATATCAGCTTTCTCAATAATCATATTTGCTTCTTCTCTAGCTTGTTGTGTTTGTTTATCGGCAATTTCTTCAATACTTTTTAAGGTATTTTTTAAATTTTCTTCTATATTTTCATAACTTTTGAGCTTTTCTTTCAATCTCTCATTTTTATCTTGCAAGTCTTTATTTTTCTGCAACATTCTCTCAAATTCAACACCTAAATCATCTAGAAATTCATCTACCTGACTTTTATTATACCCTAAAGCAGATACTGTAAAATCTTTGTTATAAATATCTAGGGGGTTCATCTTCATAATATTATTTTCCTCCTTAAATGTTTTTAAAGATATATCAGTCTATGTATATCTTTTCAATAATAATTTTATTCTTCCTTTATTTGATAATCCTCTTTTTTCAGCAACTTCTACTCTTCCACGGTTCCTAATAGAAATTAAATCACCAAGCTCTACTTCACTAGCAGGATCATTAACAACTTTATAATTTAACTTTACTCTATTATTTTTTATATCCCGGGATATTTTATTACGACTATCCCCAAATCCCGAACTAGCAACAGCATCTAATCTCATTGAAGCAACTGTAGTTGGGATTTCTTTAGTGTGTCTAGTTGGGATAACAAGGTCATCTTTTTCAATTTTGATAACTTCAATTGGAACTTCATTTACTTTTTTAAAGTTTAGCTTTACAAAATCAAAAACCTCTTTTGCAATAATCATCTGAGCATAATCATCATGAACTAAGATGTCACCCACCATTTCTCTTTTGATACCTAATCCAAGAATTGCTCCTAAAAAGTCTTTATGAGTAACTTCTTTGAAATTAAAGTTGCCTTCTACTTTTATAATTGAAATCGAGGAATCAATATGGTCAGGAAATAAATAATCAGGAAACACTAATATTCTTTTCCGTTCTGCCTTTTTATATCCACCTTCTTCAAGGTAATTTATACCATTAATTTGTTTAATTAAACTTAATGCCACATTCCTTTGGTGTGGATTTAAAAAATTAGTTCTTTCAGTAGATTTTCTATCTAATACCATTCTTATTTTATCTAGTACAAAATCACCTAATAATCTATCATCTTCATTGTGAATATGTGATAATAAAGTATCTTTATCCAACATCTATTTCATTCACCTCTTGCTTTATATACCATATATAATACTTCTTAAAAGACTTATTACAAAGTTTCTCACAATTGACAATGCAAAAATTGCGATTAAGGGAGAAATATCAATACCAAGATTCCCGGTTGGTATAAGTCTTCTTATTGGACCTAAAATAGGTTCAGTAATATTATATGTTATTCTCAAAAATTTTCTCCATTGGGGGTGATCTAAATTCGGTCTTACCCATGAGATAATTACTCTAAATATTATTAACCAATTCAATATAGTAAATAGTGTACTAACTAACCATATCAACATGCTCATCAAATAACATCTCCTTTATTAATTCTAATAATATTTTCTTTTTCCAAATATTGCTGTACCAACTCTTACAATTGTAGCTCCTTGTTTAATTGCCATTTCATAATCTCTAGACATGCCCATTGAAATTTCTGTTAAATTATGTTCTTTATTATTGAGTTCTTCTATAAGAGATTTCATCTCTTGATAATACGTTTTAGTTTTTGTCATTTCAGCTTCATAAGGAGTTATTGTCATAAGCCCTTCAACTACAAGATTTTCCTTATTCTCTATCTCAACTAATACTTCCTCAATTTCCTTTTTGGAAAAACCAAACTTTTTTGGATCATTTGCAATATTAACCTGTAATAGTACTTTTATAGTTTTATCTACTTTTTCTGCTTCTTTATTTACCTCTTCCGCAATTTCTAAACTATCAATAGATTCTATCATTTCTAATTGATCAATCTTCATTAAGTATTTTACCTTATTTTTCTGGAGATGTCCAATAAAGTGCCATTTTATATCTTGGTCATAGAAAAGTTCATGTTTATCTAACAATTCCTGTACTCTATTTTCTCCAAATCTATTATGGCCGCTTTTCATAGCCTCAATTATCTTTTTAGGAGGATGATTTTTCCCTACTGCAACCAATTTAATTGTTGAAGGATCTCTATTGACACTTTTTGCGCTTTCTTTCATCTTATTATAAACTTTTTCTAAATTTTCTTTTAATGATGCAGTCATCTTAATTTTCATTCCTTCCATAATTTACATTTTCAGGATTAATGATTACTTTATCCCCAATTTCAACATTTTCTATAATAGACCAATTATTTGTAGTTTCTATTACATTTACATTTTTTATTTTAATTTCATTATCAAATGTATATAACAGGATTTTAGTTCCAGTAGCTGTTTTAAATATCGAGCTATTAGGTACAGCTAAACCTTCATAAATGTTTTTTATAAGTTTTATATCAACCCATCTTATATTATTCCATTCTTTAACATAATAATTTAGATCTAGTAATAAATAATTCATATCTTTATATCCATATATTTTTTTAACTTTAGCTTTTATATACTTTTTTTCATTATTTCTATCAAGAAAAACAATTTCATTTTGTTTAAACATATGTGCTTTATCATCTTCTACTTCAATTAATAAATATTGATTATAGTTATTTATTCCTCTATATAATATTGCACCTTTTTCAACTCTATTACCTGAAACATATTGTTTATAATTTCTTTCAAAATCATCATAATTATCCAATAGTTGAGGAGTAATACTACCAAATCTTAATGATTGTTCTAATCCATCATGTGCATAACTAATAATACCGGGTTCTTGGGAATATATATTATATTTTTGATCTTCATTTTCTATATAAGCAATTTGTTCACCGTAAGCAGCTCTTTCACCTTCATTTTTAATAATATTTAATTCTCCACTAATAGGTGCTCTAAAGGTTTTTTCATCTCTGATAACTAAACCTTCAGTTTCAAAACCAGAAACTATTTCTTGATAATTAATTCTAGTTGTTTGAATATTGTCTTCTTTCAAAACGAAAAAGGAAATCAAACCAATTATAACTAAGGTAATAAAAACAAAATATTTCCAGCTAATAAATTTAATTTTTTTATTTTGGTTAGAACCATTTTTTTTATCCATTTTATCCCCCGGTCACCTACTACTTGTTAAAAAAGCTACCATTCTACCAGTAGTACCAGAATCTCTTCGATAAGAATAGAAAAGATTTTTTCTATCGTAAGTACATAATTTTGATATATACAAGTTCTCATATTTAATTCCATTATCAAGAGCAATTGCTTTATTTAATCTTTTCAAATCTAACCAATAACTATTATTACTTTTTGTATAATACTTCGAATTATATTCAAAATTATTTTTAAATTTTTCAATTAAATCAAAACTTACTTCATAATTGTTCCCCGCTATAGAAGGACCCATAACAATTATTAAATCCTTTGCTGTACTCTCTAATTCAAATTTAAAATAATTTATTGTTTCCTTTAAAATATTATTGAAAGTACCCTTCCAACCTGCATGAATTAAAGCAAAATACCCTTGGGACTTATCCATTATATAAATTGGAACACAATCTGCAAAAAGACCGCCTAATATAATACTATTATCAGTAGAAATTAGTCCATCTATGTTTTTTAAGGAACTATCGTAGTTATATACCCCACTTTTTTTGTCATTACTGTCTACCAATTTGATGTTATTTGAATGAATTTGTTCCGCAAATATTATATTATCTGGCGATAAATTTAAACTTTCATAAAATTTTTCTCTGTTTTTTTTCACAAGTTTATTTTTGTCCGCAGTATGGAATCCAAGATTTAAACTTTCATAAGGAAAAAAGGAATAGCCTCCAATTCTTGTAGAAAAAATTACTTGAAAACCATAATCTTCTAAGATACTTAGCTTTAAATATTTTAAGTCATTTTTTTGTTTTATTTCAAACATCTGATCACCTGAAAATTAAATATAAAAATCCCGATGTGAATACATCGAGACCTTTATATCTAAGTATTATTTTAAATTTATTTCTTTCTTAAAAAAGCTGGAATATCTAGTTCATCACCATCAAAATTATCCATATCAAAATCAGTTTCCATTTCTTCTTGTTTTTCCTCTTGGACCTTTTTCTTTTTGATGGAATCTCTATCAAAACCAGTTGCTATAACTGTTACTTTAACTTCATCATCATAATCTTCATCTATTACTGCACCTAATATGATATTAGCATCAGGGTCAGAGACTTCTTGAATTACTTTTGCTGCTTCATTAGCTTCATGAATACCTAAATTATTGCCTCCGGTAATATTTATTAATACACCTTGTGCTCCTTCTATTGAAGCTTCTAACAAAGGAGATTCAATTGCTTTTTTGGCAGCATTTTCAGCTCTACCTTCTTCACTGGCCATACCGATCCCCATAAGTGCGGTACCGGCATCTTTCATAATTGTTTTCACATCTGCAAAGTCAAGATTTATGATACCAGTAATAGTAATTAAGTCAGAAATTCCCTGTACTCCTTGCCTTAAAACATTATCCGCTATTTTAAAGGCATCTATTAAACTTGTATTTGGCTCTGCTACATCTAATAACCGGTCGTTTGGAATAACAATTAAGGTATCCACACTATCCTTTAATTCTTTAATACCTTCTATTGCATTATCCATACGTTTTTTACCTTCAACAGTAAAAGGTTTTGTCACAACTCCTACAGTAAGTGCGCCCATTTCTTTAGCAGCTTGGGCTATTATTGGTGAGGCACCTGTTCCAGTTCCTCCACCCATACCTGCTGTAATAAATACCATATCTGCTCCTTTTACTGCTTCTCTAATTTCTTCAATATTTTCTTTAGCAGCTTCTTTTCCAATATCGGGATGGGCACCTGCACCTAAACCTTTGGTAATGCTTTGACCAATGCGAATAGTCATTGATGCATTTGAAGACATTAATGCTTGTGCATCTGTATTAATAGCAGTAAAATCTACTCCATCTAAACCTTCTTCTATCATTCTATTTAAAGCGTTATTTCCGCCTCCACCTACTCCAATAACTTTTATATTTGCGAACTGTTCCATTTCTGTTCCTAAATCAAACAAATTATATACCTCCTTTTAAAAGAAATCTTGGAACCAACTTTTAATTTTATTAAAGAAAGATTCTGTTATTTCTTTTTCATTTTTTCCTTTTATTTCATTAGGTTCATTTTCCATACCATATTCTATTAAACCTATTACAGTTGAAAATATCGCCTTTGGAATTTTCCCATCCTTATTTTTATATAATGGATCATCAATTACATCAGATAATCCATATACATAATCTGGTTTACCCAATCTTACTGGTAAATCAAACACTCCTTCAGCGAGTTGAGCAGAACCATCCAGTAAAGAAGCTCCACCTGTTAAAACAACTCCAGCTGGTGTTAGATCTTTTGGACCGGCTGAATAGATTTGCCTATTAATCATTTCATACATTTCGGTTGTACGTGGTTCTATCACATTTGTTAACATCCTGCGCGGAATTTCTCTTTTATTTTCTCCGCTTGCTGATAGAACTTCTATATAATTATTTCTATCATTATCTTCTTCATTATTTACTGGATTAAGGGTAGTTCCATAATGAATCTTTAATTTTTCAGCTTCAGATATAGGGGTCCTTAAACCAATTGCTATATCATGGGTTACATGATTGCCTCCCACAGGTAATACATATGTAGCAACTATGCTTCCTTCGTGGAATACAACTATGTCTGTTGTTCCTCCCCCAATGTCAACCAAGATAACCCCTAATTCTTTTTCATCCTCAGTTAATACAGATTTACTCGAAGCTAGAGGTTCTAATACAATATCATTGACTTCGATACCTGCTCTTATTACACTCTTAACTAAATTTTGAATTGAAGTAGAAGAACCTTTAACAATATGTGTTTCCACCTCTAATCGGACACCTGACATTCCAAGTGGATCTTTAATACCCTTATGCCCATCAACTATAAATTCACGTGGTATTACATGGATTATTTCTTCTTCAGAAGGTAATGAGATAATCTGGGCAGCTTCCATAACTCTATCTATATCGTTTTCTGTAATTTCTTTTTCATCACCCGATACAGCAACTACTCCATGATTATTTATAGAAGAAATATGTGAACCAGCTATACCAATAAAAGCTGATTTAACTTCTATACCAGCCATAATTTGAGCTTTATTAATAGATTCTCTGATTGCATTACTTGCTTTATCTATATCAACAACCACACCTTTTTTTAATCCTTTTGAAGGTGAGAAACCTATTCCAATAATTTCAAAATCTTCATCAGATGTAACCTCAGCAATTATAGTACATATTTTTGTAGTACCGATATCCAGGCCTGTAATTATTCTACGACTACTCACAAATATTTTGCCTCCTCTCTCTAAAAAAAATTATATATTAATTTGAATTATTATAAGCACATTATTACAAATATTCAACATAAACAACAAATTTCCTTTTATATTTGTTTATTGTTTTAATTTCAAAACCGGTTTATTATATATTGAGATGTCTACATATTTTACTTCATACTCTTCTTGTTCAATTTGTTCATTTATATTATCCAAAACTCTAAACTTTTCGGAAGTGTTTTCCAATTCTCCTAATATAATATCATATTTATCATCATATCTTAAAGTTACATTTTGATTATTAAATAATATTTCTTTAGGAACATCTGATTTCAACGTAATATATTGGTCCAGATTATGTATGAATTCTTTCATATCTGAATTAAAACGAATTCTTTCTGTATTATCTTCAATTTCAAAACCTTTCAATACAGGTAAAATGATTTTACGTTGTAACTCTGAAGAAGGATAAATATATCCTTTTTTATCTATATAGTAATACTTTTGGTCTTTAATAAATCTAAAAAACAATTCACTTTCATTAATATTAAATAGTGCTGTGTTTGGAAGTTTTCTTTTGAAATCTGCATTACTAATATATTTAAGGTTATTCAATTTTTGTTCTATTTTTTCGCTTTTTAAATAAATAATATTCTTTCCTATATATTCTTCAGCAAAGGATATAATTAGGTTTTCATCAAATGTATTTACCCCTTTTAGTTTAATCGTTTTGATTTTTAATTCCGGAGCAAAATAGGCATAAATAGAGGCCGATACAAATATTAAAACTATCAATATAACTACTATCCCTAACTTGTTTTTCAAATTAACCACCTGCTAGTGTTTCGCCAATTTCATAAACATTTCCAGCCCCAATAGTTAATAACAAATCATTTGATTTTAATTTTTGTGATAAATAACCCTCAATATTTCTAAAGTCACTCATATATCTTACTTTTAACTTTAGATCTTGACTATTAATTCTTTTTTTAATTAAATCATATAATTTTTGGGAATTAACATTTTCAATAGCATCTTCACTAGCAGAATAAATATCTGTCAAAATTAATTCATCAGCCATATCAAAACTTTTACTAAACTCTGCCATTAAATTAGCTGTCCTACTATAACGGTGAGGCTGAAACACAATATATAATTTTTCTGGTTTAGTCCTATAAGCAGTTTCAATAGTAGTAATAATCTCTGTTGGATGATGTGCATAATCATCAATAATTAAAGCATTATTGAATTTACCTTTTTTTTCAAACCTTCTTTTTACACCTTCATATTTAAATAAGCCCTCTCTTATATCATCTTTATCCACTTTAGCTATATGGCTTACTGCATAGGCAGCTAAAGCGTTTAACACATTGTGTTTCCCTGGGACATTCAAAGTTATTTTGTCTGCCTTTTTTCCATTTATATATAAATCAAAACTACTTTTATAGCTATCTAGCTCAATATTTTTTGCAGAGAAATATTCATCATTAAAACCATAAGAATAATAATTATTAATAACTTCTTTTAACTGAGGATAATCTTTTAAAACCTTACCCCAAATTATAAGTGAACCTTGTTCAGATATATTATTAATAAATTCTGTAAATTTATTAATTAACTCCCCTTCACTTTTATAATAATTAAAATGATCTAATTCAATATTCGTAATAACAGCATGTTTGGGATTAAAATAAGTTAAGGAACCATCACTTTCATCTGCTTCTGTAATGAAATATTTCCCATTTCCATTTTTCATGTTCCCGTCTATTATATCTAAGTTTCCACCTATCATTATAGAGGGACCTAAATTAGAATCAATAAAAATTGAGGAAATCATTGAAGTAGTTGTGGTTTTACCATGAGTTCCAGTTACTGCAATTGTCTCTTTATTTCTAAATAGTTCTGCTATAAATTCAGCTCTCTTATATATTTGAATATTCTCTCGTTGCGCTTTTTGTAATTCAACATTATTTTCATCTATAGCATTTGTATATACAAGGACATCGACGTTTTTTAAGTTACTTTCCTGATGCCCTATATGAATATCTACACCTTTATTTTTAAGTATATCAGTTTGGTCGTTATTTTTGATGTCAGATCCACTTACTGTGTAGCCTTTACTTAATAATATTTTAGCAATACCGCTCATAGAAATTCCGCCGATACCAACTATATGAACTTTATCAAAATCCAAAACTATTCCTCCCCTACCATTTCCAAAATGATATCCACTATATTTTGGTCGGCATCTAATTTAGCTAGTTTTTTTGAGTTTTGTTTCATTTTTTTTAATTTATTTTCATTAGAGAGTATTTCATACAATGTATTATATAAAGTACTTCCATTAAATTCTTCATCTTCTACCATCACAGCTGCATTTTCTTTTTCCATAAACTCTGCATTTACCTTTTGATGCCCTTCTGCTGAATAGGGATAAGGCACTAATATTGCAGGCAGACCCCTTCCAGTTATTTCAGCAATACCGGTAGCCCCTGCTCTATAAATAATTAAATCAGCAGCAGCATAAGCCCATTCAATATTATCTAAGTAAGATAATACTTTCAATTTTTTATTATATTTGTTAATATAGTTTTCGATTCTATCAATTACATCTTGATAATTTTTCTTACCCGTTATAAGCACTACTTGTAAATCATTTAAATCCATAATTTTTTCAATTGATTCTATAAAGGCATTATTGATTGTTTCAGCTCCCTGACTACCTCCCATTATAAAAAGGGTTTTATAACTTTTATTCAATCCCAATTTTTGAATACCAGTTTCTCTTTTGACATTAACTATCTTTTCTCTAATTGGATTACCAGTTTCAATTATTTTATCTTGTACTCTATCACTAAAATAATTAGAGGCTTCAATATTACTAACAGCAATTTTATTTACAAAATATGAAAGTATCTTATTGGTAATTCCAGGATAAATATTTTGTTCATGGATGATAGTGGGGATTTTTTTCAAATAACCACTTAATAAAACTGGCCCAGTAACATAACCTCCGGTTCCAAAAACAACATCAGGTTCTATCTCTTTTAATAATTTATATGAATTATAAACTGCTTTCAAACTAAAAAATATGGATTTAAATAATTTAAAGTTTATTTTTCGGGGTAAGGGCAATACATTTAAACCTCTAAATGTGTAATCTTTATTCTTAAGAACATCTTCTTCTAGACTATTCTTACAACCTATGTATTCAATTTCCCATCCCTTTTTATTTAACTTATCGGCAATGGCTAATGCTGGATATATATGACCTCCAGTACCACCACCAGTTATAACTGCTTTCATTATATTTAACCACCTAAGATTGATTTTTTGAAATATTGAGTAGGATTCCTACCGAGAATAAGAATAAAACTAATGAACTACCCCCATAACTTATGAAAGGTAAAGTGATACCTGTAATTGGTACAGAAGCAGTTACTACTGCAATATTCAACATCGCTTGTACAACTATCATAACTGTAATACCCATTGCTAGTATTGAACCAAATCTATCGGTGGTATTATAGCTAATTTTTAAACCTTTCCAGGCAATAACTAAATATAATAATAAGATCAAAAGCGTTGCTAGAAACCCTAATTCTTCACCAATAATTGCAAAAATGAAATCTGTACCAGGTTCTGGTAAATACAAGAATTTTTGATGACTATTACCTAAACCTACTCCAAATATACCTCCTGAACCTAAAGCAAGTAAAGATTGAATAATATGGTATCCTGAATCTAAGGGATCAGACCACGGATCTAAAAACGCCAAAAACCTTTCTTTTCGATAGGGCTCTCGAAAAATAGCCCAAAATATTCCTGGTATACTTACCACCAAAATACCAATAAGATGCCAAATTTTAGCTCCATTTGCAAATAGCATGATAAATACCAAGGTTAATAAAAAACCAGCTGTTCCTAAATCAGGTTCCACTAAAATAAGAAAAAACATAATTCCACTAACTATTAAAATCGGCATAATACCTTTTTTGAAATTTTTGATTAAATTATTTTTTCGGGTATAGAATTGCGCTATGTAAATAACCAATGCTAATTTCGCAACTTCAGAAGGTTGACCTCCCAGACTACCAATTCCAAGCCATCTCCTAGATCCCCCAACTTTCCTACCTATACCTGGAATTAATACTAAAACTAATAAAACTATCGAAAATAATAAAATGACCTTCGCATACTTTTTAAAAATATGATAATCCACATTTGCAGATACTAACATAGCTATTAATCCAATAACAGCAAACATAAGCTGTTTTTTTAAAAAATAATAACTATCATTAAATAATTTTTCACCACGAATAGAACTTGCACTAAAAATCATAGTAATTCCTATAACTAAAAGGGTTAATACGGCAAATAATAATATGTAATCAATGTATTTTTTGTTCATAAAGTTCACCTTCTTTTAACTCATTTTAAATACTTTTTTATTTCTTTTTGAAAAGCAAGTCCACGTTTTTTGTAGCTTTCATACATATCCCAGCTTGGACAACCTGGCGATAATATTATAGTATCCCCTATTTTTTTCTCCTTAAAGGCTTCATGAACAGCATCTGACATATTTTCTACTATAATAAAATTTTTAAAACCAATTTTATCTAGTTCTTTTTTAATTTCAAATTTAGTCTCACCTAATATAACCGCTTTTTTACACCGTTCTCGGATAGTGTATGCTAAGTCAGCAAAACTAGCATTTCTATCTTGTCCCCCAACTATTATTATTAGCGGAGGAGTTAAAGATCGCATAGCATTAATAGCAGCATGAGGATTTGTTGCCTTTGAATCATCTATAACAGTATATTCTTTATCATAAATAACTTCAAGCCGATGTGAAAAAGCTTTATAACTAATTACAGAATTTCTAATATCTTCATTTTTTAATTTTAATATTTTAGCAGCTAAAATCGCAAATGAGGTATTTAATATATTATGAGTTCCAATTAAAGGTATATCCTTAGAATCTATAATTTTTTCTTGATTTCCACCATTAAGATAATAAATTCCTTCATTATCATAATAAATTCCTTTTTTATACTTATTGTTAAAAGAAATTTTATAGATTTCAGGAATTATCCTGTTAAGTTTATTTTTGATAAAATTATCATCATAATTTAAAAAAGCTATCTCATCTTGGGTTTGGTTTTCAAAAATCCTTTTTTTAGCCTGCCAGTAATCATCTATTGAATTATGTCTATCAAGATGATCGGGAGAAAAGTTTAAGAACATACTAATTTGGGGTTTAAATGATTTAATGTTTTCTAGTTGAAAAGAACTTAACTCAACCACAAGCCAATCATGGCTAGTCAATCCATTAATTTCAGTAACCAGTGGTGAACCTATATTACCTCCAACCCTTACTTTACAATCTAGATTTTGTTTTAAAATATGACCTGTAAGAGAAGTAACAGTTGTTTTACCATTTGTACCAGTAATACCAATAATATTAGCTTCAGTAAGCCTATAAGCTAACTCTACTTCACTTATTACTTCAATCCCTGTTTCTTGTGCTTTTTTAATAATCCCCAAATCTGAAGGCACTCCAGGACTTAAAACAATTAAATCTGTATTAAGTATTTTATCTGAATGTCCACCAAGATCATACTGGATGTTATTGTATTTTTTTAGGATTGAGAGTTGTGGTTTTAACTGTTCAGCTGATTTTATATCACTGATTATAATATTTGCTCCAAGATCTATCATTTTTTCTGCAACTGCAATACCAGTTCTTTCACTTAATCCTATAATAGTTACAGTTTTATTTAAATATTTTTTCATTTTTATTCCCCTATACTGAAATTATTAGACTGAAAGCAGATAATAAAATAGATATAAGTGTAAATCTATAAACTATTTTTGCTTCACCTAAACCCTTTAATTCATAATGATGATGAAGTGGTGACATTAAAAATACACGTTCTCCCTCTGTAAGCTTAAAATATATAACCTGAATGATTACAGATAAAGCTTCTATTACATAGATTCCTCCTACTACTATTAAAACCAATTCTAAACCAGTATAGGAAAACAAAACGGCCAAAGCAGCACCTAAAGAAAAGGAACCGATATCTCCCATAAAAATTGATGCAGGTTTAGAATTAAACCAGAGAAACCCAAGTGTAGCTCCAGTTATGCTCAAAGATAATAAAGCATATGAACTTTTAGAATATATTAATAACAAAATAAATAAAGTAATGGAAACTACTGCCGTAATTGAAGAAGCCAAACCATCGAGACCATCTGTAAGATTAACTGCATTAACAACTGAAAGATAGGTTAATATTATAACTGGTATAATATATATCCCTAGGTGAATAGTTTGTTTTATAAATGGTATTAATAAATACCTACCCTCTGGTATATAATAATATACATAAATACCTAATACAAGCCCAATTATAAATTGTAACAAAATTTTTTGGCGTGCAGTTAAACCTAATGATCTTTCTTTTTTAATTTTTATATAATCATCACTAAATCCGATAATTGCTGTTGAAAGCAATATGATTGTATACATGACAAAATCTGGTGACCAAGAATTGGTGATTATAATCGGATTAATTATCCCGGTAATTATTAACAAACCACCCATTGTAGGTATACCTTCTTTTTTGTAATGTGCACTTGGACCTTCTTTTCTAACTTTTTGACCAAGTTCATATTTTCGAAAAGCTTTAATAAAGAGAGGACCAATTAACAAAACCCATATAAAAGGAAGTGTGAAATATAATATTGTCTGTGTTAAATAATTCATTTTATCAATCCTTCTCTCCTATAAACTCTTGATAAATTGTTTCTAATTGCATCCCGCGTGAACCTTTAAGTAAAACTATATCATCCTTTTCGATTATTTCATCTAAAAATTTAGGAATTTCTTCTTTTCTTTTGAAATGTTTTACATTATTGAAATCCATATTAGATTCTAAAGCTGATTCTGAGATGTATTTACCCAATTCACCGTTTGTTATTAGATAATCTATACCACTTTTAGCCACGCAAGTACCAATTTCTTGATGTGCTTTCTTTTTAATTTCTCCCAGTTCTAGCATATCCGCTAAAACAGCTATCTTTTTATTTCCAGAAATATTTTTTAGCATATCAAGTGCATTCTTCATAGAAGAAGGATTTGCATTATAACAGTCCTTTATAAATTTAATACCCTTTATGTTTTCTATTTCTGATCTTAAACCTGTAAGATAAATTTTTTTAAGAGATTTTTTAATTAAATCCCATTCTAAATTTAAATTTCTAGCCACAGTAACTGCAGAAATAATATTATATAAGTTATGTTTTCCATAAAGATTTGTTTTAAATGTATTTAAGAAATCATTAGTTCCTAATTCAAATTCCATTCCATCATCTAAATAATTAAAATCATTAATATAAAAATCAGCCTTTTTATCAAATCCAAAATATAATACTCTAGTTTCTTCACTCAACAAGTCATTTAAAATCTTAGTATACTCATTATCATAATTTAATACTGCTAAATCATTGTTTCCTAAAGATTCTATAAGTTCACCTTTTGCCCTTGCTATCTCTTCTACAGAATCAAAAAATTCTGTATGAGCTCTACCAATATTAGTAATTAAACCAATTTGGGGGTTGGCTATTTCAGAAAGTAATTTAATCTCTCCGAAATGGCTCATTCCCATTTCAACTATGAAAATATCTTCATTTCCATTTATTCTAAACAAGGTCAAAGGTACACCTATATGATTATTTAAATTCCCTTTACTTTTTTTAACATTAAATTTTTCTTTTAATATATTAAATAAAATATCTTTAGTAGAAGTTTTACCAGAACTACCAGTAATTCCAATTACCTTCACATCATCATGATTAATTCTATGAAATTTAGCCATTTCCTGTAAAGCTTTAGTAGTATCATCTACTTTTATTATACACGGATAATCAGACTCAATATCTTTTTCAACAATTACAGCCTTTATATCTTTTTTAGAATTGTTATCTAATATATTATGGGCATCAAAATTTGTACCTTTAAGTGCTACAAATATATCCTCATCAATTAATTTCCTTGTATCTGTGGAAACTCCTGTTAAAATCTCATTTTGATTACCTTTAATTAATTTTCCATTTAAAGCTTTCACTAGTTCTTTAACCCTATATTTAAACATTTTCAATATCACTCATTTTTTGTTTTATTGCTCTTTTTGCCACTTCTCTATCATCAATATCAATGGTTTTATTAGCAAACACTTGATAAGTTTCATGACCTTTTCCAAAAACTATTACTACATCATCTTTTTGAGCCTGATCAACTGCTTCAAAAATAGCTTCTTCTCTATCAGAAACTATCATATAAGGGGTATCAAATTTACTATCTTTAATACCTTTTTCTATTTCACTGATTATTGTGGCTGGATCTTCAGATCTAGGGTTGTCTGTAGTTACAACCACAGAATCAGCTTCTCTGACAGCAATTTCACCCATAATAGGTCTTTTCCCTTTATCCCGTTCCCCACCACAGCCAAAAACAACAATTATATGATTATGCTCAAAATGTTTAACTGCTTCCAATATATTAATCATACTATCTGGAGTATGTGCATAATCAACAATAACATTAAAAGGTTGTTTTAAATTAACAGTTTCAAACCGCCCAGGAATCCCAGGCACATTTTCTAACGAATCTTTTATAATCTTCTCTTCTAACTCCAATCCCTTCGCCACCCCTATAGCAGCTAAACTATTGTAGATATTAAACTTACCCGTGAGATTTAAATTAAATCTCAAATTATTAATAGAAAATTTTACTCCTTTAAGAGATAGCTCAATATCTTTTGCTTTCAAGTCTGAATCATTATTTATACTATAAGTAATTATTTGATTATTGGTTTGTTTTTTAATAAGTTCAGCATAATCGTCATCGTTATTTACAATGGCAGTACCATTATCCTTAATTTTTTTAAATAATTTTGCTTTTTGAGAGGCATACTTTTCCATAGTATTATGATAATCTAGATGGTCTTGAGTTAAATTTGTAAATACCGCTGATCTAAATTCCATAGTATCAACCCGATTTAAAGCCAATGCATGAGATGATACCTCCATTACTGCATATTGGACATCATTTTTTCGCATCTCAGCTAAATATCTATAGATATCCAAGGCTTCAGGTGTAGTACGGGAGGAATCAATAGTTTCATTTCCATTAAATACTTCAATAGTACCAATTAATCCAGTTTTATAGCCAGATTTATTTAAAATGTCCTTTATTAAATAAGTGGTAGTTGTTTTCCCATTGGTACCAGTTACACCAATTAGATCAATATCTTTTAAAGGATCTTCAAAAAAGTTTTTAGCTAACAATGGCATAGCTTTTCTACTATCATCTACTTTTATGTAAGTAATATCATCATTGTAATCTGTTAACTCTTTATCTATTACTACTGCTTTAGCACTATTTTCTATTGCTTTATCAATATATTTGTGCCCATCTGTTTTAAACCCCTGCACACAAATAAATAAGTCGTCTTTATCAATTTGGCGGGAATCATATTTAATATCCTGAATGTTCATTTTGGTATTGCCTTTAATAAAATCTAATTGCATATTATTGATTACTTTAGCTAACTCCATTATTATCACCCTTTTAGTTTGAGAATAACCGTTTCTTTAATATCAACTCTAATACCAGGGTCTACATCTTGTCCAATAACTTCGCCTGTTTGACCTTGGAATTTCAAATTCAATCCTATTTTTTCAGCTAATTGTTCAGCAGTTTTTCTTTCCATACCTATAAAATCAGGAGTCATTATTTTATGATTTATGGTCATTATTTCATCCTGTTCTGTAAATAAAAAAACTGTTGAATTTTTATATACTTCAGCCCCTGCTTTAGGAATTTGACTTAATATCTTCTCACCTTCACCAATAATTTTATAGTTTAAACCATTTCCTTTTAATTCTTCTTGGATCCTATGTTTTTCATTACCGCTATAGTCCGATAATTTTACTGTTTCAAGCTGATCAGATTCTTGCGGTGTTTCTTGAGATGGAATCTTATAGTATCTAATAAGATCACTAGCAATTTTTTTAAACAGAGGAGCTGCAGTTTGACTTGCATAATAGGTTTGCCCATCAATACCATAAAGTACAACCAAAACCACAAAACGTGGGTTATTTACGGGGAATAAACCAATAAATGAAGAATCATAAATCCTTTTATTATAATCTTGCGCTGTACCAGTTTTGCCACCAATTCTATAGCCATCTATAAAGGCATTAGTACCTGTTCCACTACTAACAACATTTTCTAATAAGTTTAAGGTTTTATTTGCAGTTTCACTGGACACTACTTTACGAATATCGGTAGGCGTGACATTTTTCACTATATTCCCTTTTTGGTTAGTAATTTTATCTACAATCTTTGGCTTCATTAAAACTCCATCATTTGCAATTGCAGAAACTGCTGTTATCAATTGAATAGGAGTAACTGAAATACCTCTACCAAATGAAATTGTAGCAAGTTCAATATCGCCAATTTTATCATAGTTAGGTATTAATCCGGTAGCTTCCCCAGGAAGTTCTATATTAGTTTTTTTGCTAAAACCGAAAGCATCAATATATTCATAAAAATTTTCTTTGCCCATTCTCATTCCTACCTGAACAAAACCTGGGTTACAAGAATTTTGAACAACATCTGAAAAAAGTTCAGTGCCATGTCCATCTTCATCCCAGCATTCAATAAATTCTTTTTCTACTTTAACTTGTCCAGAATCAAAAAATACATCATTTTGATTAACTACACCTTCCTCAATAGCGGAAGCAGTAGTTATAATTTTGAAAGTTGAACCTGGTTCATAATTATCTGTTATCGCACGATTTCTCCAACTTTTTTGTTTATAATCTGAAAAATTATTAGGATTATATGTAGGATAATTAGCCATTGAAATTATACTACCAGTATCTGGTTCCATGATAATAACCGATCCACCTTCAGCATTATATTTTTCTGCTGCTAGGGCAAGTTCTCTTTCCGAACTATGTTGGATCGCTTCATTTATAGTTAAATATATATTGTTACCATTTTTTTCAGGGATATAATCTATAACGCTCTCTGGAATCATTTTTCCCGAAGCACCACGCTCAGTTAAAATTCTACCCTCACTTCCCTGAAGTTGTCTATCATAACTCAACTCTACACCTTCTAAACCATTTGCATCAACACCCACAAATCCCAAAACTTGACTAGCAAGTTTATCTTTAGGGTATATTCTTTTACTTTCATCTATAAAAGTAACTCCTTCTAAATTTAGTTCATCAATCTCATTCACCTTATGATCAGAAACTTTTCTTTCTAAAAATACAGCGTACGCATCTCTTGATAATCTATCCACCAAAGTTTTATACTCAGTAGATAAAATAGCGGCAAGTTTTCCAGCTGTTTGACTTGGGTTTTTAACCTGTTTAGGTAACCCCACTACTGTTTTACTAGTAATGCTCACAGCCAGTTCCTTGCCGTTAATATCAAATATTTTACCCCTGTCGGGATTTACTTTTAATTCTTGCATTCTTTGTTTTAAGGCCTTATTATAATATTCTTCATTATTGATAATTTGTATCCAAACTAATCGTGCTGTTAACAATAAAAATATAAAAGTAAATATGAAAAAAAGTATTTTAATTCTTTTTTTGCGACCTTGATTTATCCGATTTTGATCCATTTATATCATCCTATTCAGGAGAATATGCTCGTGCTGTACCCAAATTTACTATAAAATTTGTAATCTCAGTAAGAAAATAACTGCTTTCAGGTTCTTTAGCAACTTTGACTTCTTCTGGTTTTAAAACAATTGTCTCCATGGACTCAGGTTCAACCATATTCAACTCAGTACGGGCAAGTTGGTCCACCTGAGAAAGAGAACTTGCATTTGACAATTTAATATTTAATTTATGATTCTTTTCCTCTAATATATGTAGTTCATTTTGCATTTGGTTAATTCTATAACTCAAATTATTTATTTGCAGTGTATAGCTTATATAAACTAATAATATTATAGCACAAATTGTTAATAAAATTAAATATATATATATATTTTTTTTGCTGTCTTCTTCATAATCATTATAGTCATTACTTTTATAATTACTATATCCATTAACATTATTATCATAATTACCATTGTTATTGTTATACATATTACTCCCCCACCCTTCTCATATTTTCTCAGCTACTCTTAGTTTAGCACTTCTTGCTCTATAATTTTCTTCGACTTCTTCTTCAGTAGCTCTAATTGGACTTTTAGTTATGACTTTTACTAAAGGTTCTTTATCACATACACAAACCGGAATTTCAGGAGGACATACACAATCACTTGCTAATTCTCTGAATTTATGTTTGACTATTCTATCTTCAAGAGAATGAAAACTTATAATACTTAGCCGTCCACCTCTTTTTAACTGTTCTACAGCGCTTTTAATCATGTCTTCTAACTGATTAAGTTCGTTATTAGTAGCAATCCTTAATGCTTGGAATGTTCTCCGCGCTGGATGCCCTCCTGACCTTCTGGCTGAAGCAGGAATGGCAGCTTTGATAATATCTACTAATTCAAAAGTGGTTTCAATCTTTTTCTTTTTTCTATATGCTACAATAAATTCTGCAATTCTGGATGCCCAATTGTCTTCACCATAGTCATATATGATCTCTTCAATTTTTTCTTTTCTATATTTATTTACTATATCAGCTGCCGTTAATTTTTGATCCCGGTTCATTCTCATATCAAGGGGGCCGTTTTTTTGATAACTAAAACCTCTATTGGAATTATCCAATTGAGGGGAAGAAACACCAAGATCAAAAATCATGCCGTCAACCTTCTCAATACCATGTTTATTTAAAACTTCACCAATATTAATATAATTAGCATGTTCTAAAATTAAATTACTGCTTTCTATACTTTCCTTTACAGCTTCAATAGCCTCTAAATCCCTATCTAATGAGATCACCAAACCATCTTCTTCTATATTTTCCAATAAAGCCGCAGTGTGTCCACCCCGTCCTAAAGTTCCATCAACATAAATTCCATCTTCTTTACAATTCAGATATTCTATTGTTTCATCTAATAAAACTGGTTTATGTTTATTACTCATATAATTATCCTCCATTAAATTCCTAAGTCTTCCATTGCAGAAGCAATCTCTTCAGTCGATTCTTCAGCAGTTTCTAAGAATTCATCCCAATTTTCTTTAGCCCATAATTCAATTCTATTGGTCAATCCGATAACTACAACTTCCTTTTCCAATTCGGCATACTCTTTTAAATTGGAAGGTATATTTATTCTACCCTGTTTATCTAATGTTGATTCTGTGGCTCCAGATATAAAAAATCTTGAGAAAAAACGAGCATTTTTATTAGTAACAGGAGTAGATGCTATTTTTTTACTAAACAGTTCCCATTCATCCATAGGAAATATAAATAGGCAATCATCTAGGCCTCTGGTGGCAACAAAATTATCACCGAGTTCTTCTCTAAATTTAGCGGGTATTATGACTCTTCCTTTGCTATCCATTTTATGTAGATATTCACCTATTAACATCTTTATCACCTTAACCCTAATTTTACCACTATCTACCACCAATCACCACTTAATATAATATTTCAATGTATATCTTAAAATTCCTTTAATATATTTGAAATTTATTAGTCCTAAAGTACCATTTCAACATAAAAAAATGTGGGGTTTCCCCCACTTCGTAAAATTTTTAATTATTTTTATCTTCTTTTAAGAGATCTCTAGCCCTCTTAATGCTTTCATTACCAAATTTATCTTTAATTGAATCTATTACTATATTAAATTCGCTTTTATCTTTACTATTTGTAAATAAAGAAAGTTGTTCTTTTTTCTTCTCTTTTAAACTGGCTATTCCAATTCCTATTAGGCGAATAGGATTTTTAAGATCAACTTTCTCTAATAGTTTTTTACCATATTTATATAAATCATCAGTACTATTTATGTATTTTTTAATAGTTATTCTTCTAGTCGTAACATTGAATTTATTGTCTTTAACTTTTATAAATATCGTATTCCCGATAAGATTTTTCTTTCTGACTCTTCTAGTAACCTTTTGAGATAATTCTAAAAGATATTTTAATAATAAGTCTAAGTCACTTGTATCATTTTGAAAAGTAGTTTCATTGCTAATAGATTTAGTCTCACTATTTATATTTACTTCTCTCTTATCTATACCTCTAATTAATTCATATAATAAACTGCCATTTTTTCCAAATAGGTGTTTAAGTTCATTGTATTCCATATTTTTGAGTTGACCAATTTTATATATACCAATTTCATTTAATTTATTAGCTGTCTTTGTTCCAACCCCCGGTATTTTATCTACCGATAAAGGGTCTAATACTTCAGCTATTTCATTATTTTTAATAATTACTAGGCCGTCTGGTTTATCTAAATCTGAGCCTATTTTAGCTAAAAATTTATTTCTAGCCACCCCAATAGAACAAACAAGTCCGGTTTCATCTTTTATTTTCTTTTTAATTTGTTTACCGATTTCTTTAGAACTACCATATAACCTATGACATCCCTTTACATTTAAAAAAGCTTCATCTATAGATAATTTTTCAACCTGTGGAGTAAATTTAAGTAATATATTAAAAATTTGACTTGATAATTCAGTATATCTTTCCCTTCTTCCGGGCAAGTATACTGCATGGGGGCATAACTTTTTAGCTTTTGCAATCGGCATCGCAGAATGAACACCAAATTTTCTTGCTTCATAAGAGGCAGTAGAAACCACACCTCTATTATCTAAACCAACTCCACCTACAATTACGGCTTTACCCTCCAGTTCAGGTTTATCAAGTTGTTCCACAGAAGCAAAAAAGGCATCCATATCAATATGAATAATATTTAAATTATTTTCCATTATTAAATCCCCTTTTAAGTCTCATCCAGGGCAATATTAATTAATTCATCAATTAAGTTAGAATAACTTAATCCAGTTGCTTCCCAAAGTTTAGGGTACATACTATATTTTGTAAATCCAGGAATAGTATTGATTTCATTAATATAAATATCATTATTAGCTAAAAAGAAATCTACTCTAGCTAACCCTTCCCCGTCAATAATTTCAAAAGCTTTAATTGCCATTTCCTGAATTTTTCTTATTAATTTTTTATTTAATTCCGCTGGAATAATTAATTTAGTTTGTTGATCTTGATATTTAGAATTATAATCATAAAACTCATGTGAAGGTATTATTTCTCCTGGTAATGAAGCTTCAAATTGATTTTTACCTATTACTGAGCATTCAATTTCTCTTGCCTTCAATGATTTTTCAACTATTATTTTATTATCATATTTAAAAGCATTATTAACTGCTCTTTTTAACTCGCCATTTTTGGATACCTTAGAAATACCTATACTAGAACCTAAATTAGCAGGTTTAATAAAAATTGGTAATTTAACTCTATTTATAAATTCATTTATTTTTTCCACTTTATTTTTGTCAAAATGTTTAATTGTTATGAATTTAGTCTGTTTAAGTCCATTATAGTCAAACAACTTTTTCATAATGCCTTTATCCATTCCAATAGAACTACCTAAAACTTTTACTCCTACATAAGGTATTTCTAATAATTCAAAAAACCCCTGGATCTTGCCGTCTTCCCCATAAGGACCATGAATTAATGGAAAGATAACATCATAATTGTTTTCCAGAAAATTATTAAGACCTTTTTTGTTTATTTTTGAATTACTAGAAGGAACTTTGCTAAAACCACTATCTTCAATTATCTTTTTAGATTCTTTTTTAGTTAACCAATTACCATCTCTATCTACTGCAATAGGGTATATATTATATTTGTTTCTATCTGCAAATTCATAGACAGATCGAGCTGACATTATTGAAACCTCATGTTCGGCAGACTTTCCACCAAAAAGAAGCCCTACATTTTTTTTAGCCAATTAAAATCACCTACTACCTAATTTTATTTATAATAATCTAGTTTCATTGCTTGTTTAACTTCTTTAATGGTGTCTTCAGCTATACTTTTTGCTCTTTTTGTCCCTGACATAATGATTTCATCTACAAGGTCTGGATTATTAATATATTTTTGTCTTCTTTCTCTAATTGGATCTAATAACTCATTTATTGCTTTTGCTAATCTTTGCTTACATGCTACACACCCTATTGTACCAGCCTTACATCTTTTTTCAATTTCAGGTACATCTTCTTCATTAAATGCTTTATGATACTGAAAAACAGTACATTCTTCCGGATGACCAGGGTCAGTTGCTCTTATCCTTGCAGGATCAGTTCTTGCTGACATAACTTTTTCTAAGACTGTATCCTGATCATCGTTTAGATAAATAGCATTATCTAATGATTTACTCATTTTGTTCTTGCCATCTAAACCAACTAATCTTGGAATTCTACTAATCATTGGTTCAGGCTCTTTAAATACTGGTTCATATAATTGATTAAATTTCCTAACAATTTTTCTGGTCTGTTCTATGTGAGGTAGTTGATCTTGCCCTACAGGAACAAGGTCAGCTTTACAAAAGGTTATATCAGCTGCCTGACTTATTGGATATCCTATAAAACCATAACTCATATCTTCATATCCATATTGTTCTGACTCAGCCTTAATTGTAGGATTTCTATGTAATTGATTCATAGTAACCAGCATAGAATAAAATACTGTCAATTCAGCTATTTCGGGTATCATTGACTGAACTAAAATAGTTGTTTCCTCAGGATCTATTCCTACAGCAAGATAATCTTCAGCTACCTGATGAACATCATTAGATAATTTATCAGGTTCTTCAAAATTAGTTGTTAATGCCTGTACATCAGCTATAATGAGAAATGTATCATATTCTTTCTGCAATTTTAATCTATTTTCTAAACTACCAACATAATGTCCTAAATGTAACTTACCTGTTGGTCTATCACCGGTTAATATTCTTTTTTCCTTTTCCATAACTATTCACCTTCCTTATATCTTGACTAAATATGTAGTATTTGATAGTATATGTATTACGATATTGTAATATTTATTTATAAGAGGAGTTCTGATAAAATGACTAAAACACGTATGACAAAACAAAGAAAAACAATTTTAAAAGTTCTAAAAAATACTAATTCACACCCAACTGCCGACACAATTTACGAAGAGGTAAAAAAAGAAATTCCTAATATTAGTCTAGGTACAGTATATAGAAATTTAAATCTATTGGCAGACAAGGGCAAAATAACAGTTATCAATTATGCAAATGACCAAAGCCATTACGACGGAAATACAGAAAATCATTATCATTTTAGATGTAATAATTGTGGTAATGTTTTTGATCTTGAATTAAATCTTATAGATAAAAAAATCAATAGTAAAGTTGAAAATAATACTGATTTTATTGTTGATAATCATCGTTTAGAATTCTATGGATTATGCCCTACCTGCCAAGATTAGTTTATTTTATAATTTCTTGATTATATTATTAACTAAATTTTTAAACTTAGGTTTTACCTTCTGAGCAACTTTCATAACTTCTTCATGAGTTAATGATTCTTCTTCCTGTTCTTTTACTATATTGACTACATCAGTTATACATGATATAGCTAGATTATCCATGCCAGCATGTGTCCCCGCAATCAATTCAGGAACTGTAGACATACCAACTGCATCTGCTCCTATCATTCTTTGAAATTTACTCATCGCATAGGTTTCATATACCGGACCAGAAATTGCCAAATATACTCCCTTCATAATATGAATATTAGCTTCTTCAGCAGCTTTTTCTCCAACTTCAATCATTTCTTCAGGGTGGGCATCTGTCATTGCTGGAAAACGTGACCCTATTTCTTCATCATTTTGACCTATTAAAGGATTGCTTCCCATAAAGTTTAAGTGATCAGTTAGTATCATTAAATCTCCTGGCTTAAAAGTTGTATTTAATCCGCCAGCGGCATTTGTTATAATAAGTTTTTCTACCCCTAATTCCTTCATTACCCAAACTGGAAATGCTATCTCTTTCATACTATAACCTTCATAAAAGTGAACTCTTCCATTCATAGCTACAATACTTTTACCATGTTTCTCACCAAAAACTAATTCACCAGCATGTCCTTCCACAGTAGAAACGGCCATCCCAGGAATATCTTCAAATTTGATTTTAACTTTATTTTCTAACTGTTCACTGTATTCTCCTAAACCAGAACCTAAAATTAATCCTATTTTAGGCTTAATATCAACTCTATTAACTATATAATCTTTAGCATTTTTTCTTTTCTCTTTAAATTCAAGCATATAATTTATCCCCCAAATTAATTTAAGTTTTTATCAATTTCTTCTTTTGCAAGACTATCAACTTTTTCATTATATTTATCACCAGAATGTGCTTTAACCTTTTTCAATTGTACATTTTTTTTACTAATCTCTTCATCTAATTTTTCCCATAAATCTTTATTCTTTACTGCTTTATTAGAAGAGGTTTTCCAACCCCTGAGTTTCCAATTTTGTATCCATTCATTAATTCCTTTTACTACATAATTAGAATCAGAATAAAGGATTATCTTTTTATTCTTTTTAATTACTTTTAAAGCTTCAATTACAGCCTGAAGCTCCATTCTATTATTAGTAGTAGAAGGTTCAAACCCAGTAATTTCAATTTCTTTGTCTTCATCCAAGATAATTGCTGCATAAGCTCCAGGTCCCGGATTATTATAACAAGCACCATCAGTATAAATTGTAATACTACCTTTGTTATAGTTATAGGATTCTTGTTTACTATCAAGAGACTCATAATATGGTTTAATATCTAAAATAGGAGTTCCGTTAATAGCATCTATCCCAGTAATGTAAATTTTATTTCCTTCAATATATTTTAATCCTACAGTGCTTAGACCTATCTTATTAGGTCTATTAGGTGTTCGAGTTGCAAATAGGCCCCTTTTTTGATTACTTGAAGAATATGTTGGATTAATTATTAAATCTAATTCTTTTTTATCTAATTTATTTAAATAAAATATAACAATCAAATAATCATATTTTGATAACCCATTTAATGCTTTCTTAAATTTAGGCTTTATCTCTAATATAAATTCCCCCTCGGCCTCTATATCTGGTTGGCGAGGTATGTTTTCATGATCTTGATAAGGAGACTTAATTTCTCCAATGGATTCAAAGTTTATCATTCTTGGTCCTCCCCATCTCCAATTAAATCATCTAACCTTTTTGCTGCTCTTCTTAGATGAGGAATTACAATTGAACCACCTACAACTAAGGCAACACTAAATGCTTCATAAAACTCTTCTTTATTTACTCCTTCCTCATAACAACGATCAATATGATAAGTAATACAATCATCACATCTCAATACCATCGATGCTACAAGGCCTAAAAGTTCTTTGTTTTGAATTGATAATGCTCCTTCTTTATAAACATTTGTATCTAAATTAAAAAAACGCTTTATTTCCAAATTGTCAGCTTCAAATATTTTTTTATTAAGTTCTTCTCTTTCTTCCCAAAATTCATTTTTTTCATTACTCATTCAACAGTCCTCCTATATGGAATTTATTAACATTATATAACTTCACATTTTTTTAGTATATAATGAATAATTGATATTTGCAAACAATATAACTTAGGATAATTACTACTTTGATTTATCATCTTTATTTTTATAATAATTTTCAAGTTTTTTATTTAAATCCTTTTTCATTTTTAGTTTATATTCCTTTAAACTTCCAGTTGGACCTTCTATTTTACTATAATCATCTTTAAAAAATGATCCTATCATTAAAAATAGAATTGAAGGAATTAACCAAATAACAAAAATTATGTAATATATAAAATTAATTGATATATTAAATCCTGCAAACTCTGTAATAAAAATCTCTCTACTTAAATAACCTAAGTTCTGTGGTAATATTAAAAGAAGTAATATCAATATAAAAATATTTGTAGAATATATTAGAATATAATTTTTTATAGTAACCCATATCAATCCACCTTCTCTTACTTCTCCTTCTTTTAAATTTCTAAAAGAAAAATACAAAGGAAGAACCACAGGCCAAGAGATTATAACCCCGATAGACCACCATAACCACTTATTTTTACGCTTATAGGCGTCTACACCCACAAAAATAGTGATCGGTATTGCAAGAAAATATGTGAATAATAAAATTGAAATATATACCATATGATTCTCCCCTATTTATAACATTATTTTATACCTACAATTAATTCAATCATTCTTATTATATTATAACAATAGAGTTAATTCAATATTAAAGTTTTTATTACACATTGCTCTTATCAGATATTTATCTCTCCCATTACCCCACTCTTTTTCCAGATGGAGCATAAATTCCTCGGCGGAAAGATATTCAATAATAAGTCTTAACTTCTAAATCTACTAATGATTAAATTTTACGACAGTCAAAAAGTTTCATTTGTGGAAAGCCATTGGTTAGACCTGATTGGTTTTTTATTTTTTCTTCAATTAAAATTATATCAATAATACCAAGGATTTTTATTATTTATTCATGATTTTTTTATTACAGTTTTCTTATTAGAATCAATAATTTTAATTTCACTTTTTCTACCTACATAACTTCCTTGTTTGACATGATTTTGGGATAAATTAAATTTGCTATCTTTCATAATTTTTTCATGTTATTGATTAGTTACTTCAAAAATTATTCTTTTAAATTAGATTATTATTTGATACATTATTTTTTATTAATTTTTTTAATAGGTTAACCTTTTTATTTAATTTTCCAATTTCTTCTGCTTCAACTACCAACCTTAAATAAGGTTCTGTATTAGAAGGCCTAATATTAAACCACCAATCTTGAAATTCAAGTCTAAATCCATCAAAATCATATATGTGTTCAGGCTTTTCTTTTTCTCTAAAGAAATTCACCACATTTTTCATTACTTTTTGTTTGTTATCTATTTTAAAGTTTATCTCTCCTGATGACTCATAATTATCTATTTTTTCGATGATCTTAGATAAATTTATTCCCTGTTCTTTCTTATATTTATTAACCTCATTTAGAAAAATAAAAGAAGTCAGTAGACCAGAATCACAATAATAAAAATCTCTAAAATAATAATGACCCGCTAGTTCACCACCTAAAACTGCATCAAGTTCCCGCATTTTTAACTTGGCAAAAGCATGACCAACTTTCCACATGAAGGGTTTACCGCCTAAATTTTTAATATGTTCACTAACTGAACAAGAGGTTCTTATATCATGAATCACATATTGGTTGCTTTTATCTTTTAAGAAATGCTCTGCTAATACTGCAGTAATTAAATCTGGAGAAATAAATGATCCCTTTTCATCTAAAAATATAACGCGATCTCCATCTCCGTCATAAACAACTCCTAAATCATAATCCTTATCTTTAATTTTTTTCTTAATATCATCTAAATTTTCTTCATTCATAGGATTGGGATCATGACCTGGAAAATCACCATTCATTTCATAATTAATATAATCCACGTCATCACCAAATATTTCATTTAAAAACAAAGAAGTCATTCCATTGGAAGCATCAATAATAATATTTAAACTTTCAATATCAGGTTGATGTTTCTTTAAAAAATTTAAATATTTGTACTGACCTTGGTACTCAATAATAGACTCTTTTCTTTTAGAAAACTGGTTATTGTCTAACTTAACATTCGATTCTTTAACAAGTTTCTCTAATTTATCTAATCCGGTATCATATCCTATTGGTAGAGCTTTCTTTTTCGATATTTTCATTCCATTATATTCTTTGCTATTATGAGATGCAGTTATTTGTATTGATAAATCAAAATCACCATCAACAGTATTAAAATATACTGAAGGTGTGGTGGCAAGTCCCATATCAAAAACCTCTATATCTCGTTCTAATAAGCCTCTAGTTAAATAATCAAAAATCTCAGGTGATGAGTTCCTAATATCGTAGCCTATCAGAACATTATCGGTTTTTACCACATCAGGTAAATGGTATCCAATTTTATAAGCAGTATCTTTATCAAAATCTTCGTTATAAATCCCTCTAATATCATAAGCCTTAAAAATACTCATTATTTCACCTTCTTTTAACTTATTTTAATTATACCTGAAATTAAACTAAAATTTAAAAAAAATAACACCTGAATAAAAGGTGTACTTTTTTGATAAACTACTTATGATTTCTAATTACTTAACTGAAAAAACAGATTCATAATGCCTAAATATTTAACATTTTGATCTGCACTTTCAACATTAAACAAACTAAAAATAACATAGTTTGTTCTAGAAGTTCTTAACTTTAATAATTCCTCCCCCACTGTTCCTTCTAAAAGTCTTTCAAAATCAGTTTCAGCTTCTGATTGCATTTTTTGAACTCCCCAATTTACAAAGTCCTCACTTGCAGGATTGGTAATTGCTAAAAATGTAGCAGCTACTAAAATCAATATTAAAAATATCATAAAATTTTTCATATGAATCATCCTTTTCTTATTTATGTTTTTTTATAAACTCAGTAATATTTTTTAAAACTTCCTCACTGATTTCATTATTATCTTTAAGTAATAAATGATTAACTCCCTTAATATAATTAAAACTCAAATTGTCTTTTGATACAGCAGATGACAATCTTTCAGCATTTTCCTTTTGAATTTGTTGATCGTCTTCACCTTGTACAATACATGTTGGAACGCTTAAAGTTTTTAGAATTTCAGCTGGAGAAGTTTTCAACCACTCCTTACTAAAATCTCTTTGATTATTTAATCTTTTATATACACTTTTATAATTATCAGGTATGTTATATTCACTAATAGAAAACTTTTCATCCTGCTCTATTGCCTTTATGAGTTCATTTAATGTTTTTACTAAAAGATTTTTATCTTGGATTCTTCCTTGGGCATATAAAATTTCATTTTGTCTTTTAAGTTGCCTTCTTAATAAAACTTCTTGCTTAAAACCTGGGCTTGAAAGTAAGATTATACCTCCTAACTCATCAATATTTTGGGCAGCCATAATAGCTAAAGTAGAACCTTCACTATGCCCCACTAAAAATATTCGGGAATTATTTCTCCCTAAGTTATTATTAACATAATCAATTATCTCAAGAATATCATCTCTATACTGAGTAAAAGTGGGCGTCTTATTATCCACTAAATTCTTACTTTCACCTACTCCCCTCTTATCATATCTTATTGATATTATACCATTATTAGCCAAAAAATATGACATATATTTTAAATTATTAATTTGATAATCAAATAAAGGAGAATTGCCGTTTCTATCAGTAGGACCAGAACCTGCAATGAGAATGGCAACTGGATCATTTATGTTATGTACTTGAGGATAAGTTAAACTCGCTGCTAATTCTCCGCCTTTTACCGAAATCTTAATCTGTTGCTCGCTCCCTTTAAGTTCAACTTGTTTATTATTAGTAGCATCAGATTTGAGTATAAAATTGTAATCTTTTTTCTCTTTTTGAGAAAATATACCTTCTATTTTGTTTGAACTAATATTTCCCTCAAAAAACATAGTAGTAGAATTATTATTTATTTTAAAATTTATATTTGAATTGTTTATCTCAGTGATTTTTATAGGCTGATTAATTATTTCTAATGCTGGTACGTTAATAATTCCTTGTCTTTTATCATTTAAATTTTCAAAACGCACTTCAATTTTTATACTATTATCTACTAAAAATATAGAACCCTCCCACTTTCCTCTTAAAAATTCAAAAGGTTCAGCAGTAGTTGGGCTTGTCAATACTAGTAGACAAATAGTTATTAAAACTAGGGTTATTATAAATTTATTGATATACATATATATACCTCTCTATATTTTTATTTTCCCATCTGAAAATTCACTAGAAAGTATATCCATATAAACTTCATCATATTTTTGACTAGCAATCTCTCTTGACTCTCTTCTTCGACCTATTTCTTTAAAACCAACTTTTTTATAACATTTAATTGCTCTTTCATTATATGAAAAAACCTTCAATAAAATATTATGTAAATTTAATAAATTAAATCCATAATCAAGTAATAATTTTACTGCTTCTGCACCTAATCCTTTATCCCAATAATCTTTTTCCCCTATGAAGATACCTAATTCAGCTTGCTGATGAACAGAATTGACATTCATAAGACCACAATTGCCTATTAAATGATCATCAGCTTCTGTAATTATTGCAAAATTATTTTTAGATACTTCTTTAAGATGTTCTTTTTCCTTTTGTAAAGAATAGATTTGATGGGCATTACCCAAATTCATAGAAATATCTAAATCATTAATCCATTTCGTATATTCTTCATAATCATCTAAGTTTATTGGTGATAAATATATTCTTTCTCCTTCTATTTTCTTAAAATAATTCAATTAATTCACTCCTTGTTCTCAGAAGTTTCACTAATATTTGATGATTTTTTTAAACTTCTTTCCTCCCATTTTACAAAAACCAGAGCAAAAAGCACAGTCTGTAAAGTTACTTCTGGTAATCCAAGTAAATGTTCAATTATTGGAGTAGAAGTATAAATAAAACCCTCTATTGAACCGGGAGTAGCTGCTACAGAACCAATCAGAGATAAACCCCATAATAAACTAAATAGCTTTAACCAACCATTTTTAACATCAATTATACAGTTATATATAGGATATATTATTAACCCCAAAAATATTCCTCTACCTAACTGAAATAAGGGAGCAAAACGCATTATTATTGAATCAGCATTTCTAAAATTATTATATAAAACAGATGAAGTAAACTGTTCATTGTAGTTCAAATAATTTCTGAATAGTAAAGCAATAAATACATAAATTAAAACATGGACTATTGAAAACCGAAACAAATATCCTTTAAAACTGCCTTTATTCATAATACCGCCCCCAATAAAGCATTATTACTTAAAAGTCACCATTCAAATTACACTCTTCATCATCACAAACTTCACTCCTAAAATCAATTTCAATAGTAACATGGTTTATATTATGTTTCATCAGTTTGTTTCTAATGTTTTCTTTAATATCACTAATTTCATTATTATCTAATTCATCTTCTACTACTATATGAGTTGATAACAAATTATTTTCACCATCAAGACTCCATAAATGGGTATGGTGAACAGTTATTATCTCTCTATTTTGAACTATTAAATTCTCTATCTCTTCTATGGAAAGCTCACTTGGAACTGCCTGTAAAAATATTTTTAGTATTTTTTTGAAGTTCTTAAAGACATTATATATAATGTATGAAGTAATTCCAATTGATAAGATAGGATCTAAAATTGGAATTTTTTTAAACAAATAAATAATTCCAACAATAAAAATAGAGACCCAACCTAAAACATCTTCCAAGAAATGAAAAGAAATAACCTCTTCATTAATAGAACTTCCTTTGCTCAATTTATAAGCAGCAATTCCATTAACTAAAATACCAAAAACAGCAAAGATTATTACCCCAACTGCATTTATAGGCTCTGGATTCATTAACCTGGGAATAGCCTGCGATAGCACAAAAAACGAGCCCAAAATTAAGATTAAACTATTAAAAAAAGCACTTAATAATGAAAATCTTGAATAACCAAAACTAAATATTTCATCCGGATTTTTATTTGAGTAACTTTCTAAAAACCAAGATAAACCCAATGATATACTATCTCCTAAATCATGAACTGCATCAGATAATATTGCTACACTATTAGTCCATAAACCACCGATTATTTCAATAATAGTAAATAATAAATTTAAGAAAAATGCTAATTTAATATTTTCATAACTTTCAGCATGATCGTGATTTTCATGGGAATGATTACTCATTAAATACCGCTCCTTTTATTAAGATTCTTTAAAAGTTATATAAATACCATATATTATTATAATAACAATAGAGAATATAGCAGTAAATACAATTGACATTATAGGTTCTGAAGCCTGAAAATATCTTTTTAAAATTATTCCTATATAAGCCCATACTACTACTAGACTATAGGCTATATCGTTTCTTTTCAGTAAAGTATATAACGTTATAATTAGACCGACTATTAATACGAATATTGTCCAAAATATAGGATTTATAAATCCTCCATACAAATTAATATCTACTAGTAAAGCTGTTATATTGGCAAGAGTTGCAACAGTTATCCATCCCAAATAAACACTAAAAGGAAGAATAAAAATATAATATAACTTATTAGGATATTTTTTAATTCCAATGTCTAATCTTCTATATATTATAATTAAGGACACCAATAATACTAACATTACAAGCAAAGACAAAAAGACAAACAAATAATGCCACGCAAAAATCCAAGCTGCATTTGCTAATGAAGTTATAAAAAATAAATAACCAATTTTATTTAAAATCTCTTCTTTCATAACTTCTAAATTGTTAAATTTAATGAACTGGGATATAATAAATACTGTTAATAATAAATAAATTACTCCCCAAATTGAAAAAGTTAAACCAGCAGGTACGAACAAGTTTGGATAAATATCAGAAAGTTCTCCTGTATTATACCCATTTAAAGGTAAATAGTTTGCTAAGAAATTAACTACTAATACTAATACTAAAGAAAATAAATTTAAATATTTATATAAAGTAATGTTATTTTTATTTTTATTAACCATTTTAATCTCCCCTTTTTATTCCCCGATTTTTCCAACGGGGGCCATGTACATAACAAATTCATCTTCTCCGTTTACTTCCAACAATTCATCAGCTGCTTTTTGATTATATGCATCAACAGCACAAGTTCCAGCACCTATAGATTCAACAGATAGATATAAATTTTGAGCAATATGTCCAGCATCAAGAGCAGCCAATTTATGAGCTAAAATATCATATTTCCATTCTCCTCTTTCAGGTAAGACAGTCCATAAAAATACAACAGCAGCTTTACCGACAAACTTTTGTCCATTTGCCGCTTTAGTAATTTTCTTTTTAATATCATCAACAGCTTTTACAAATAATAAGGAGTGGATATCAGGTAGGTATCTATAAATACCCTTTTTTAAATTCTCTACCCTATTTAAAGAAAGGTATGTCTCAAAAGGATGAACTGCACCACCAGAGGGAACCGTTCTAAGTCTAATATTATCTTTTCTTAACCCCTGTGTAGCCCACAATAAGTATGATACTTCTTGGATAGTCAATTCTTCCTTATTATAAGAACGTCTACTTTTCCTTTTTGTTAATATTTTTTTAATTGAATCCATATCTAATTGCACATCTTTAGGAGAAGGTAATTCAATAATTTCAGATTTTTTATCATAACTTTTGACCGCCGAAGGTCTATCTAAACCTTCATCTTTAGGTGTTTCTAATTGTTCTTTATTGACCCATTCACTTGACTTTAAAAACTCTCTTAGCTTTTGATATTCCTTCTTCATTTTATCCCTCCAAAATAATTATGTTATAATTTTCTTCCCGAAAGGAAACAAAGATACTTTAGCAAGTTTTAAATTCTGTTTAGCAAAAGGAAGTCCAATAATAGTTATGGCAAATATAAGTGCACTAACTAAATTCATTAAAGCAATTTCCCAGCCAAAAAATATTATCCAGATTATATTCATAATCAGATTTGTTCCATTATTATTTGCATTGACTATTTCCTTACCAAAAGGTGCTAATTGAACTCCGGCTATTTTAAAACACTGTAAACCAAATGGTATACCTATTATAGTAATTGACAAAATAATACCAGCAATTATCCAACCAATCGCTTCAAAAAGTCCTCCAAATATTATCCAAATAATGTTACCAATTAAAGACAATTTTCCCACTTCCTTTATTATCTTATTTTAAAAGATTATCTATCTTTATATCTGAAAGATATATTTCTGGTTTACCAACTTTTCTTTGTTTAATGAAATCACCGTGACAATCTGATCCACTAGAATACATTAATTTATGAGTGTTACAAAATTCTATATAATAATCTGCATCATCTAAATTATTTAAATAAGGAGAATAAACTTCAATTCCATCAATTCCAAATTTTAACCAGTCCTTTAAAAAATTTATTTCTAAAAGATCGCCGTTAAAATAAGAAGCTGGATGAGCTAAAAAAGCATAACCTCCTGCCTCATGAATAACATCAATTACTTCTTTTGGTGAAAGAAACACCATCTTTTCATTCATAGCATTAATTTTACTAAAAAAATCGTCCAGATCATTCACTAAACCTTTATCAATTAAAAAATTTAATGATTTCCATCCCCCTCTACTTAAATTATGTTGGTAATCATAATATTTATTGATTAATTTTTTTTCATACTCTACTTCAAAATATTTAATAATATCTTTGTTAAAATTTATTCTTACTTTGCGGTTGAAGTTTAATATTGAATTCAACTTTTTGATTTCAAAATTATAACAGTATGCTGCTATATGATATTCCTTATTATTTAAGGTAGCTGAAATTTCGACCCCAGGTATAAAACTAAAATCTTGATTCTCACATTTATTTTGCATAGCTTTCACATTATTTATACTATCATGATCGGTAATAGAAAATATTGAAATATTATTTTCTATTAATATTTTTAATAATTGATCAACTCCCCATGAACCATCTGATGCATTAGTATGGAGATGAAGATCTACTTTCTTATGTTTCATTTAAATGTCAGCTCCTTGCAAGCTATATTGCATTATATCCACCATTTCATTTCTATATTCTTCATGTTTATAAAGTTTCCAACCAATTTTTTGGTAAAATTTCTTTTTATCAGGAGTAAATAAATATAATTTTTTAAAATTATTCAATTTTGATTCTTTTAAAACTCTTTTTACCAATTCAGTCCCAAAACCATTACCTCTTTTATCTTCTTTTACATAAACATTTGCCAACCAGGGTTCTAATTCAGGATGTGTTTTCATATCACTTTTAATAATAGAAGCTGTCCCAACTGGAGTTTCATCTTCAATTGCTATGAAAATGATTGGTAAAAGTTTTCTATTCTTGAGTTTTTCTTTTCTGTCATTAAACCACTTTTTTTCTGAACCATCAGGATCATGATACCCCCATTGATTATATAACCATCTATTGATAGTTTCCAAATGTTCCATTTTATTTTTCAAGTAATCTATATACATTATGCTCATCCTTTTTATAAATATTTTTGAGGATTTTTTATTTTTTTCTTTAAATCATTTATATACTTTGATACATGATAACCATCCATTAAAGCATGATGAACCTGAACAGAAAAAGGAATAATAATTGAATCTCTTTCTTTACGATACTTTCCCCATGCTATTCTTGGTACAGAATCTACATTTTTTATATTAATGGGATGGGTAATACTATTAAAATTTATCCAAGGCAAACTTGTAATATATATCGAATTCATTTTATCTGCTTTTTTTGAAACTACTGGATTTTTATTATATTTCTTTATATTTTTGTTCATGTTTTGAAAAAATGACTCTTTATCCTCATAATATTTAGAATTACAAAAGCTAAACAATTCATTATCACCCATAATAGTAAAAGATGGGTTGATTTTATCCAAAATTATTACTTGATTATCATTTTTTATTCTATATTTAAATTCTTCTACTTCATTCGCAGTTTTTGTAACTAAAAACACCATAGCTTTAAAAAAAGATATATTTTGATTTTTAGTATATTTCTTAAATTCACTAATTTCAAGATCTACAGTAATATTAAAATGTGGGTAATCAAACTTATTGAAAAAATCAAAATGTTGTTTTCTATTCCAATTTTCCATATCGATTTTTTCCAACTTAATCACTCCAATTAACTTGATACAATATTTATATCCTTTTTTTAATAATTCTTTTATTAAATCACTTTTCCTTTATTAAATTCAAAAAACCCATGATCTAAAAAATCATGGGTGGTTATTTTATATATAATTATTTATTAATTCTGGTGTGAAGTATAAAGGATTTTTGATACCAATATATTTATTTATAATTTCACCGTTTTTAATAGTTAAAAATGCCGGTAATCCTGATAAATTTCTTTTTAACTTAGGATAATGAATTTTATAAAAATTAATATCATTTAATTCCTTTTCTAATTCATCTTTGATCTCTTTTAAAAATGAATAACCTATATAGCTTTCTCCCAACCATCTGCCATAGACATATAATAAAACATTTTCTTCTATGATATCATCTAGCTGCTCAATTTCTTTTATTTTTTTATCATTAATTATCGAACTAGGTTCAATCCCGTAATGATTTTTTAACCTATGAGCTAAAGCTAATCCATATTCCTCTTCATTTTTATTATTTCTTGTTTCTTCAACATTTATTAAAGAAACAGCTTCATGCTCACACTCTACAACACATAATCCACATTCTAGACAATTATTATTATTTAAAAGTAATTTTTTTACATCATAATCAAAATAAAAGATATCTTTGGGACAGGCATTTATTACAGGACAACCAGGAGTATTATCACAGTTATTCAAAATAATATATGGTCTTATCATTTATCTCACCTTTATTCTAATTTTATAAACTTACCTTTTTTAAAATAACCAGGAACTAAATTTAATTTTTCAATCAATTGATAAATCATATCAAAATCATTTGTCAATTCATTAATACTATGTGAATCTGAGCCTAAAGTAACCCTTTTACCTCCATATTGAATATATCTTTCTAGTATCCATTGAGAGGGCATTGGGGTCGATATACCTTTTCTAAGGGAAGAACTGTTTATTTCCAAAACAATATCATTTTTAATAATTTCCTTTAGGATTTTATCTATCAACTTATAATTTTTATATTCATAATTTAAATATCTTTTCGGAAAATCCATATGTGCTACAACATCAATATTATTATTTTTAACAGTTTTAAATAACAAATTGTAATATTTTAAAAATATCTCATCTATAGAATATTCGTTTAATAATCCATCATTACCTACAAAATTGTCTCCAATATAGTGAATAGATCCCATAATTAAATCAAAATCTAAATTATTATATTTTTTTAACTGCTCGGTATATAGATGGGGTTCAGAAAATTCTACCCCAGCAAATATTTCTAAATTATCTCCAAATTTGTTATTTAATCTTTGAATATTATTAAAATATTCGTCAATCTTTAGATAATCATATGCATCATCTATAGGTATAAAATCAACATGTTCTGTAAAAGTTATATATTCCATTCCTATATTAATAGCTTTATTGCACATTTCTTCCATTTCATTCTCTCCATCATGAGAAAAAGTAGTATGTACATGAGAATCCATAATATTCAAATTCAAATAAATCAACTCCCATGAATTAATTATAAGTCATTGTAATAAATTCAACTATTTTATCGCTTTGTTTAACTTCGAAACTATTGTTTTCTCTGAATCCATATTTTTTGTAAACTTTAATAGCTCTTTTATTAAATTGGGCTACAGTTAATCTAAATTTTTTCTGTTCAAAAAGTTCTCTACCAACTTTAATAGCTTTACTAAAGAAATTATAACCTCTCCCACTATTACAAAACTGAGGATTTAATCCAATACCTACATCAAGATAATCTTCATCTTCGTAAATTTCTTTATTATTATTAGGAACTATTGCAGCCTCTCCAAAACAAAAATAGCCGATTAAAATATCTTCATATGAGTATATATAATAATCATTACTCAATATTTTTTCAATAGCTTCTTTTTTACCATCCATATTATATATATCGTAAGGTGATTGATATTCCCAATTAGCAATTTTTTGTGCAATCTCTTTTGAATTTATTTGTTCAACAAATTCCATAGAATAACCTCTCCCTCAAAATTTATTCAATATATAAATTCATAATTTTTAAATATTATAATCTAAATTTCTAATTTATCTAACTCATTTTCACTATAAATTTTATAACCAACATCTTCTAAATAACTAGTAGTTAAACCTTTCCCCTCTATTAAATTCTTATTAAAACTACCATCATAAATATAATGTACACCACAGGAAGGAGATCTTTCTTTGAAAATAACACCTCTTACAGCTATAAGATCAGCAATTTCTAAAGACTTTTGAGCTCCTCTAAAAAATTCCGTAGTCTTATTTATTCCATTTATATCATAAACTTCATAATTATTTTTTATTGTAATTAATTCACAAGGCTCGCGGGGAATTTCAAGTCCACCTAAAACTTCTGGACAAACTGGATATAATAAAGATTCTTTGAACATTTCATATAATTTCTCATTATAATTATTATCTCCATCATAGCGACAGTTTACTCCAATTAAACATGCACTTACCAAATACATATACTACCACCTTATCTTTAAAAAAACAAAATAGCACTTTTAATAATCAAAACTAATATTTATATATTTCAATAGATAAAAGACAGATTCTTTATAATTTTTATACCCTCTTTAAATAAAAAAATGGCTCCCCGAGTAGGACTTGAACCTACGACAAGATGATTAACAGTCACCTGCTCTACCAACTGAGCTATCGGGGAACACACTTATAAAAAAAGAATCCGGCAGTGACCTACTCTCCCACAGGGTTACCCCTGCAGTACCATAGGCGCTGGAGGACTTAACTTCTGTGTTCGAGATGGGAACAGGTGTTGCCCCTCCGCAATTACCACCGGAAAGTATTAAACTTTTATGTTCTCTCAAAATTGTATACAGGAATTAATGGAAAGTCAAGCCCTCGACTTATTAGTACCGGTCAGCTCAATATGTTACCACACTTACACCTCCGGCCTATCTACCTGATAATCTCTCAGGAGTCTTACCTTGTTACTACAAGTGGGATACCTTGTCTTGAGGCAAGTTTCACGCTTAGATGCTTTCAGCGCTTATCCTCTACACACATAGCTACTCAGCTTTATGCCCCTGGCGGAACAACTGATACACCAGCGGTGTGTCCATCCCGGTCCTCTCGTACTAAGGACAGTTCCTCTCAAGTATCCTGCGCCTGCGACGGATAGGGACCGAACTGTCTCACGACGTTCTGAACCCAGCTCGCGTGCCGCTTTAATGGGCGAACAGCCCAACCCTTGGAACCTGCTTCAGCTCCAGGATGCGACGAGCCGACATCGAGGTGCCAAACCTCCCCGTCGATGTGAACTCTTGGGGGAGATAAGCCTGTTATCCCCGGGGTAAC
>CAJXKY010000006.1 GCA_913055675.1 uncultured Halanaerobiales bacterium
ATCTTACTTAAAAACTGGGGTAATTTGCGTGAAAAAGAAAAACCCCGTTTGGAAAAATTACTGGCTATTAATGAAAAACTATATAAAGTATATATTCTTAAGGATGAATTAAAGCTAATCTGGAATACTAAAAACTCTAAAGACATGGCTGAAGCTCTAGATAATTGGTGTTTATTAGCATTAGAGTCAGGGCTAAAACCAGTAATCAGGTTTGTAGCTACTGTACAAAAATACAAATATGGAATTATTACTTATGGTGATTGTCCAATTCATACCTCTAAATTAGAAGGTACCAATAACAAAATTAAAGAGGTCAAACGACGAGCCTATGGTTATCATGATATAAATTACTTTAAGTTAAAGATTCATCAGGCTTTTTCGAGTTTATGACCAACTAAATTGGAGAAGAACCTAATAAAAGGACATAATTATAATTTTAATTATGCTCTGTGACATTACCCTTTAAAATGTCTATTCCGTGAGGTATTACATTTTTAATTGCCGCTAAGCATTCTTTAACTGCTTTAGGGCTGCCTGGGAGATTTACAATTAAGGTATCATTTCTTATTACAGATTTCGCTCTTGATAGAGCTGCTTTTTCTGTAATTTTGATGGTTTCTAATCTCATTAGCTCAGCTATTCCTGGAGCATCTTTTTCCATCACTGCCGAGGTTGCTTCTGGAGTTACATCACGAACTGCAAAACCTGTTCCACCAGTAGTTAAAATTAGGTCAATATCTTCTCGATCAGATAATTTGATTAATTTATTTTTAATTTCTACAATTTCATCAGGTATAATATTATAATATTCTTTCTCTGCTCTCAGTTCAGAAAGCATATCTATAATTACTGGTCCACTTTTATCTTTCCTTTTCCCCTTTGAACCTTTATCGCTTATCGTTAATACTGCAGTTTTAATCATTTAAATCTCTCCCTTAAAGATTATTCTATTATATTTATTTCTCCACTGTTTTTTAAATCATAACCCTTCAATTCTTTTACCGCATTTTTGAAAGGTTGTGATTTAATAATTTCAATCAGTCTTTTTATACGTGGATCTTCTAAAGTTTTCTTTTTTAATATTATATCATATTTTTCCTTTTTTATCGGAATAAAATCAATATCAACTGCTGATGCTGCCGCTCTGATTCCTAAAGCAGCATCTGCTGTTCCTTCTTCTACTTGAACGGCTGCTCCCATATGAGTCAATTCTTCTCTTTCATATCCTCTAATATTGTCTTTATCCATATTTTTATCTTTTAGTAAGTAATCAAGTAACACTCTTGTACCTGATCCCCGCTGACGATTTATAAATTTCACGTTTTCTTTACTTAAATCTTCTATTCCTGTTAAATTTTTAGGATTATTATTTTTTACCATTAATCCCTGTTCTCGAAGTACTAAATTTATTACAGCCATTTTTTCATTTCGGAATAAATCATTAATATATGAAATATTATAACTTCCGGTTTTCGGTTCTAATAAATGAGCACCAGCAAGTTGACATTCACCCCGTTTTAATGAAACTAAACCCGACATACTACCAACTGCCTGTATATTCAATTCGAATTTTTCCTCGTTTTTCCTGATTTGATCAATTAATTTATCAATCGCTAGATCATGGCTCCCGATTAACATTAAATTGTTTTTTATCTTATTTTTCGGTTTTAAAATATATACATCAGTTAAATCTCCAGAAAAAATCCCTTCTTTACTTTCTTTAATGGGCATAATCCCATCCGCATTTATTAAAGAATGCATTGAAGCTGAACCTCTTTTTTGAGGTGAAGCTATAAGCTCATTTTCAATTTCTGTAAGATTAACTCTAACAAACTCTTTTAAGCCAGCTGTAGAAGGTATTTTTTTCTTGACCTTAGCCTTTAGTTTAGTTGGAAGATCATATTCAAGACCATTCATACTTTTTATTAAGGGTTTTACAAAAAGATTAAAATCCAATAATGCTGATAGTGGGTAACCTGGAATCCCTATTACTGGTTTACCGTTAACTACTGCCACTATTAGAGGCTTCCCCGGCATTATTTCTATACCATGTACAAGAACTTCACCTAATTCTTGTAGTATACTTAATGTGTAATCTTCCCGGCCGGCCGAAGACCCCGCTATTATAATCGTAAGATCATTATTTTTATTTGCTTCTATTATATTTTTCTTGATTTTTTCATAATCATCCTTAACTATACCATAATTTATGACCTGACTACCCCAATTTTGGGCTGACAATTCTAACATAGTAGAGTTAAAATCAACAAGTTGACCTTTTTTAATCTCGCTTTCTGGACTAACTAATTCACTTCCACTTGCTATTATGCCAACCTTTGGTTTTTGATACACCTCAACTTCTGTAACACCGGCTTCCAGCATTGCACCGATCTCAAATACATCTATTTCTGTTTTAACTGGAATAATTAATTGTTGTTTAATTACACTTTCGCCAATACTTCTGATATTATGCCAAACCGGCACACTTTTAATTACTTCAATTTCCTTTTCTGATATTTGTTCTATTTCTTCAATTTTAATTACGGCATTAAATTCTTGAGGAATTGAGTCACCAGTGTCAACATATTCAAAATCCTTCCCTTTTGTTAGGATAACTGGTTCACGCTCACTAGCATAGTTTGTTTTTTGAGCTTTTACAGCCACTCCATCCATAGCAGAAGCATAAAAATCAGGAGCAGATTTTTTAGCATAAACGGCTTTTGATGTTATCCTATCTTGAGAATTTTTCGTTTTGATCTTTTCAGTTTTTAACTCATAATCTTTAAAACGATCTAATAATATTTTTTGAGCCTTTTCTAAAGAAGCTTTTTTTAAATATACATTACGTTCCATTAATATAACCTCTTTCTAGTTAAAATTTATTATATCAACATTTGTGCCTTTTTTAAGTCCTTCACTTTCACTTTCTATTTCTATATATCCATCGGATTCAATAAAGATTCTCATGAAACTAGACTTACCAAGAATAGGATCAGCATAAACTTTGTCTTTTTTTTGTAGTATTTTAACTGGTACTGCTTCATTTCGACCACGGTCTGAGGATAAATTCCTATTTAAAACTGCAGATTGGCTAGTTAAGTCTTTTTCTATTTCACTTTCTATAATTTCAACATCATATTCTCCACAAATAGCTTTAACTAAAGGTTTTACAAACTTATTTGTTATCATCCAAGCTGAACCTGGATGTCCAGGTAGACCCATTATAGGAGTCTGATTTATTTGCCCCAAAATTGTTGGTTTGCCAGGTTTAACTTTTAGGCCGTGGATTAATACCCCCGGCTGCCCCAATTCATTTATTACATCTACTGTAATATCTTTAATCCCGGCTGAACTTCCCCCAGAGACAAGGATTAAATCAGCTTTTAAGTATTTTTCAATACTTTGTTTAAGATTTTGATAGGTATCTTCAATGATTCCTGCTTTGATTACATCGACTCCAGCTTTTTTAAGTAGAGAACTAATTGTATATGTATTTATATCTCTAATCTGGCCAAATTGAAGATCTTTTTCTGGTGAAATGAGTTCATCACCTGTTGATATAATTGCAATTTTGGGCTTTTTATATACTAATACCTCTGTAATACCTAAACCAGCCATCGCCCCCAAATCTCTAGGCTTAACTCTTTTACTTTTTTTAAAGATCATTTCACCTTTTTCAATTTCTTCGCCTTTTTTAATTATGTTTTCGCCTACTCCCGCTGAACTATAACATTCAATGAGTGTATTTGAAATTTTTTCCGTATGTTCAACCATTACTACACAATCTGCTCCCTCCGGAAGCATACCTCCAGTTGGGATATAGACAGCTTCACCTTCTTTAATTGTTAATTTGGTTTCTTCTCCCATTTCTACTTCACCAATTAAATCTAGATAAGCAGGTAAAGACTCAGAAACTCCCTGAAGATCTTTTGACCGGGCTGCATAACCATCTACTGTAGAACGCGGAAAAGAAGGAAGATTTTCTAAAGCCTTTATATCTTCTGCTAAAACACGGTTTATACTGTTTTCAAAATACACTTCTTCTTTTTCTAGTTCTTTTAAATTTATATGTTCTTTGATTGTTTTCCAAAATTCTGATGGATCTTTTAAGTCCAAAAAGTTTTCCACTTTAATCCCTCCTAAAATACATGAACTGATGAGGCTTTAAATATAGTATAAATTTCATCACCGATTTTAATATTAAGTGACTCTAGTGACTCATTTGTAATATGAACTGAAATAGTAACTCCAATATCTATAATTAGTTCTATATATGAAAGTCTATCTAGGATATCTACTACTTTTCCATTTATGACATTTCTAGCACTGCTATCAACCGGGTGTTTTGAAACTATAATGTTTTCCGGCCGGATTGTAATATTAGCTTCCCCACTATGGTCAGAAAGAATATCAAAGGTTGTATCTTCATTTATTTGTATTTTTTTGCAACCGTTATTTTCCTTGATTATTCCTTTATATATATTCTTATTGCCACCAAATTCAGCCACAAAACCATTCTTGGGTTGATTAAAAACTTCACGAGGTTGTCCAACTTGAACAATATTACCCTCTTTAATAATCGCAATCCGATCTGCTAAATTTACTGCTTCATTAAAATCATGGGTTACATGGATTGTGGTAGTGCCATATATTTTATGAATCTTTTTTAATTCTTTTTGTAATTTATCCTTAGTATTAGGATCAAGTGCACTAAGTGGTTCATCAAATAATAAAATATCAGGTTTTATTATTATAGCTCTCGCTAAATTTACTCTTTGTTTTTCTCCACCACTCAGGGTCTTAATATCACGGTCAAGGAGGTGATCAATTGAAAAAAGTTTGGTTACTTCACTTACAAGTTCTTCAATTTTCTTTTTTGAATAATTATTTTTTGCTTTAAGCCCGAAACTAATATTCTCTTTTACATTTAAGTGAGGAAAAAGCATATGATCTTGATAAACCATTCCAATATTTCTATCTTCCGATACTGTGTTTGTTATATCCCGATTATTTAAATATATGCACCCTTGATCTACTTTTTCTAACCCCGCTATTAATTCCAGAATTACGGTCTTCCCGGTACCAGTCGGACCAAGTATTACAAAATATTCCTGTTCTTTTACACTTAAGTTAAAATTATCAATTTGAAATTCACCTATTTTTTTAGATAAGTTTTCTAATTTAATCATTGGTTTTTCTCCTGTTTTGATTATTATTTATCATGCTGATTATAGTAAAGATGATTATACTTATTAAAACCATAATAGCTGCTACCGGGGTCGCATATTTTAGTCCATAAGAAGTAAATCTTTCATATATTAGAATCGGTGCTGTCATTGGATGGTAAGCTAAAATTACTACAGCTCCAAACTCGGATAGTCCCCGTGCCCACATTAATAAAGAACCAGAAATAATGTGGTTAAGATTCATGGGAAAAGAGACCTTAATAAAGGTTTTAAAAGGTGAATATCCTAAACTCCGAGCGACTTTTTCATACCTCTCATCTATTGATTTAAATCCTTCTTTTGCTTCATTAACTAAAAAGGGCATACTTACAAACATCATGGCAATTACAATTCCGTAAAATGAGCCAACAAAATTGATACCGAACATATTAAAGAATCTTCCTAAAAAGAATCTATCACCAAATACAGTAAGTAATGCAATACCAGCGGCTGTATGAGGAATTATTATAGGCAAATTAATTAAACCTTCAATTACTGATTTACCGAAAAAATCTACTCTGGCCAATAGATAGGCCAGAGGTATTCCGGTTAAAATAGAAAGAAGCGTAGCTATTAATGATGCATAAAAAGTTAATAAAATTGAAGACATTATTTCTTTGTCCTGCACAGTCTCAATCATTACCTGATATTCGGATCCTAATATTAGCTTTAAAATAGGTGCTAGGATAAAAAACAATAATATAATTGCCAAAATTGACATTACAAACTTAAACCAGGCTTTTTTTACCATTTTTATTCTCCTTTAACTATGGGCTTAATATTTTCGGGAATACTGTTTAACTTATTTGTAACTGCTGGTTTAAGAGGAGGCTGTCCATTGTCAGATAAGATTTTTTGCCCTTCTTTACTTACTACAAACTCTACGAAACGTTGAGCAGCTTCCTTATTTGGTGAATTATTAGGGATAGTAATTCCATAAACCATTGGCTGGCCTACTTTCGTTATTTTTTCTCCCGGTTCTTTACCATTAACAGCAAATTCAGCCCTTTTATAGTATGCACTATATTTATTTGTTTTTAAATTTATTTTATCTGGTAATAATACAAAAGGCATCTCATGCTGTTCTGCCACTGAGCGATAAATGAAAATATAATCTAGTGAACCGGATTCTAAAAGAGCTATAAGATCAGTTTCTTTTGATCTCACATTATTAGGTGGACAGTTTTTATCTAAATCATTATATAGATTTTTTCTATTATAGAAATCTTCTGCCAGCTTCCAAACTAATTGACTTCTATATCCACAAGGATCTGCATTTGGATCACTATGTCCGTATTCTACATCTTCTCTAAGTAGAATATTATACCAGTTATCACTATTTATTTCCTCTTTATACTTTGAATGAGGAGTATACATCAGTACCATCTCATTTGTAGCAAAATTTATGTACCAATCTGTATATTTAGGCATCATCAATTCCTCAATTACAGTATAATCAGCAGAAGCTATTACATCTGCCTCCCTATTTAAGTCAGTTACCTTTCTAACCGTAGTTCGGCTTCCATCGGATTCTCTCTTAACATCTACCTCAGGATATTTTTCTTCAAAAGCCTGTTCCATTTCTTTAAAAGGTATACTTAATGATCCTGCATGAAAAATTGTTAATTCCCCACTAATTTCCTGGGCCTGCAACACTGAACTAAAATTAAGTGTAAGTAAAACTAATAAAAATAAAATGAAAATTTTAGATAAATACTTTTTCATAAATTAATCTCCTTTCATTTAAATATTAAAAAAAAGGAGCAAATAAAAAAACCGTATGTCATATATAGAGACACCGGTTAAATAAATGGTCTCCTTTCCAAACTGGGAGGATTAAAAGATTTCCTTTTAAACCCTAACGGCTATACAACCATAGAACTTTTCCTTAGGTTGTTATAGCTCGAAGAACCCAATATTTTTATTTTTTTAATACCTAATATATTATTTCAAGATTTAATACAAATAACCTGTTTTATTTATAATTTATTTAAAAGCTAAATTGTATAATTAAATGCACGGTACCTTGACAAAAATATATTATACATACCAGTAATTCCCTTTATAATGTCAGTAACTACCCAAACAAAACAATAAGGAATTCAATATGATTCAATCTAATTATAACACAGAAAACAACAAAGGGAAACACCGAACATGTGAAGATAGAACAATAATTGTACATCTATTTAATATCCAAGAAATGAATTATTCCAAGATTTCTGCTGGGATAGAAATCCACAGGACAACAATAAAGGGAGGGGGAAGTTAAGAAGGGTTTAGTGAAATTTCATAAGGCTGATGGTATTAATAAAGACTATAATGCAGCGAATAAAGCTCGGTTCATTGAAAATAAAGTTAATGAAAATTATTCACCAAAAGTAATAACCGAATTAATAAAAAAAGGTTGACAGCTAGAGGTTAACTGCCAACCTTGTATCACTACATTATTTTTTTACTGTACTGTTTCATAACCTTGATTAGTCCATCCAAATGGCTCATTAGATGGAGTACCAATTCCGCCTCTCAATGATACTGCCTCATAACCTAACATTCTTAAACCAGCTGTAGCTTGAGCAGCAGTTTGTCCAGTGTAACAATAAACAGCTAATTTTTTATCCTGAGGTAACTGACCAAAATATTCTTGCATTCCTTTGCCCCAAGGAATATTAATAGCGCCTTCAATATGACCTTCAGCAAAATCTGATGATCTTCTTATAGAAACCACCATTAAGCCACTATCTGAATCTATAGCAGTTTTTAACATATCTTCAGAAATCATATAATTTTTAAACATAGTTTCACTTACATCTTCTAATCCTTTGTAATAATCAACAATCGCTGTTTTAATATCTTCATTTATTTTATAGTCTGTTACTTCCCCTAGTTCTGTTGCTGACGTTTCAACAGCTTCTTTATATCCTTCTACTTTACTTATACCTAAATTCCATCCAAACTTTACTGATTTTGCTTCAAAACCAGCAAAGTTAAGTGTAGCAACAGTTTGATTTGCAGTCTGTCCTGTATAACAATAAACATAAATAACCTTATCTTCAGGTAATTTGTCTAAAGCAGCAGGGATAGCATCTGGTCCCCAAGGTAAATTAACTGCGCCCTTTACATGGCCTTCCTCATATGCTCCAGGTTGTCTAATATCCAATATTACAAGATCTTCACCATCTTTAACTTTTTCTAAAAATGCTTTTTGACCAATCATACTATTATCGCTAGGCAAATTGGCAAAATAACTATTAACCGCTTTTTCAACTGCATCAGATACGGCTAATGCTGATGAACTAACTAATACTAATGACAAAACCAAAATAAACAATACTGATAATAATCTTCTTTTTCTCACTATAAGTACCCTCCTTAGAATTTTAGATATATCTTATATATTAATGTATCGGCCTGAAAATTAAATTATTTTCAGGCATTTGTACTAAACAACAATATCACTCTTTGAAAAATGATTTTGTTAAATAAAGTACAAACTTTCTTATTAATATTATAAGGGATAATAATATATTTTTGTTATTAGCTTTTTTTATAGTGTATTTGATTATCCGATAAAGCAAAATATTTTTAGACACCTTTTATTTTTCACATTTAAAGACTTTTGTTATATAATTAAAAATAACAATTTAAAAAGGATGAAAACTATGAAATTATTTAAAAATTTAAGCAAACTACATATTATACTTGTTACATTCTTTTTAATTAATTTACTCTTTCTTTCCGGCTTTCCTTTTATTCATTCTGATGAAGCCTGGTTAGCTGGTTTATCTAGAACAATCTTAAAAGAAGGAAGCTATAGTGTAACAGAGCCCTATTTTGACCTTTATCCTCGCAACCCTCATGCAATTAAGATATTATTTCATTCGATTCAAATTATATTTTTAAAGATATTTGGTTATAATATTTTAACATTCAGATTATTATCATTACTTTTTGGTATATTTTCTTTATTTCTTTTTTATAAAATTACTTTTGTTTTTACAAATTCTAAAAGTATTTCATATTTAGCAGTCATTTTATTTGCAGTTGATATTCAATTCATTTATACGTCACATTTAGCAAGACAGGAAATAAACTTACTAGCATTATTTTTATTTGCTTTATATTATTTTTTAACTAGAGTTCTAAGGAAAAATAATTATACTAAAAATATTCTATTAGGTTTGATAATCATTATTTCAATCGGTTTTCACCCCAATAGTTTTATAATCTTTTTACCCTTTTTGTTTTTATATCTATACCATATTATCTTTACAAAGGTATTAAATTTGAAGGATTTATTATTTTTTCTTTTTACTTTGACTCTTGGAGCTTTATTATTTATATTAATAAGTTTATACTTTGATCCCAATTTTATATCTAATTTCAAAAATTACGGAAAAACACTTGGGGTTTTTAAACCAATCAAGACCAAATTTGTTCGTTTATATTATTTTTATAAAAAGATATATTACCAAGTAAGTGGTACTTATTTTACTCCTGATATAAAACCTCAACTTTATATCTTTGCACTCACATTATTATATTCTATATATAAGTTCTTTATTAAAAAAGATCATATAAATAATATATTATTACTTTCTTTTTTAGCAGTTAATTTAGGTTATATAATAATAGGAAGATATAATCAAACTTCTATTATTTTTATATTCCCTATCCTTTATCTTTTATTAATAAATTCTATAAAAAATATTGAATTTAAATATTTAAAACCAATTTTAATTGCTTTAATAATTCTTATTTTATTAAACTCTTTAATCATAGTATATAATAATACATATTTTAATTATGATACTTATTTAGAAAATATTGGTTCTGTAGTTAATAAAGATGATATAGTATTGGCAAATTTAAATACTCAATTCTATTTTAATTATAATAAATTATATGATTATAGAAATTTATATTATCTAAAAAGCAATAATCTAACATTTGCTGATTACATTGAAAATAATAATATCGAATATATTATCTATCCAGAAGAAATGGATTTTATCTATAATAAAAGACCAACTTGGAATATCTTATATGGAAATCCTTATCCCTATTATGAAGATATGAAAAATTATTTAGAAAAAAGGTGTGTGCTAATAAAAGATTTTCATAATAAAACTTATGGAATGAGAATTGTTAAATTTATAGGAAAGAAAAAATGGAAAGTGAAAATATATAAAGTTAAAAGTAACTAGATGTGAAAAGATATCACTTTTAATCAAATTAACTTTTCTAAATTAATAGAAAAAATTGTTAATTATTTTCAGTACCTAATTTATTAACTCGTTTTTGATTTCATTTTTATTCTTTTTCTTTATCTTTGGGAAGTGCTCTTATTGAACTACTTTCTTCATCCTTTATAACCCAGGAATAGAAAGTAAGTTTTGAAATTCCTAGTCGTCTTACTACTAGGGAAACATTGCCCATCTACTGGCATTCATGTATGATCTGCTCTTTAAGTTCATCTGAATAAGTTTTCCGTTTCATTTTATTAAAAGCCCCTAATAGGATTAACTCTATTAGGGGCTTATATAGTTTTTACAAACTATTGATATTTTTTTTGGGGATGCATAATAAATTGGATAAAGTCTATAAATATATATAGTGAAAAATAAACTCAAAATTTATAAAAATGAGGTTAGATAATTACTCTTTATTAAAATATATAAGATTATTGTTTTTGATTAAGATATAGTAGTTGGAAATATTTCCCCAGCTTTTCTTAGGATAAGATTCTTATTTTTACTGTTTAATATTTCTAAATTATCATATACCTTTTTTATATTGTCTTTTAATTCTTGTTTGTTTTTACCTCTCACAATAAAATATCCAGCTCGAGCAGTAGCATTTTCTATTTCAGGTATGCTATCCCCTTCTTTATAATTTATCTTTATTGTAACCACTTCATTAAATTTTCTAATTAAATCTACATTTTTAATTTTATGGATTCTTCCTTTTTCAGCAAAAAATAATTGAACTGATAACCAGTTAATATTTTTTAGAATATTATATTTTTTCAAGGCTCTTTTATTTATTTTTTTCCCTAAAGAACTATTTATAACCATTTTTAATATATCAACATTTGTAATTAAAGGCATAAAATCTGCTTCATAAGCACCACCAATACGACAGGCTATTTCATTTACTTTAACCCCTTTATTACCAATTAGCATTTGAAAATATATCGGCCCGCTTCTTATTTTAAAAGAATTAATGATTTTATTTGAAATACTTTTAATTTTTTTATAATATTTATTCAGATACTTTGAAGGAAAAATATGTGCAGTACATATTCCTATATTAGTCTCTTGTTCATAAGTAATTCTGTCTGTAATAGTTAAAATATGTAGTGTACCTTCATCAACCCAGCCACTTACAGTAATTTCATCGCTATTATAATATTCTTCTAATAATATTTGGTTTTCTCTTGAATATTTAAGGACATTTTCAAAATAATAATTAATCTCTTCAATTGAATTAACTTTAAATACTCCCCGCTGACCTTGACTGTCTAATGGCTTTAACACAGCTGGAAAATCAATATCTTCAATTTTGTTTTTTGATTTTTTTTTATCTATTAATCTATATTTCACTGTTGGTATACTATTTTCTTTAAATAGTTTTTTCATAACTTTTTTATTTGTTACAGCCTTGGCAGTGTCTGAATTTATTAAAGTAGATAGTGATAAATTTTCTGCTACTGCAGCCGCAGTTAGTACAGGTTGGTCGGTACCTATTGTCATTACACCATCAATATTATACTTTTTACCCACTTTAATATTTTCTTTAATATTAAATGTACTTACCAATTCAAAATGATCTGCTAATTCAATACCAGGAGCATCTTTTAAGTAATCAGAAACTATTACTGTATGACCCATTTTTTTTGCCTTTTTAATTGCACTTAATTGAGCATTTCCGCCTCCTAAAATCAGTAATCTCATAATTAATTACTCCTTATTTAAGCCAAATTTTTTATCAATTATAAATTGGGGCTTATTAGACCTAAAAATTTTGCACCAATTATTTTTTGAATAATATATATATAACTTCAAAAATAATTTGATTAATTTTTTAAAATTATAATTTGAATCTCCATGTTTCCTTTCTTCATGTTCTATATATATATTACCAATATTATCAGTTAAATTTAAAATAATCGCAGATATATATACAAAAGATCTTTTATCATTTAATACTTTTTTTAATAAACTCCTTTTTAATATTCTAAAACTACTTACTTTGATATCTTTACTTTTATCGGTTATTAAATTAAATATTTTATCAGTTAAGTAAGATCCGATTCTACGATAGAGTCTCTGCTGCCTTTCAGTTGGAATACCATATACTATATCATAACCCTTTTCCATTTCCTTAAAGAGGTACATAATATCCTTTGGTAGATGTTGTAAATCATCATCAATTGTCACAATGTAATCTCCCTTAGCATAATGAAAACCACACATTAAAGCATTTTGCTGACCAAAGTTATGTAATAATTTAATTATTTTAACACGTTTATCTAATTTATAAAGCATTTTTAATTTAATAAAACTATTATCAGAACTATTATCATCAACAAAAATTAATTCTATACTCGAAAAGTTATTTTCTAAACTATTAATAAGTCTATTATATAGTTCTTTAATGGAATTTTGACTATTAAATACTGGAATTACAATAGAGATAGTATCTTCCATTAGTTTAACTCCTTAATTATATTTTTTACATTTTTTATTACATAATTTATTTTACTTTCAGTCATTTGGGTATAAAATGGTAATCTCACTATATTTTCTGCAATTCTTTCAGTAACAGGTAAATCACCTTTTTTATATCCCATTTTTTTGCCCATCTCTGATATATGTAGCGGAATATAATGAAAAGTAGCAGTTATACCTACTTTTTTTAATAATTCTATAGCTTTATCCCTTACATTATTTTCATTAAAAATGATATAAAATGAATTATAATTACTTTGCCTATCTTCAGGAACCCTACATATTTTATCTATACACCTATAACTAATGATATTATTAAGCCCTTCTTTATATTTTTCAAATATCTTTTTCCGTTTAAATTTGATTTCATCCATTTTTTCTAGCTGAGCATACAAAAATGCCATTAATAAATCTGATGGTAGATAACTTGAACCTTCCTCAACCCAACTATATTTATCTACTTCACCTTTTAAAAAACTTAATCTATTAGTACCTTTCTCTCTAAATACTGCTGCTTTTTTAATTAAACTTTCATCTTCTTCATTAATTAATAAAGCCCCACCTTCTCCACTAATATAATTTTTTGTACTATGAAAACTAAAACAACCTAAATTACCGATTGTACCAAGATACTGATCTCTATATTTAGAATTAACTGCCTGAGCTGCATCTTCAATTATATAAAGGTTATATTCTTTTGCAATTCTCTTTATTTCTTCCATATCTGCAGCAATACCTGCATAGTGAATAGGTATAATTGCTTTTGTCCTTTTAGTTATTTTTTTTCTAATATCTTTAGGATCTATATTTAAGTTATCTGGTTTAATGTCGGCAAATATCGGTACTGCTTTATTTTTTAAAACTGCATTGGCAGTAGAAGGAAATGTATAAGAGGGTATGATAATTTCATCCCCAGGATTAATGTTAATTAATTTTACAGACATTTCTAAGGCATGCGTTCCAGAGGTAGTCATAAAAACCTTATTTACAGAAAATTTTTCTTCAAGTAGTCTGCTAACCTGTTTAGTATAATATCCATCCCCCATAGTATGTTTCCTTTTTTCTATAACATCGTTTAGATATTCTTTTTCTTTGCCAGTATAATACTCCTTGTTAAAAGGTATCTTCATAAATAAAATCTCCATTCTAAACTCAAATTTTTATTTAACATATTTTTTTATTTTTATTCCACTAATTCTTTCCACCAAACTTCATTTTTTTTATACCATTCAACAGTCTTTTTTAGGCCTTCCTCGATATTAAATTCCGGATTCCAATTTAATTCTTTTTTTATTTTACTTGAATCTATATAGTATCCTGGGTCATGACCAGGTCTATCATTTACATAATCTATATTAGTATAAGGTCTATTAAGTAAATCTAGTATTCTTTTTGTTAGTTCAATATTTTGATATTGATTATTACCACTTATATTATATGTCTCTCCTTCTTTACCTCTTTCCATAATTAATTTAATAGCCTGACAATGGTCTTTGACATATAGCCAATCTCTAATATGAGTTCCATCACCATATAATGGTACTTTTTTTCCATCTAATAAATTTGTTATGAATAATGGTATAATTTTTTCAGGATACTGATAAGGACCATAATTATTTGTGCTTCTTGATATATTAACAGGCAAACCATAGGTTTTTTGATAAGAAAGTACTAATAAATCAGCACTAGCTTTGCTAGCAGAATACGGGTTCGTTGGTGAAAGGCAATCTTCTTCATTTTTAAACTTTTTACTATTGCTAGCACCGTAAACTTCATCGGTAGATATTTGTATGAATTTATCAACATTATATTTAACTGCAGCATCTAATAGGGTTTGTGTACCTAAAACATTAGTTTTAAAAAACACATTGGGATTTTCTATGCTTTTATCTACATGAGATTCTGCTGCTAAATTTAATATAACATCTATATTTTTTGATACAATTTTATTTACCAAGTTACTATTACAAATATCCCCTTTTATAAATTTATAGTTTTTGTTATTTTCTATATCTACTAAGTTGTTTTTGTTCCCAGCATAAGTTAATTTATCTAAGTTAATTATTTCATACTCTTTATCTTGTAATATATACTTTATAAAATTACTACCAATAAAACCCGCTCCACCTGTTACTAAGACCTTCAAATTACTCATTCCTTCCGAAATATTATGATTTACTTGACTTAACAATATTTTATCATTAATTTTATCAAAATCAAAAATATCATATCAGTAAATATTGTCAATTTGCTTTTAGATTTAAAATTAACTTATTTAAAAATTATATATATAGTTAATTTATTTAATTTTTTCAATATTGTTATTATCTCTTTATCCTTAAGATTAAAAGAATTTTTTATAATTAAAATCATTTTATCAAATAATATGTCTACTTTCTAATTTTTTTATTATTCTTCTCCCGATTTTTAGATTGCAATGTTTAATGCACGGTTTTATTTTGATCTTGGATAAGCATGAATTAGGCTAGATAACACCTTTAGTCTGTCCTGTAATATCTTGAAAATAAAAATATTCCTGGGATAAATATTAATAAACTCTTGTATGTACTTAACAAAGTTTCTCGTAATCCCCTTAAAAGATTCTCCTTTAGGTAGAAATCTTTGGATAAGCCTATTATATTTTTCATTAATATCACACTATCAACTAATATAGGAATCACAGTAATATATTTCAGTCCACTTTTCATTGACTTTCTTTTCAATAATTTGGGCTATTTCATGTTTTTATCTATTTATAAATTGGGTCCTTTGGCTGTAGTATTATTTTCATACTCATTTTAAGCTCTTTGAGGATCATAATAATCTCTTGTTGTACCATTGCGATTAAGAAGTTCCAATAATCCTTTCTTTATCTCACGACTTATAGTATTACGTTGTCTCTCTAATTTATCAGATATCTCCATATAATTCATATCCTGGATTTTAAATAAATGGGCCTTCATAAGTTAGATGTTTGCCATTATTGTATTCTATTAGGTGGATTAAATTTAAGATATATATAATCAATCAGAATATTGCACCTTATATTTATCACTTTTAAATGTTTTTCTTTTCACTTTTCCAGTTCACATCAAGGCCCTATTATCAATTAATTATTGATTCTTCCATAAAATAATATTATCCAGCATAAGATATTATTATTTTAGTATTCATAATATATAGTATATACTATATATAGATACATAACTTTGTGAATAATATTATAAGTAATCTACTAAGCTTTCATACTAAGTTAGGTTTTTAATTTTAACCCTGCTTTGAGAATCTTAGAACAAAGTTTTGAAGGCTTAGATATTAAAAGGAGGGAATTATAAAAAAGCATGAAAAATAAAACTGAAAAACTTTTAGGATTTATTGCAATACTAATCGTTTTAATTGGAGCAAAATTTTGGCTCAAAACTGACACATTATTCTTTAGATTATTAATAGGTACAGGTATTGGATATGCTTTGGCAAGAGCTTATACAGGTTTTGCAGGCAGTGTAAATAGGGCCTATAGAACGGGTTCAACAAAATTAATGAGAGCTTTAATGTTTATGTTTTTTATTACCGCTGTATTAACAACTGGTCTATTACTCGGAAATGATCCAGCCAGTTTTAACCTCTGGGTCAAACCTTTAAATTTAGGAGTAATCTTAGGAGGTTTTCTCTTTGGTTTTGGGATGTCTCTATCTGTCTGTTGTGCCAGTGGAGTTCTAACTGATTTACCAATGGGATTCCCAAGAGCTTTTACAACCCTTATCTTTTTTGGGTTGGGAGTGTTTGTAGGTTTTCCTATTCAAAACACTGCAAGTTGGGTACAAGAATCATGGATTAGTACTTATATAGGATATAGAACTATGGGAGGAGTTTTCCTACCCGACTTTTTCCAAGGAGATGGTTTTGAGGGTTATCTGGGTGGATTAGCAGTTTTAGGAGCTTTATGTATACTTTTTACAGTCTTATCATACCTATATGAAAGACATCAAGTTAAGAACAATAAATATACTGGTTTAGAAATTGAAAAAATACAGGAAAATACAGAGTCTATAGATTTTAGTAATTTCAAATTATTTAGTTCAGATACATATTATCATTTTTTTGAAAAACCTTGGACCTTAAAACAAGGAGCCGTAGCATTAGCAATCATATTTACGTTATTAATGGCAGTAACTAAAGCCGGGTGGGGTGCTTCCCAACCTTATGGAATTTGGTTTGGTAAATTCTTAATGCTATTTGGGATATCAGCAGAAAGTCTAAGTGCCTTTACCAAAATGTCAGCCGAAGTGTTTAATACCCCGTTTTTCGAACATCAAATTTCTGTTCAAAATTTTGGTATTATTACAGGTGCAATTATTTATTTATTAACGGCTGGTAAATTTTCAAATATGTTTACTTCCGAACTCAGTATCACAAAAAAACAGGCTTCTATCTATGCTTTAGGAGGAATTACCATGGGTTTAGGTACTCGCCTAGCAAATGGTTGTAATGTAGGAGCATTATTTACTCCTATTGCTAACTTCTCATTATCAGGCTGGCTCTTTTTGATCTTTATGATTGTTGGAGGAATTATTAGTAACCGCTTTAATGAAAAAATAGCAGGATGATTTTTTAAAAATAGTTGGTGTTAATTGTTATTAATGTATATTAAAATAGGAGGAATTCAAAAATGAGTAAAAAGATATTAGTTGTTGGTGGAGTTGCAGGCGGAGCTTCTGCTGCTACAAGAGCAAGAAGGTTGGATGAATCAGCTGAAATTATTATGTTTGAACGAGGACCTCATGTTTCTTTTTCAAACTGTGCTTTGCCTTATCATATTAGTGGTGTTGTAAAAGAATGTGATGATTTAGTCTTAATGTGTCCTGAAAATTTTTCGGATCAATATAATATTGATGCAAGAGTCTTAAATGAAGTAACTAAAATAAACAGAGAAGAAAAAACAGTAGAAGTTAAAGATTTAGAAAGTGGAAAAAAATATATTGAAGAATATGATAAACTAATTCTTTCACCTGGTGCTAATCCAATTCGACCTAAGAATATAAAAGGTGTAAACAATGATAATGTTTTTACTATTAGAAACGTAGTCGATATAGATAAATTAGATCAATATATTAAACGCAATAATATTAAGGATATAGCAGTTGTTGGCGCAGGTTACATTGGAGTAGAAATAGCTGAAAACTTTGTTCATTCTAATAAAAATGTTTCTTTAATAGAAGCAATGGACCAAGTACTCCAACCACTTGATTACGATATGGCGCAAATCATTCACAAAGAATTATATGATAAAGGAGTTAATGTTGTTTTAAGTGATCCATTATCAGAGATACATGATGACTATGTGGTTTTAAATTCAGGGAAAAAAATTGATGCTGAGGCAGTTGTACTATCAATAGGAGTAAATCCTGAAACCAAATTAGCAGAAGAAGCTGGTTTAGAAATTGGTGAAACTGGTGGTATTAAAGTAAATCATAATTATATAACTAGTGATCCTGATATCTATGCTATAGGAGATGTTATTGAAGAGTACTGCCGAATTTCCCGTAGAAAGACAAGAGTTCCACTTGCTGGACCTGCTCAAAGACAGGCTCGAGCAGCTGCAAATAATATTTATAATATACCACATAAAAACGAGGGGGTAATTGGTTCTTCTGTTATAAGAGTATTTAATTATAATGCTGCTACAACTGGCTTAAATGAAAAACAACTTCAAGATGCAGGTATTTCTTATGATTTTGTATATATTATTCCGGAAGACAAAGTAGGATTAATGCCCAACAGTAATCCCTTACATTTTAAATTGCTCTATGAAATCCCCACAGGGAAAATATTGGGAGCTCAAGCAGTTGGTAAAGGTGATGTAGATAAAAGAATTGATATAATAGCTACTGCAATTATGATGGATGCCACTGTTGAAGATTTAATTGGTTTAGAATTGTGTTATGCTCCTGTATTTAGTACTGCTAGAAATGCAGCTAATCAATCCGGTATGGTAGCCACTAATTTAATTAATAATCGTTATAATCAAGTATATGTAAGCAAAGTTAGAGAGCTTGTGGAAAACAATTCATTTATTGTAGATGTAAGAGAAGAGGATGAATTTAAAGAAGGTCATATAATTAATGCAGTAAATATTCCTTTAAGTGAACTCAGGCAAAGAACAAATGAAATCCCTACAGATGAGCCAGTTTATTTGCACTGCCGATCAGCTCAAAGAAGTTATAATGCTGTTTTAGCATTACAGAATTTGGGCTATGATAATGTAGTAAATATCTCCGGTTCATTTTTAGGTATATGTTGCTATGAATATTTCTTAGATCAAACTACAGATAGAGAAAAAATTGTAACCGAATATAACTTTGAATAAATAATTTATCTAATAAATCATATATCCCATTAATTGACGAGGCCATCAGGTATATACTTGATGGTCTTTACTATCTTATAATTTCAATTGATAATTGCAAAAAACTATGATATCTTTTTAGTAGTCATTTTAAATGATCAATATAATTATATATTAAATTAGGGCGTGTAAATTTATGGCCGAAAAAAATCTCAATAATTCCAAAGAGGAAAAAAATAAAATAAAATGGGCCGATAATTTATTAAATAAAAAGGATACCAAAACAAACAAAACAGAAAAAACCCTTACTTTTTTGACCTGGGCTTCTATTTTTATTATTTGGTATATTATAACAAAATTAAAATTATTTTCACCAACACTCTTACCGAGTCCTTTAAGGGTTTGGAGATCCTTTTTATTTATTTTAGAAAACGGATATAATAATGTTCCTATATGGATTCATCTAGGAACAAGTCTTAAGCGTCTTTTTGTTGCTTTGTTTTTTGCTATCTTTACAGCAGTACCTCTAGGACTTCTAAGCGGTTATTTCAGTAAAGTAGAAGCAGTAATTGACTCAGTTATAGAATTTTATAGACCTTTACCACCCTTAGCCTATTATACACTTTTAGTTTTATGGTTTGGTATTGATGATCTTTCTAAACAAGTGCTTTTATTTTTAGCAGCCTTTGCTCCTATCTATATTGCTTGTGTTTCTGCTGTAAGAAAACTTAATAAAGATTTTGTACTGAGTGCTGAATCACTAGGAGCAAATCAAAAAGACATTTTTTTAAAGATCGTCTTACCTGCTTCCATGCCAGAAATTTTTACAGGTATTAGAACAGCTTTTGGAGTTGCCTATACAACTTTAGTATCTGCAGAAATGGTTGCTGCTACCTCTGGTATTGGTTGGATGGTCTTAGATGCCTCTAATTTTTTAAAAAGTGAAGTTATATTTGTAGGAATAATAATTATGGGAATTACTGGTGTAATCATTGATGCTGGTTTAAGGTATTTAGAAAAAAAGATTATTTTTTGGAAAGGCAAAGTATAATTTAAATTAATTATTAAATTTTTAACGGAGGTTATTATGAAAAATTATTTTTTAAAATTTTTGGTTATTGTTCTCTTAATAAGCTTACTATCAATTTCACTCATTGGATGTGGAAATAATCAAACTATAAATGAAAATGAACAACAAACATTACCTAAAAAAATTAATTTCGGAATATTAAGGATTCCAAATGACGAGACCATAGCAATCGCTGAAGGTTATTTTGAAAAGTATTTTACCGAAAAAGGTATACAAGTTAATACTACTGTTTTTGATTCTGGAGCAGAAGCAAATCAAGCCCTTGCCTCAGGTAGTATCGATTTTGCCACCATGGGCAACACAAATGCAATTACTGCTCTTTCTAGGAAATTAAAAGTAGAAATGGTATGGCTACATGAAGTATTAGGAGATAATGAAGCTTTAGCGGTAAAAAATGATTCAGGTATTAAAAAAGTACAAGATTTAAAAGGAATGAGAGTAGCTGTTCCCTTTGCTTCTACAGCTCATTATATTTTATTGAACGTATTAAAAGAAGCAGGAATTAAAGATAAAGTTCAACTTTTAGATATGCAGACCGCAGAAATTGTAGCTGCTTGGGAACGTGGTGATATTAAGGCAGCTTATAGCTGGCAACCTACTTTAGCAAAATTATTGGAAAACGGATATCCTCTAATTACAAGTGAAGATATGGCCGAAAAAGGATATATTACTGCTAATGTAGAAGTGGTTCGTAAAGAGTTCTCAAATAAATACCCAGATTTAGTTGCTAATTTTGTTTCTGCTATGGTTGAAGCTGGCAATATTTATAGGAACAGTCCTCAAAAAGCTGCTGAAATTGTCTCTAATGAATTAGGAATAAAACCTGAAGTTGCTTTACATCAAATGCAAGGTACCAGTTGGAAAACAAGAGAAGAACTTTTAAGTCAAGAATTTTTTGGTACTAAAGAGAATCCAGGTAATTTTGCCAAAGTAATGAAAGACACCTCTGATTTTCTTCAAAATCAGGGTTCAATTGAAGATTCTCCTTCACAAGAAACATTTAATGAATATGTCAATCCTGAATATATAAAGATGTCTTTAGAAAATAACCAAATACAGGAAAATTAAACTTTATTGAGCAAAAAGAAAGGTATAAGTTTATGAATACTAAATCTAAAAATGAAGTTTTAATAAAAATAAAAGACATGAGTGTAGTATATGGAAAAGAAAATCAATCTTTAATTGCTTTAAAAGACATTAATCTAGAAATTAAACGAGGAGAATTTATTTGTGTATTAGGGCCTTCAGGCTGTGGTAAAAGCACTTTACTTAAAACTATTGCTGGCTATTTAAAACCAACTTCCGGTGAATGTTTAATGCAAGGTAAAAAAATAACTGGACCTGACTGGCATAGAGGAGTTATCTTTCAATCCCCTACATTATACCCATGGATGTCTGTAAAAGACAATGTTGAATTCGGACCAAAAATGAGAGGACTTCCCAATAAAAAGATCAAAAAGATTAGAAAATATTTTTTGGAGGAAGTAAATTTAAGCGGAATAGAGGATCAATATACATTTGAACTCTCAGGTGGTATGAAACAAAGAGTCGCTTTAGCAAGAGTCCTTGCAAATTATCCTCAGGTGGTTTTGATGGACGAACCTTTTGGGGCTTTAGATGCATTAACCCGTGACAATATGCAAAATTTGATAAGAAATATTTGGATGGAAAATAAAACAACAATCTTTTTTATTACTCATGATGTTGATGAAGCACTTTCTCTCGGTACTAGAGTGATAGTATTGTCAAAACAACCGGGAGTTATTTTAAAAAAGTTTGATATAGACTTTACAAAAAGAATTTTAAAGAATAATTCAAAAAATGTAGTCTACCAAGATGATTACTTTAAAGTCAAAAACGAAATTTTAGATATTATTCATAACCAAATAGAGTAAAAAAACCCCCTCTAAATAGACAGTTCATAATTAGCTCCTGTCATTGGAAGGGGATTTTTTATATTTTCTTAATTTAGTCTAAAAACTTTGAATCTATTTTCTATATTATCGTGCAATGCAATTTTACCTTTTAGTTTATATTAAATTATTTTAGGATGCGTCCTGTTTACTAGGTTCTACTGGAGCTCCACTAGGCATTCCTACAGGTAAAGAACTATCCGATGACCATTCAATCCAAGCACCGTCATAAATTTTTAAGTTCCTAAAACCTGCATTATGTAAAGCAAGGAATGTTTCAGCTGCTCTAATAGAAGTTTTACAATACATAATGACAGTTTGATCAGGGTTTACTCCATTATCAGGATAATATCTTTGAATATAATTTACAGGGTAATACTCACCATTATCTTTATTATTATTAACATAATTTATATGTACTGCGCTAGGAATAATACCTTCGCTTACTTCCTCATTAGTTCGTACATCTAAGAGTACTGTATCTTCACTAGGATTATTTACTTCAGTTAATACTTCTTTTTTAGTTGCAATTAGATTGCTATTTTTTTCAGAAGCATTATATTCCACTGCTTCAACTTCATTCTTACCTGAAGTAATATTAGCTTCATTTTTCTTGAGAGCTGTTAAACCTCCACTTACCACCTTCATTTTAGCAGTATCATGACCATATACTAACATCGTCCACCAAAGTCTTGCTGCATCCATATTATTATTATTATCATATATAATAACTTTGGTATTATTAGAAATACCATTTTCACCTAAGGTTTCTTCGATTTTTGAAGCTGAGGCAAGCATGTTTGGAAAAGGACCAAAAGTAGTAATATCATTTCTCGCAATATTAACAGCCTCTTTTAAATGCTGTTTTTTATAATCTCCAGATTTTTGGGCATCAACTACTACAACATTTTCTTCATTTATGATATTTAGAGCTTTCTTAGCTGTAATTATATCCTTTCCCTCTTCACCAGAAAAGTTTATATCAGCTTCACAACCTGTGAAAATAATCGCTAAGATCAATAATATAAAAATTAACGTCATTCTTTTTCTCATTTTTAAACCTCCAATTATATATATTGTTCAAAATAGTACAACCTTTATTAGTATTATATAATATAATCACTGATTGCAGTTATAAGTTTTGTTAATATTATATTTAATTATCAAATATAATAATATTAATGTTAATAACAAATATGTTTCCCAAGTTGATTAAATTTACTTATAAATTCTTTTGCTTCTTTACTTAAAAATTTTGCTTTTTTATATGTCATATAGATATCATAGTCAAGATTATAATCTTCAATTCTTGATATTTTAATTTTATCTTCATCAAAATTATTTTTTACTGAATTATAAGGAACAAAAGCTACCCCAAAACCCTTTTTAACTATAGATTTAAGTGCTTCTGTCGAATCAAGACGAGAAATGATTTCAATATCATCAATACTATAGCCATTCTCCTTTAGTCCATCTTTGAAATTCTCTTTAATTATACAGTCTCCTTGTAAAATTATAAATTTATAATCTATAACTTCTTTTAACTTAATTTTTTCCGGGATATTATAAGAAGGTGGAGAAATCAAAACCACTTTTTCATTTATGACATTTTGGTAATTTAAATTTTCATCCTCTATAGGATGTGTAGTAAACCCTATTTCACAAATATCATTGGAAACATCCTGTTCAATTTTATCGCAAGAAGCTGAAATAAGATTATATTCATGATTAGGGAATTTAAACTGCATATTTAAAATTACACAAGGTAAACAATAGGTAGCAATCGTATGCTCCCCTTCGATTTTTATTTCTCTACTTTCCTTTTCATTTAAATCTGAAAGCATCTTATCATATGTTCTAATAATATTATCAGCATATTTCAAGACAATTTTTCCTTGCTCAGTAAGTTGAACGCCTCTGTTACTACGAACAAATAATTTTGTATTTAAGGAATCCTCTAGCTTTTGTATTTGTTGGCTTAAAGCCGGTTGAGAAATATGAGAATTTTTAGCTACTTTGGATATACTTTTTATTTCAGCAATTTTTTGAAAATATATAAGACTTTTAATATACATAAGTACACCCTTTCTTTTTTATAATTAATTATCTCATATAATGATCATTTACAATTTGAATTAATCCGCTATTATCTATATTCAATAATATAATTGTTATCCCTTTAAAAATAATTCATCTTTTGAATTGGTAAAAAAATTACTCTGTATTAATTAGATCGATTTTTTCCTGGCGAGTTAATTGTTTTATCTTATACTCACGTTTCATAGCTTTACTCTTTGAATCAAATTCTTTCGAATACACTAATTCAACAGGTCTACGACCTTTGGTGTATTTAGCCCCATCTCCTTGGTTATGTTGTTCAATTCTTCTCTTTAAATTATTGGTATAACCCGTATAATATGTCTCGTCTGCACATTTTACTATATATACATAATGCATCTTTTAGAACAACTCCCTATTTAATGAATTATCTCCCAGCCTTTATTTTGAGCATGCTCTAATAATTTTTGGTCAGGCTTTACAGCTACAGGATGGCCTACTTCTTTTAATAGTTCAAGATCATCAATACTATCTGCAAAAGCATGAGAATTTTTCCAATCAACTTCTACAGACTTGTAATTTTTCTTCAATATTTTTAATTTAATGGAACCACTCAAAACTGGGCCTTCATTAACTTCTAAGTTTTTACTTCTAAGAATGGAACTTCCAATTACTTTATCAAATTTTAAGTAGTTACCTACAATTTCTAATAATTGAATAAAGGCCCCTGATAATAATACCGTTTCATAATTTTTATTTTTGAATTCATTCAGAGAATCAATTACTTCTGAATTGTAATATTGGCGGGCCTCTTTTTCAACTTTGATAAAATATTTCTCTATTTCACTACGAGACATCCCTTTGAACATTGTGGCAAATCTTTTCATGAACTGAATTTTCATCTCTTCATTAGTCTTGGTTGTTAAAAAAGGATATCTATATTTAAGTATTAACGGTAAAAGTATAATATATAATTTATATAGTCTATATTTGGAATGATTGAACTTCTTCCAACATTTTATCAAAAAAGGAATAGTTTCTTTAGGAAAGATGGTACCATTAAAATCAAACACTGCTAATTTCAAAAAAATCACAACCTCATTATTTTCGTTTATCTTTCAATACCATTTCTTGCTTTTACACCACTTGTATAATAATGTTTTATTTCTTTCATTTCTGTAACAAGATCTGCATACTCTATAATTATATCAGAAGCATATCGTCCTGTTAACACTACTTCTACTTCTGGCTTTCTCTTTTTAATTACCTGAATTACTTTAGTAGGTGAAAGCAAATTATAATATACTGCTATATTGATTTCATCTAATATCACTATATCATACTCACCCTCTTTTAATATACCTTCTATTTTATCTAATCCTTTCTCCGCTGCTTCAATATCTTTTTGAGAAGGCTCTCTATCAAAAAAACACCCCTTACCGAACTGCTCTATTTTAAAATCTGGTAGAAATTTGCCGGCTTTAGCTTCATTATATTTCATATCTTTTACAAACTGGCCCATATATACTTTTTTTCCAGCACAAACTGCTCTTAAAGCAAGACCCAGTGAAGCTGTAGTTTTACCTTTGCCTTCACCAGTATAAACTTGAACATATCCTTTTTCCATTATACCACCTTCATTTTATTGGGTTTTTGGTTAATATAGTCTCGTTCTGCACGGTCTTTAATACCTTTTAACATTTCCCACTGTTGTATTCCTGCTCCACCCGGTTCTGTAATCAAATAATTCATTAAATCAAAGAAAAACCCATCAGCTATATCACTCTGCCAACGTACAATTAATCTGGTCTGATCTTCTTTTAGTTTTCTAAGCTTGTATACCCAGGTTATAATATGCTCCTCATCTTCAACTCCAGTTAGTAAAAAATAATCCTTCTCTTCAAGTTCTTCTACTTTAAATGCAATGTCAGGTAAAATACTTATTTTATCGCCTTGTTCTAAATCCTGCAATTCCGGTATAATCCTATCAGCTGACCTATTATTTTCATAGAAATAGTTATCTGCTGCCCAGCGGTTAATGAAATCCCAATTATACCAACCTGCCCTCTGATATCCAACCTGGATAAGATATGACCAAACGATATCAGCTGGTGCTTCAATAGTTATTGCCTGCTCATATTCTGTATCAGGATTTTTTACTAACCCATCTCCCGGTAAATTTTGTTTTAGTTCTGTCTTTGTAATTCCTTTGTTCACCCAGATATCCCTTAAGAATAGGGAATATAGGCTGGCAAATATAATTAATAATAATAACCCATATACCACAATTTTTTTAAATAATATCATTTTGTTCATCATTCTTCCTCTTTTCACTTAAAGATTATTCTAACCTTTATAATATGGTTGAATAAAATAAAGATTTTCAATGTGCTACTCATTTTTTTAACCCATTTAGCACTTTCAAATAAATTGATAATCATTTTAATCTGAACTTAAATAATTAAATAATGTATTGTAAAATTCATCTTTAGCTAACTTTTCTTTCCAGGGAGTATGTCCACAGTTTTTTAATAATGCAAACTCATAATCTTTTTGTAGTTTATCAAGAGGCTCTTTTACTCCTTGATAAGGATGAGGATCATAATCCCCGTGTATTACTTTAATCAGACAATCAATCTTCGCTAGTGATTTTATTAGTTGGTTGTTTTTACGTAACTTTGCTGCTTCATTCCAGATCTTTTTATATAAATTAATCTGGAAATTGGTTACATTATTATTGCTTTCTTTATACTGATAAGCATCGACTTTATGCATTAAATCAACAAAATTATTTAAAAGTTTTATTTTTACATTTTTACCCTCAATAAATTTCTGTTCGACTTTCTCAAATAATTCCTTTTCTTTGTCATTCATTCTATTAAATCGATTCTTATGGATGTTTTTACTATATTTTTCTTCAAATGGACCACTACTTATTAAGATTAAACTTTTAACCATTTCCGGATATTGATCTGCAAAAAATACAGCCAACCAGGCTCCCCAGGAAAAACCTATAACATTAACCGGAGACTGAGCTTTTTTTGATAGTATTTTTTGGATATCTTTTAACAAAAGTTCAATACTTTCTTTTGTTTGCAAATATTCTATTACCCCAAACTTTTCTCCTAATTTTTCAGAAAGTGGTTTTAATTCACCTAAAGCCCCTGGTCCACCGTGTAGGGTTATAATTTCATAAGGTTTTTCACCATGTATTCTATAATTTTTCACTAATATTTACACCACCATCATCAGTTAAATCACTTTTTGAATAATTTAACTATTTTAATCTTATTATATGGTAATTAATAAAGGATTAACTAGTAATTAAAAATTTATTAATTCAAATTCTTGAAACCAATAACCATCATTATACAGTTGGTTAAGTCTATTTACTTCTAACTTTTTATTAAAAAGTGGCCCATCCAGAACTACGGTGTGATATTCTCCATTTTCTCCTGAAGGATCAATCCCAATCTCATTAAATTCTTTGATTAAATCTTTATCTATAATTTTACCCAAATACTTTTTATCAAGGTATTCTTCATTAACTACAATTATCATGGTCTTGAAACCCACATCTATAAATTCATTTAAAAGATCTTCTCGCTTTTTTTGCCACAAAGGCAGGAATGCTTCTAAACCTGCTTTTTTACATACCTTTTCTTCCCATTCGCGATGACCTTCTAAATCTATATCACCGAATACACCAGTTTTAATTCCTTCTTTATTGAAGTCTTTTAAAGCTTCAATAAATGTCTCTTCATATTCATCCCAACTCGCTCTTCTGGTCTCTAAAGAAATATTTAAAGCTTCTGCTTGGGCTTCCAAGACAGATAGTGATAAGTTATGAGACCGTGATTTTTTACCCTTTTCACTTAACATATTTAAAAGTTTCTTTGGTTCATAATCTGCTTGAATCGCTTTAAATAGAGCAAGAGCAGAATCTTTACCACCACTCCAGGAACAAAAAAATGTTTTATCCATAAATAGCATTCACTCCTTAATAGGGATATCTTTAGTATCTATCTTCATATCAAAGGTTTCTTCATTTTTATTATATATTTCAAAACCTGCCTTTTTATACAAACTAACTGCTGGAATATTCTTCTTGTCTACATTTAATTTTATAAATTCTTTATTGTAATTATAATTTTTAATTCCAAATTCCAAACCTGCTAACAAAAATTCAAGCCCTAATTTTTCCCCTACATACTCAGGATTTAATGCTAAACCGATCTCTAAAATATTATCAGGGGTATAGTATTCAAACAGGCCTATTATTTCATTATTATGATAAATAGCAAATCCTTCACAACCTCCAGGACCTGTGATTACAATATCACCTTCTTCAAAACTTTCAAAATATGGGTCCATATAGATCTCTTTTACTACTCCTTTGTACTTCCATTCATCAATTATTCTAGCTTCTTTTATTTTCATAGGTACAAATTCATAATCCATTATAATAATTCCCTTCTTAAATTAATTTAAAATCTTTCAAAGGTATATTTGGTTAATTTATGAGCTTTTAAAAATAGATAAGTTCCAATAGCCAGTTCAATTATTTTAGCAATAAGAGTAGGTGATTCTCTAACAAAGTTAATGTTTCGGGCCGAAGAACTCTCTAATATATATTCTATGAAGTCAGGAACTCTAGTTGCTAAAATTATAATACCAGTCAAGGCAACTAGAAGTTGAAATAGATTTCTATAATCTATTTCTTTTTCTAATAGATTTTCAATATGTAAACTCCTATTTATTATACTTGAAATTTGGGCTGCTCTAAACCAGAGAAAATATATTATCACTAAAAACGTTAGTTTAGATAATATGTAGCCAAACTTTGTAACTAAAGCAATCTGCTCACTCATTAAAAGATAAGTACCTGAAAACAGATCAGTTCTTAAAAAGTTTATAAAGAAATAGAGGGCCATTAATTTGAGAATAATATGTGTGATTTTTTTCAATCACATCATCTCCTTTGTTTATCTACCAAATAAATGGAATTAGCCGGTAGGTTTCTTTTTTATACTCAGTATATCCTTTTAAATTTTCCTCCAAAAAGTCCTCTTCGAGTTTAATTCTTTTTAAAAAACAAAAAATTACTACTACAGAAAGAGTTAAAGAATAATATGCATTTAAAATTAAGGGAAAGCCTAGAATTTGGATAATATTTCCTAGATAAGCAGGATGTCTGATATATTTATATAGACCCCTATCTACAACATGATGTTTTGACCAGGTTTCTATATCTCGTGAAAAATATTTACCTAAGTATTTAATACTGAATCCACGAATTATAACACCCATAAATACAGTTATTATACTCAAAATGGTAATATAGTTATTACTTCTTAAAAAATATGAATACTCTATTAGTGGAACAATAAGTGCACTGAACCAGCTTATTGAAATAATTGTACTTAAAGTTTTATGTGCTTTTTGGTTTTCAGACTTTTTCCCTTTAAAGAAAAACTTATCAATAAGTAAGCTGAGAATAACCATGATAAGATAGAAATATATTAAATTTTGATTTATATTACTAACACTTTCAATATTTTGCCAAGCAAAATAGAATAGGACTATGATTGCTATTTTTGATAAAATATTGATTAAATAGTTCAAGTTATCTCTCCCTTGGTTTTATAATATTTTTTCAAAACAATAATATAATCTGTTACCAACTGGTTTGAAATCAAAATATAGTTCTCCAACTTTTTTATAACCATTATTTATATATAAATTCATAGCTGCTGGATTTTTTGAAAATACATCAAGATGTAAACTTTCATAACCTTTTTCTTTAGCTTTTTGTTCACAAAAAGCAAGAACTTTTTTGCCAAAACCTTTTCCTTGATAATCTGGTTTAATTGCAAGTAGATGTAATCCTAAAAAATTGTTGTTTTCCCACTCTATTTTTTCCCAGTACTCATCTACTCTAGTATTTAATATGAAAGTTCCTATTAATTTATTATCTTCTTCAATTATATACAAATTGCCCTTTTTGATAGCATCATTTATTAATTGACGAGTTGGATAATTTTCATCCCATTGAAATATTCCCTTGTTTTCTAAGTTTTCTTTGCATTCTAGATATATTGAAAAGATTTTAGCTAATTCATCTTCGTTAGCTTTTTTATACATATTAATCACCCATTTCAGGATTTATTAAAGGGAATTTCTTTTTGATAGATTTTATTTATATATTCGGTAACGTCTTCAGCTAACTGTTGAGGATATTTATAATTTAAATTTTTTCCCACTTTCTTAGCAGCCTTCTGAAAAAAATCCATCATTTTAAACAAGGCCTGCCAATTTTCTTCCTTGTAATGACCGGAAAAAGTTGTTTTAAGTTTATTCCAATCCTCTTCTTTAAGATATTTTTGAAAATCACTACCACATTTGCCAGGATTAACATCCCAGTTATTTTCTACACCAATTAACCATTCCACCATCGGTTGAAGGAGGTTAAATTTAATAAAATAATCCATGTATTTCATAAAATAGAACTGATCTCTCCAGAGATATTTCGGAAGATATGTAATATCCCACCAAAAATCATTTACAGTTTTTCTAAACTTCTCTTCCGATGGTATTTTAGTTTTAAAGGCTTGATAGGTTGGTTTTTTTAATTTACTCGTTATATTCTCTTTATCATAAAGGACTTCATATCCTATATCTAAATAATTTGGCAGCTTATCATAATCAGCTAACTTTTCAATTAATTCTACCGGCCAAATACTAAAATCTATTCTGTTATAGTCTTGATATAAGACCAACCTTGTATATGTTTTTATACCTTCTAATTTTAAGTTGTCAGAAAAAGAAACTAAGATGTCTCCGAACTCAGCTCTCCATTCTTTTTTATCACAAAATTTTTGAAAGGCATCGGTAACAATGACTATATCAAGATCTGAAAAAACATCAGTCTCAACATACGGATTAACTGTTGAACTTGTTATTATTAATGCGTTTACATCATTATGGGCTTCTGCAAATGCTATAACATTTTTTAATACAACTTGTTTGTCTCTCAAGTAGTTTCATTCCCCTAATAGTTAAGTTTGCTTATTCATTCATTTTCCCTTTTAAATCTTGAATTACAATTTCAATTATTTCTGTTTTCTCAACAGACTTATCTATGTATTTAAATCCTTCATCCTTAAACTCGGGAGAAAATTTCAAAATATATTCCTGCAGTACTTCCTTTTTTACTTCTCCTTTTACAAAATTAGCCTGTCCAAATGCAATAGAACTTTTGTATGCAGAAGTAAATTCAGCAGGTTTCAATTGATAATCGCCAACAACCGCAAATGATACCTTATTATTATATCTAATATTTTCCAATTTTTTACCTTCATGTGCACAGTGTAAGTATATTTTATTATTCATAAATATATAGTTCATCGGAACTCCATAAGGATATCCCTCTTTACCAACAGTAGATAAAATCCCATACTCTCCCTTTTTCAAAATTTCTTTGGCCTCATCTTTTGATAACTTTTTTTCTTGTCTTCTCATTTTTTTAAACATATTATCCCTCATTAAATTTTATTATCAATCGGATTTTTTTACTAATGCATCTTTTTTTGAAAACCATATTTTTTATATAAACCTTGGGCATCTCGAGTAGTTAGATACACCTTTTAGCATCTTCAAAATTTTTATGAACTATTAAATTATATTATAATTCATTTTTTTATTTCTTCTTCTTAACATGAAAAAGAAAATATTGATCATCTTTAATTTCAAGTTCATCAAATCCATAAGTCCAGGTCATCAATCTTAATACTTCATCAGTAGGAATTGGCTCATCTTGTTGATGGTCGATATCATTATGATGTTTTTTAAGTTCTGCTCTTGTTTTAGAATGTATTATTAAAAACCTTCCCCCGAGTTTCAAGTTATGATAGGCATTTTTAAAAATCATATCTATTTTATCGAGGTGAGGAATAGTATCAAAAACAACAACAAAATCAAATTTCTTATCCAATTCCACGCTTGTTTCAAAATCAACTCTTCTTACATCTGCTTCAGGGTGTTTTTCGGAAAAATTCTCAATCATTTTGGGTGAAATATCTATACCAACATAATCTTTTAAATTGTGATTTTCCAAAATAGAATACAGATTACCCGTTCCGGCTCCAACTTCCAAAACGGACTTGTTTTTACCTACCTTATATTTTTTTATGACTTCCTTAATAACTTTTATACTTTTTTCACTTATATTTTGATCCCAGTTTTCTGCCTTTTGACCAAAAAACTTCTTTTTATCCTTCCCGCTATTATCCAAGGGTTCCCCTCCTTCTTGAAGAAACAGGTTTTTATATTTTATTAATCTATATCTGGTTTTTTACCAGCTTCTAAATTCATAATTATTGATTTTTGCATATGAAGTAAATCTTTTTTAGCTTCATATCCAATAAAATAATCTGAATTTATAATCTCTGTACTTATTTCTTCGTCTCTAGTAAAAGGTGGGCAAGGATGAACTAGACAATCCTCATCCGCAAACTTTATACTCTCCATATTAATCTGGTAATCTTTAAATTTTTCATTTACATTATCACCAGGTGGCCACCCATCTGTTAAGATAATATCTGCCCCTGAGATTCCTTGTTTCATATCATTTACTATATTTATTTCTCCCTCTGAATTATCTTTAGCATAATTATAAATCTTATCATCTACTTCATATCCAGGGGGACAAATTTGAGTTAAGTTTAAATCTAAAATGGCTGCTGCATTAATCCAGGAATTAGATATATTTGCACCTTCACCTATAAACACAAATTTTAATTGATTTAAATTCCCTCTTATTTCATAAAGAGTAAAAAGATCGCTAAGCACTTCACAGGGATGGTATTTAGCTGACATGGCATTAACAACTGAAAATTCAGCTATTTCCGCGATTTTCTCAATATTTTTTTGGCTAAATTCACGAATGATTAAATAATCTAACCAGTTATTTAAATACTTAACCTTATCTTCTAATAACTCCCTATCATCAATTTTAATTGGTACATTAACAACATGGGCTCCCAATTGTTTCAAACCGATTTCAAATGAAATTCTAGTTCTTAAACTAGTTGGTGGAAAAGATGTTACAACTGTCTTGTTTAATAAAGGAGTTAAATCATTTCCATTATGATTTTTTATCTTAATCCTTTTAGCATCAGCAAAAATCTCATATATATCATTTTTTTCTAAATCTTGAATAGTGATTAGATCTTTCATCAAATACCCCACCTTGATTTTTATAATTTATTGAGCTTTTAATATTATTTTTATTCCTATAATTCTTAAAACCCTAAATCTATCATCCTTGGTGGTGGCTTAATTCTTCTTCATAATATTCTTCTGAATCAAAGTCCCAAATTCTGATATTTCCTGAATCGAGAACTGCTATCCTATATTCTAAGTCATCAGCATATACTTTAGTTACATAAATTCTTTTCTCTTCATTTACAAATTTATAGCCTGCCAATCTAAGCTTTTCTACTATTTCCTTATCAGAAGAATAATTACCCTCATACATTTCATAAACAGAACCTTCTTCTATCTTTTCAAGATTAAATTCATCAACTATAGACATTTTAAAACCTCCAATTTAATTTATAATATTTAAATCTAACAAAAATTGTTGTACCGCACGAGCAACATTAAGAACTTTCTTGGTATCCACTAACTTTAAATTATCTTTTTTAGTATGAACTTTATCCAAAATCTCATCCAATAATTCTGCAGTAAAGGCTAAAGCAGGGATTCCTTTTTGAGCTAAAATAGCATGTTCTCCCTGATACCATCGATCACCGTCCTTCATATTGTATTTTTTACTAAAATTACTGTGAGCTATATTATTAATTTTTTTGTCTGTATTATATAGGGTAAAAGCTGTTTTCCCTTTAATATAGCCAATCCCATCAATATTTATACCCAGTCTAATATTTTTTAATTTTTCTTTTTGGTCGATAAAATATATACGCTGACCGGGGTTTGAATAATAATCTTCCCCATTTAATAATGCTATTTCAATACTTTTGTTAAGTTTATTTTCCTTTAAAAGTTCAGATAATAGGATAAGGCTTGTTACTCCAGTAGCATTATCAATTGCTCCAGGAGAATTTTCCTTACTATCAAAATGAGCAAATAAGGAAATTTTGCCTTCAAAATCTTTTCCTTTAGAACAAATAATATTTCTACCCTGAGATTCCTTTCTTTTTGTATCAAGGTAAAGATAAACTTGACTACCAGCTTTATTCTTTAATTTTTCTCCCAATGTATCTTTGATATAGATATTAGGAATTTTAAAATCACCATCTTCTATTAAAGGAAAGGGATAAAGTCCTCCTGCTGTTTCTTTAGAGTGTCCAGTGGCTGCGATAACAGCTTTAAAATCTTTTTCTTCCAGTAATCTGATAATTTCTTGATGTTTTTCAATATTATAGAAAGGAAAATTTTTAGGTACTAATTGTTCTTTTGTAAGTTCTCCTGTTAATAATACTACTCGCTCTCGGCTATTTAGTTCTTTTAGTTCTTCAAGCGTAGAAGCATGACATAATGGAGCTCTTAAATCACATTTATTAGAATAAGGTCCGATATTAGCTTCATACTGAACTCCATCCACTTTAAATATAAGATCTTTTCCTTCCCAATCAAAACATGAAAAATACTGTTCTTCGATCTCGAAATTTGCCTTTTCTAGCAATTCTTTTAAATAATCAGCTGTGATCTGGTTTCCTTTACTTCCCACATGTCTCTCATTAACCTCATTACATAAAAAGCTAAGATGTTGCTCGGCCATTTTTATAAGTTTTTTTGACAAACCATCCACCTCTTTTTTGATTTAATGAGGTCATTTTATTTAATCAATATTATTAAACGATTATTAATATATTAAATACTTATTAAATAATTCCTTGTTAGAAGCCAGAGTGTATAAACGATTTTAAAAATTTATTATAAATATACTTTATATTCTCCAGTTTCATGAGCTCCCGTACCTTTTTCATATTTACCTTCACTATTAAGTTTAAAGATGAATTTGTAAACTCCCTTTAGATAACTTAGATTAATTATTGGATCATAATGACTAGACAATAAACATTTCATTTTATTATATCTCTTTATTATTTTTTCAAGAGAAAATAAGTATTTTGTTAGATCGATATTATCAGTATCTAGATATAGAGGACCTTTATATAATAGATCTCCTGCAAAAAGATAATCCTTGCTTAAGTCATAAAAACAAAGATGATCATCAGTATGACCTGGAGCATCAATAACCTCTACTTTTCTATTCCCCATTTCAAAGGTGTCTCCTTCTTCTAATTCAATACCTCTATTAGATTTTTCTAGGTTAAATTCATTAATATTATAATTGGGAGGTAATAACTCATTATCTACATCCCTGAGAACCTTTTCCCGAATTTCTACTATCGGTTCTTCAACTCCATTTTTAAAATAATAATTAGACTTTTTGCTAAGATAAACTTCTTTAAATTTATCAATATTACCAATATGATCCCAATGCATATGGGTTATTAACAACTTTATTTTCTTATTGTCTATTTTTTTCACAACATCTTTAATATTATAAATACCTATCCCACAGTCAATTAAAATATTATATCTATCTCCAATTAACAAATATGAATTAAACTTTTCCCAGTGCTTATTCTCACTTATTATATAGGTTTCTTGATCTAACTTTTTTATTTCAAACCAGTCCAACAACTTCACTCCTTGTTCACTTTAAATTTTTATCTGATCGGATTTTGGGTAGTGCAGGGTAAATTAACACAGCATTTACCACAGACATCTGCAACATCTAAGTCACTGTGATGATCCATATTTTCCAAACAAAGATCATAACAAATAAACCTATCGAAACTATTACGTTTTAAAGCTTCTGTAACACAGCGATCTGCGCAAATCCCACAGCTGCCATCTTTTTTATATAGACAGTATTCTACATCTTTTCTCTTGGTAGGGGGAAGCTTTAAGTCAGTTATAATGCTCCCTACCCTACCAGCACAACCTTTTTCAGTAATCAGCATATTGTTAATACCAAAAGTACCTAGTCCCGCAATATAAGCGGCATGGCGGTGTGACCAATCACTGATTAGTTCTTCCTCTTTAAAATTATGGGTTGCCGCTATAACTGTAGATTCAAAGCCTTCTTTCCTAAGAAGTTGTTTAATATGTTTATTTAACTCCGATATCAATTGGTTGGTCTCTATATAGGCTACTGCCCATTCTTTTGAACTCAACCTTTTCTCTATGTTGGATTTATTTATTCTTTCTGTAAATGGTAAAAAGAACGTAATTACTGTTTTTGCCTTATCTAACAAATCAGTGGGTAAAGAATGAGTAGGAGATATAATCTCTTTCATCTTTAAGAACAAAGGATCTTTAGCATCTGCATAGGCAGTTAATGGCGTTCTCCAGGTGCTTTTTATCTCATCGCGGTCAGCATAATTTTTTACGTATTCTTTTATTGATGCTTCAATTTTTTCTTTCATAATATATTACCTCTTTTTGCTTTACTACTATCTTATTAAACCCGTTCCAAATTTTCTTTTGTTAATTCACTTCTTTTATCTCCGGTGTTCAATGTATCTTTTGCTTCAAATAACATAATCTTTGTTTCTTTTTCAGCATAGGGTTTGTGTTCAACACCTTTTGGAACTATAATCATTTCTCCTTCTTGGACAGTCTCTTGACTATTTCTGTATTTCATTATTAATTCACCCTCTACTACATAGAAAAGTTCATCATTTTCCTGGTGAGTGTGATATTCAAAGTTTCCTTGTATTTTGGCAAGTTTAACATCCATATCATTTACAGACCCAATTATCTTAGGGTCCCACTGATTATCTATTAATACATATTTTTCCTTTAAAGATATTTTATTCACTCTAACACCCCTAATTGATACTAATTTAAAGTTCAATATTAAATTTTTCTAGTTCTTCTTTTCCTACTTGAGATACATACCAAACCTTTTTTTTGCCCTCACCTTTTTCAATTAGCCAACCTACTTCTTTACAGTACTCAATAAATTGAGCTCCAATTGAAAAAATATCTGCAACTTTTTTCACTTTTTCTCCTTCTTTCTTTTGAATTTAGATCACAACACCTTATTTAGTGAAAATAGTATCAGGATATATTAAAAGATTTACTCAAATATTTTTAATTCACCCTGATTAGTACCCATAATTACTTTATCAGCCATATCAACAAATAGTCCTGTTTCAACAACACCCGGTAGTTCATTGAGCTCATTATTTAATTTCTTTGGATTTTCAATTTCTTCAAAGTTACAGTCAATTATATAATTATGGTTATCAGTATTGAAGTTTTCTCCATTTTCTTTTCTTAACTTAGGTTGACAGTCAAACTTTTCAAGATTAATTAATGTTTTATCCGCCCCGAAATGAACAACTTCTACCGGTAAAGGAAATGCTCCTAATTTGTCTACTATTTTTGATTCATCAACAATAATAATTAATTTTTTACTATGATGTGCAACTATTTTTTCACGTACGAGGGCACCACCACCACCTTTAATTAAGTTTAAATTTGCATCAACTTCGTCGGCTCCATCAATTGTAAGGTCTATATACTTAACATCAGCTAAACTGACAAGGGGAATATTTGATTCTTCAGCAAGTTTTTTAGTCTCTTCTGAGGTCGGTACTGCTCTAATATTTAGTCCATCTGCAACCATTTGACCAACTTTTTTTACTGCCCAATAAGCTGTTGAACCTGTCCCTAAACCTACTACCATACCATCTTTAACATATTCAGCTGCTTTTTCACCGGCAATTTGCTTTGCTTTCATTTTACATTCCTCCAATTAATTATATTTAATATAGTTTAATTATACTACTTTTAAGTTACCTTTTGTTATTAAATCAAAAAATATATTCATTTTCCTTTAGATACTTCAGACCATAATTCGTAATTGAAGTACCTGCTCTACCTTTTGTTATTTGAACCATCTCTTTTTCCGCTAATTTATGCAATAATTTTCTGATTTCCACCTCAGATATATCATAATAATTATGTGTGAAATCTTTTTTTAAACTTCTGCGCCCAGTATTTTCATCTTTTTCATTTAACCAATATAATCTTTTTAAAAGAAGAATCTCTGTTTTAGGGGTGTTCGTTTCTGTTTTTAAATAATCTGGTAAATTTATAAAAGAAAGTTCGTTTTCTTCTACTGTGATCATATACTTTATGGTATTTATTAATTCTCTTACATTACCTGGCCAATTATAATTATTTAAAAAATCTCTTAAATCTTTAGTGAGATTTCTATGTTCCCCCCATTTGTCTAGGTAATATTTTGTCAATCTTAAGATATCATTTTTTCTTTCCGTTAAGGATGGTACCTTGATTTGAAATACATTTAATCTGTAAAACAAGTCTTTTCTAAATTTACCCTGGTTCATTAATTTAAATAAGTCCTGATTAGTAGCTGCTATTATTCTCGTATCAATAGATACAATGGAGTTACCACCTAACCTCATAATTTCTTTTTCCTCAATTGCCCTTAATAATCTAGCCTGAAGGTTTAGTGGAAGATCTCCAATTTCATCTAAAAAGATTGTTCCTCCGTTAGCCTGTTCAAAAAGTCCTATTTTACCACCTTTTCGAGCCCCAGTAAAAGCCCCTTCTTCATAACCAAAGAGTTCTGATTCCAATAAGTTTTCCGGTAAGGTAGCACAATTAATAGCAACAAATGGTTCTCGACTGCGGTGTGAATAGTTATGGATTGCTCCTGCATATAGTTCCTTTCCGGTACCGCTTTCTCCTAAAAGGAGAACTGTCGAATCTGTTCTAGCAATTTTTTTGCTAATCTCTTTAGATTTTTTGATCGGATCACTTTGTCCTATAATATCATCAAATTGATATTCGGTATAATGGCCTTTCCCGATTAGCTGTTTATGGACTTTTTGTTGAGTCTCTACCATTTCACGATAAGGTGACACTATTATTATTTTACCATAAAACTGTTTATCAAATTCAACTGATTTTACTGTAAAAACTAATTCTTTACCATCTATTTTCACCAGCTTGTCCTTAACTTCTCTTTCGTTTAGAATGAAATCAAATTTATTTGAGCGATTTAGTAATATCTTGATATCTTTACCGGAAATGTTTTTTTTGTCTAAATTTAATATCTTCTTAGCTTTATAATTAATTAATTCTATTTGATTTCCTTTATCTGTTATTATGACTCCACTTAACAATTCATCTAAAAGCAGTTCCCATTGGTTTAATAATACTCTCCTGTTTTCCCAACCATAATCAAAACCATACCAAATAGTTGGTACTTTAATTAAGTATCTTTTTATAATCTTTTCTGCCCTTACACTATCGATTCTTAAAATTGAAAGTATATCCAATACATTTGAAATATCAAAAACTCTATTGCCTATTAAAATGATTTCAGCATCTATTTCCGGCAAAAATTCATATGGCTCATTTTCGGGTACTATTATATAATCTATATCTTCAGGATAGTCATTTTTCCCTTCATAGAAAGGAAAAAATTTAACATCTGTGATACCTAGTTGATATAATAAGGCCATAGTCTCATTGGCCATGTACTGATTGATATTTGCTACTAACGCTTTTTTACCAGCCGGGATCTCTCTCACTTTATTTAAAGCTTCTTTAGTAATTGTTCTTTTCATCATCAAAGTAGGAGCATCACATTTAATTTTATCTACCAACATATTTAAAATCTCAGGGTCAGTATATAAAATCAAATCAGTATCATAAACAGCTGGTATAACTTCCATCTCAGGATTCCTGTATTCAATGCTAAAAAGATCAGAAAAAATCTTTTCTAATTCATTTTTAAAAAAAATAGAAACCTGTTCATCAATAGCTAAAACAGTTATCTTATTTTTCATTCCTATCACCTTTTCCTAATCAATAATGGGATTACAATTGCATGTTATATATATTCATCCCATTTATTAATTAATATATTAAACATTAAACCTTGAAATCCCTTTAATATTGGCCATCTTTTTCATTGTTATTCTGGCATATAATATGCATTATACATAAGTGAATATATTTTTATTATTTTAACTGGAGGTTTTATTAATGTTTGATAATTTTAAGGAATTAAAAAAATATGTTGATAAAAATAATGTTAAAACCCTCGATTTTAAGATTCCACAGTTATCAGGAAATTGGAAACACTTGTCTATACCAGCTAGAAACTTAAAACAATCTGTCTTTGAAGAAGGTTTTGGCTTTGATGGATCTAATTATGGTTATGCCAATGTTGAAGCTAGTGACATGGTTTTCATTCCAGACCTTACTACCGCCTTTATTGATCCATTTTGGGAAGAAAAAACTCTAGCTTTTCTTGGTAGAATTTATGAAATAGATGAAGATGATGAAAAACCATTCCAGAGTGAATCCAGAAATGTTTTACTTCGCTCTTTAGAATATATGCGTGAAAACGATCATGCTGATAAATTTATACTAGGTCCTGAATTTGAATACTACGTCTTTGACGAAGTTTATTACTGGAATCAAAGTCATAACTCTGGTTTTAATGTCTATTCTAGACAAGCGGAATGGGGCCGCGATAACTTTGATGGTTACAAAGTTAATTCCAAAAAAGGTTATCACCTTGATTCTCCTCATGATAGAGACAAGGATTTACGTTCTGCAATCTCATTAGCTTTAGAAGATCTTGGTATTGGAGTAAAATATCATCACCATGAAGTAGGTGGTCCAGGACAACATGAAATAGAAGTAGAACGGGTTGCTGCAGAAAAAATGGCAGATGATACGATGAAAGTTAAGTATTTTATCAAAAATATGGCACTACAGCGTGGTAAAACAGCAACTTTTATGCCTAAACCACTCCATGGAGAAGCAGGTAATGGCTTCCATGTACATATGCAACTTTTTAAAGATGGAGAAACCCTCTTTAGCGGTGATTCAAATAATTATGCTGGACTCTCAGAACAGGCTCTCTATTTCATGGGAGGAATTTTAGAGCACACTCCTGCATTAATGGGACTAGCTGCCCCTTCTACCAATTCTTATCGAAGACTCGTTAGCGGTTATGAAGCTCCTGTATCAATCTGTTTTTCTCAAGCTAATCGTTCTGCTGTTATCAGGATACCTGGATATGCTACTAGCCCTCAAGATAAAAGATTCGAATTTAGACCTGGTGATGCTTCCGGAAATTCATATTTAACTTATGCAGCACTCTTAATGGCGGGATTAGATGGAATTGAAAACCAAATCAACCCCATGAATTTAGGTTATGGTCCTATCGATAAAAATATATATGATTTATCTGAAGAAGAAAAAGATAATTTAGGATTTTTACCTAAAGATTTAGAAGAAGCAATTGAGGCATTAGAAAACGATCATGACTTCCTGCTTAAAGGAAATGTTTTCTCTGAAAATTTAATTGAAACCTGGCTTGAAAGTAAAAAAGAAGAATCTAAAGCTATATATGATAGACCAACTCCAGATGAATACAAATTATATTTTGATGTTTAAAGCAAAAAAAGGTTCCGATTTATTTCAATCGGAACCTTTTTATTTTATATGATTTATTAAAATATCTATCTTTATTTAAAATTATAATTATTTTACATAATCTAAAACATAAACGGTCTGTTCATCAGGTAGTTTATCTATTTCCACTTCTGAATTATTTACCTTTTCTATTTTTTCAGAGCTGAAGTTATCTAAAAATTTATCAACACCCTTGATTGGTAAGTCTAGAATATCTGTCTTAAAATGCATCGGAATTACTACTTTAGGATCAAGCTTTTTTATGACTTCATAAGCCTGGTTAGCATCGATTGTAAAATGGCCTCCAACTGGTAATAATAAGATGTCAGTATCTTTAAGTTTATCTGCTTGATTACTTGTTAAAGGATGTCCTAGATCCCCCAGATGGCTGACTTTCATACCATCAAGCTGCATCATAAATATAATGTTTTCTCCTCGCTCGGCTCCCTCAGAATCATCATGATAAGTTGAAATACCTTTAATATCCACCTTTTTGTCTTTAAATCCACTAATATTATTCACAACATAAGGTTGTCCTGTTATCGCATTAACAGCATTGTGGTCAAAATGGTCATGACTGACTGTAACATAATCTGGCTTATCATTGATACTTTTATAGGGCATCTCCTCATTGTAGGGGTCAGTTATTATCTTTGTACCATCATCTTTTGTTATCAAAAAAGAAGCTTGTCCCCACCATTTAAATTTCATTATATCAGCCTCCTTCACTTATATTTTATAATAAAAACACTCTACTTAAAAGTATTATTAGATTATTACATTTTGCTTTGAAATTTCATATTTTTATGTAATATTATATTGTTTTAAAAAAATAAAAGCATTTGGTTTAACTTAATTATAATTATGAAAGATAGGGTGCTTACAAGTGATAATCTTAAATGACTGTTAAAATTAATCTGATACGTTTTATTTATTCTGTAACAGTTAAACAATAAGATACCAATAATCAAAATTGGTACTAGATAAAGATTAACTCCTAAAAGTTGTGAAATCCTTGCTTCATCTTGCAGTAGTATACTTTGAGGATAAAAAATTGAAATTAAATAGGGAATTAAACGATATAGAAATGGAGTTAAGACAAGATAATAAAGTCTCTGATAGTTAAGCTTTTTTATTAAATAAACTCCTAAAAAAGATTGAATTAATGTGAAAGAAATTCCAGAAAATATTACGAGAAAATAATCAGTATTATTGGAATATGCTCCTATTATAGGTCTTGTGCCATTAAAATCAAATCCCATATCGTACCCAAGAACGGTTCCCATCAAAAAATGTCCGAATTCATGAATGATAATTGTCATAAGTGAAGCGATAAATAAAAATATGTAAATCCTATATTTTTTAATTAAATGCATTCCAATCACCTTATTTAATTTATTAAAGAAAAATATAATACTCTAATTTATTTATTCAGTATTTCGATAAGTTTATATTTATACTCATAATAATCTATTAAAAAGAGAAATAGTTTACCACTATACTCACAAAACATACTCTTGTTTTTTCAAATTCTAAATGATAATATATATTATTTATTCAAAATCATAAAGACCTATTTTTATTCCATCAGGATCTGTGATATCTACAAAACGTCCGTTTTCAATGGGAACCGGTCCTTCTATGATCTCTATTCCTTCTTTATTTAAATATTTTATAGTTTTGTCTAAGTCCTCAACTGCAAACCCCATTTTTATATTAGACTTCCCAGCTCTATCTTCTACACTTTGATCCTTATAATCAACTAATTCAACAGTATTTCCATTTTCATCCTCTAAAAAGATAATCTCCATATTATCCTGAGGTTTAATCCTTCTGGCTACTTTTAATCCTATAACTTCTTTGTAAAATTCAAAAGATTTTTCAATATCAGAGACTTCAATAGTATTAAATAAAAACTCCATATTATAATTTAATAGGTAACCCTATTAAACCTACACCTCCCCTTCTTTATCAGTTTTTAATACTCAAACGCCCTTCTTACCCTTGGAATAATAATTTCAAGGCTTAAGGCTACAAACAATGCTTCTAAGAGAAAAACTATAAGTAAAACCAACGTGGTACCACCGCTAATTGATAAAAGAGCTTTAATTATGGCAGTTCCTAGAAATAAATCTGTCAGATTTATTATAATAATAAAACTAACAAGGTTTACTAATGTGAGTATAGTGGTATTAAAAAGAAATCCCTTCTTTTTATTGAATAATTTATATAATATCCAACCTAGAAGAGCATAAAAGAGCACAAAAAATATTTGTTGAAAGAAAAATAAGAATGTTAAAATTAAAGTGGCTGTTACTAGAGCAAGATAGGCTTTCCATTTGAATCTAGAAATATTAATATAAAATACTAGTGGAACAAAGATACTGTTTAATATATTAGTAACTCCTTTAAACAACATAAAAAATACAAAGATTAAGGTTAAACTTAAAGCTGCTTGAGTTAAGTTTTTTATATGCACTATTAATTCCCTTCCTTTTTACTTATTACCAATTATATTTTTACTTCTAGATAAAAATATTGTTTTCCTTGCTTTTGATTGATTACTTTCATTTCATTTTGTCGGGCTATTTCAATAAACTTATCAATATCCTGTTCATTATCTTCCCAAATTGTACCATAACCCGTTTCAATAGATTTATTCTTGAACTCAACTTTTAACCTTGCTGCAAATATTTCTTTATCTATCTCTCTCTTTTTAGGAATTTTTAACCCCCAAATTAGTAATTTACCACCTGGTTTTAATACTCTCTTTATTTCTTTAAAGACCTGATTTAAGTCTTCATTATTAATATACATGAATGTAAAAAATGATGTCACAATATCAAACTGCTCATCTAAAAATTTTAATTGTCTTACATCCATTATTATTTTCAAGGAATCGTTTTTAGGAGCTTCCTTTAGTTCTTCTTCACTTAAATCAATTGCAACTACTTTGTCTCCATACAATTGAGATATAATTCCTTCGCCTCCACCACCAATATCAAGTATTCTACCTATATAATCTTTCTCTTTAATAATTATCGTTTGTTGTTCGGTAAAATGGATTTTTTCTTCATTAATCTTAGACATTTATATACTCCTCTCTCCTATCTACTAAACTATTTCATATTTAGACTCATTAGCTACTTCTTTCATTTTCTTTTCTGTTAAGGAAACAATTATTACAGAAATAATTATTAATATACTGCCAACAAAATGGTACCAGGCTAAATACTCATTAAATATGATTATACCGACAGCTAAACTTGTTATAGGTTCAAAGGTACTCAATATTGAGGAAGCTGTTGCAGTAATATATTTTAAACCAGTCTGAAATGCTACCATGCCGAAGAGATTACAAACCAAAGCTACCATTAATGTACTCAATAAACCTTTGTAATTATAATTCATACTTAGATTACCAGTCATCATTGAAATGGTAAATAATATATATGTATTAAAAAGAGAAAGATAAAAAGTAATCACAAAACCACTAAGATGTTTAATATTGCTATTTGAAACCGATAATATATAGTAAGCATACAAAACACCTGAAATCAAAGCAAGCCAAAAACCTAACAAACTAATGGCTGAAAGGGAACCAAAACCAATAAGAAAATAGATCCCTGAAATAGATAGTATTAATGCCAATACCTTTTTAGCCCCGATCTTTTCTTTATATAAAAACACTGAAGCTAACATGACTATCACAGGATAAATATAGTGTAGAGTCATAACTAAACCAGAAGACATGTATAATAAAGAAATATTGAATGTTAACATCATAAGTGAATACCCAAAAAGGCTAACTTTAAATAACGTAAAATATTGAGCTTTAGTAGCTTTATAATCAATTTTATATAATTTAATAAAAATAAAAAGAGCAACAGCAGCAAATAATGAACGAAATAAGCTGAAACTATATGGATTAAAACCATTCGCATAAGAAATTTTGGCAAAAAAAGGTAGAAATCCAAAGCTTATAGTAGCAAATATTGTTAAAATAATTCCTTTTGTTTTATTCATAATTTATCATCACCTAGTTTTGTATAAAACTTTAACCTCTTTTAACTATTTTAAAATAAAGTTTTAATTCTACTTATTGATATAAGATCACCACCAACCAATTTCCATGCCACAAACAATTATATTTATTTCTCTCGCTTGATGATTATCAATAATTTATTTAATTATATCTAATTTTGTGCTTTTTTGCCATTAATAACTAATATTTTTATTCTTTAAATTTAACTATATACCTTTTATAAATTACTAATGATTCTATAATTTGCTATAAAAGCAAAATAATAAAGAGGTTATTTAAAAGGCAAGTCAAAATTCTTTTAAATAACCTCAACTTATTATCACTCTTTTTAAAGCATTTAATCTATAGAATTCAGTTCTTTTGATCGAAGTGCTGCCTCCTTTACTGCATCTATCAAAATTCCTCTTACTCCATGTTTTTCAAGAACTTCTATCCCTCTAATAGATGTACCTCCTGGTGAAGTAACCATATCTTTTAATACTCCAGGATGATTTTCTGTTTCAAGAACCATTTTAGCGGAACCCAGCATTGTTTGAGCAGTTAGTTTAAGTGCTAGCTCTCTTGAGATGCCTGTTAAAACTCCACCATCAGCTAAGGCTTCAATCATGATATAGATAAAGGCTGGTCCACTACCACTTAACCCTGTAATGGCATCCATTAAATTTTCTTCTACTTCAACGACTTCCCCTACTCCTTCAAATATTTTATTAACTAATTTTATATCTTTTTCAGTAGCATTTCGACCTGGTGCAATTGCTGAAATACCTGATTTAACTAATACTGGAGTATTAGGCATTACTCTAATTGTTCTAACATCAAGAGGTAATTTTTCTTTCAAATGAGAATTGCTGATACCAGCAGCAATAGAGATAACAAGTTTTCCTTTTACTGCTTCACTTATTTCTTCTAATACATTATCGATAACTTGTGGTTTTACAGCTAGTAAGACAGCATCGGCTTCCTTAACTCCTTTGATATTATCACTTGTTGTTTTTATACCACCATGTTCCTTATTATTCTTAGTTTCTTTTGCTTTTGGATCACAACCAATCAAATGATTAGAATCATAAAGTCCTGAATTTAATATTCCTTGCACTAAGGCTGTTCCAATTTTACCTAATCCTACAATACATAACTTCATATTATCACTACTCCCTTCTTTGTCCTTGACCATATACAACATACTTAGTAGAAGTTAGTTCTTTTAACCCCATCGGTCCTCTGGCATGCATCTTTTGGGTACTTATCCCAATTTCTGCTCCTAGGCCAAACATATTCCCGTCAGTAAAACGGGTTGAAGCATTTACATAAACTGCCGCTGCATCCACTTCATTTAAAAACCTCTGGCTATTAGTATAATTTTCTGTTACGATTGCTTCCGAATGTCTGGTCCCATATTTGTTGATATGATTAATTGCTTCCTCTAAATCATCAACAACTTTAAGTGAGATAATATAATCTAAGTATTCTTTATCCCAGTCACTTTCTTCAGCATCTTTAATGCTGTCATCTATATTGACTGCAGTTTTATCACCTCTAATTTCTACTTGGTGCTTAGATAATACTTTAACAATTTTTGGTATAAAATCTTCTGCAATGTTTTCATGGATGAGAAGACTTTCTGCTGCATTACAGACTGCTGGTCTACTTGTTTTAGCGTTCTCAGTAATTTTTGCTGCCATCTGTAGATCTGCACTTTCGTCTACAAAAATATGACAGTTGCCTACACCAGTCTGAATGACAGGTATTTTAGACTCATTTACAACCCTATTAATAAGTTCTGCGCCACCCCTTGGAATTAAGAGATCTAAATATTCATTTAAAGTTAGTAATTCTTTAACTGCTTTTCGATCAGTAGTTTGAATTAATTGAACTGCTTTGGCTGGTAAACCTGCTTTTTTAATGTTTTCAGAAATAATTTCTGCTAACTTTTTATTGGAATTAATGGCACTAGAACCTCCACGTAAGATTACACTATTGCCTGATTTTATGCAAAGAGCCGCTGCATCAACTGTAACATTAGGACGCGCTTCATAAATAATACCGATTACACCTAAAGGTACCCTCATTTTACCTATTTGTAGTCCATTCGGCCTTCTATTCATTTCTAAAATGTCACCGATAGGATCAGCTAATTCTGCGACTTCTTTTAATCCTTCTGCGATTCCTTTTATTCTGTTTTCATCTAATGATAATCTATCTAAGAATGCTTTAGATAAATTTTTATTTTTTGCTTTTTCCATATCTTTTTTATTGGCCTCTAAGATCTCTTCGCTTCTCTCTAATAATCCGGCTGCAATTTTATAAAGAGCACTATTCTTTTTTTCTGTGGAAATATTAGCCATCTGTCCGGCTGCAATTTTAGACTTTTCAGCCTGTTTAATTATCTCTTCTCTAATACTCATTTTTGAATTCCTCCTTAATTTAATTAGACTTCTCTCTTCTGCACTTCTTTTCACCGGGAATAAAAGTTGTTCCTATGTTATATTTTTCTCCGTTTTCAATCATTTTAACCATCTTACTAATTATATTATTTTTATAGGCGGGACCAATTACCATTGGTATCCCTGCCTTATTAATAATTTTGGCTGCCTTTAATTTAGTTTTCATTCCTCCTGTACCAACAATACTACCCTTTTTACCTGCTTTAGCCTCTATTTCAGGAGTTATATCTTCTACTTTATTAATCAACTTCAGGTCATCTTCTGACTCGCAGGGAATCTTATTGTATAATCCTTCCACATCTGTCAGTAATATTAACAGATCAGCATTAATTAGACTGCTCACTTCCGCTGAAAGTGTATCATTATCACCAAATCTGATTTCATCAGTAGCTACCGTATCATTTTCATTTATAATCGGTATTATTCCGTTTTCTAAAAGCACTTCAAGTGTATTATATATATTCTCATATCTATTTTTTTCTTTTAAATCACTCGATGTAAGAAGGACCTGACCTCCAATTTCACCATTTTGTCTTAAAATTTTATTATAAAGTGAAATTAAAAGTCCCTGTCCGACCGCTGCCATTCCCTGCTTTTCAGCCATACTGCAGGGTAGTTTCATTTTTAGTTCTCCAATTCCCGCTCCGATTGCACCTGATGTTACCAGTAAAACCTCTTTATTACTGTTTTTCAACTCTACCAGTTGTTTTAAATAATGTTCAATAGCTTCATAGTTTAATTTGCCATTTTCATGTGTTAGACAGCTCGTTCCAATTTTTATTACAATCCGTTTCACATTATTTTCTTGCAAAATACTCCCTCCTCAATACTTATTTTTTAAAAAAACTAAAAAAACCCCGTTCCTTAAATAGGAACGAGGTTGCTCTCGCGGTACCATCCTTGTTGACTAATAAATAGTCCACTTGCTTGCAGTTACTAAAGTATTTTAATAATACTTTAATAACCTGTCATGATAACGGTTGACTGCCGGCAAAGCTTACTAATTTCAGCTTCCAACTCCCAGGCGGGTTTCATTAAAATAGATATTATCAGGCTTCCACCATCCCCGATTCTCTTGAAATACCATTTTAATTACTATTCCTGTTCACTGTCAATAATCTTTTTTTAATTTTAGTTACTTATAATAATACATAAATGTTATATATATGTCAAGGTGTTTTTTTATAATGCTTTATCCACAGCAGCTGCCTGAAGAAGAACTTACTGGAGGTTCACCTTCCTTAACTAAAACTTTGTTAACTATTCTATAGAAGTTATCCGAACAACATTCTCCAGTAGGATTTAGTTTTTCGCACATGCAAACTGCTTTTTCCTTATAATGAAGTACAATATCTTTCCAGTCTTTTAAGTCTGATTCTCTTACTGCTTTTTTTACCTGTTCATATGTAATATTATTACAGTAACAAGCAATCTTTGGTTCAGAACCTTCCTTAAACCAAATCGTCTTTTTAAGATCCTCTAATTTAAATACTGACTTTTTTGTTTCGTCAATATAGACGTTCTCACAGTCAGGATTTAAACAGATATAATAATCATTTTCTAAAATCTGTTTCTTTAATTCCTTTTTGACCAGTGAATTTAAAACTGCATCCGGAACAGATTTTGCTGTTGATCCACATCTAGGACATTCACTATATTTTACTTCCTTACTTTCATTACTACCATTGTCATCACATCCACAACCACAACCCATATTGTTTGCCTCCTTTCAATACTAAAAACTATATTTTTAATCTTTACCTATCTCTTTGGATAACTCTTTAATATGTTGGGGAGTAGTACCACAACAACCCCCTACTATTTCAGCTCCGGCCTTAATACAAGCCATAATACCTTCCTTAAATACATCTGGTTCCATATCATAAACAGTTTCTTCTCCTTTTAACTTAGGCTGACCAGCATTAGGTTCAACCATGATTGGTAGATCGGTATTATCTTTGAGTACTTTAACTATTTCAGCCATTTCTTTAGGATCAAGTGATCCACAGTTTGTCCCTATAATATCTGCGTCTTCTTTTTGAAGCTTTTGAGCTGCTTCAGCTGCTGAATTACCCATTACAGTTCGTCCACCCTTATCAATTGTATTATATGATAAAGATACTATTACTGGCAAATCAGCAACACTTTTACAGGCCTTAAGTGCAGTTACTGCTTCTCTCAAATCAACCATTGTTTCTATGATGAAGGCATCTACTCCTTCATCAGCAAGAATTCGAGCTTTTTCTTGAAAGATCTCGATAAATTGTTCCTCTTCATATTCACCGTAAGGTTTTAATAGCTTTCCAGTGGAACTTATATCTCCCAGGACAAACTGATTTGGGCCAACCACCTCTTTGGCGAGCTTAACTCCAGCTTTATTGATTAAATCTAAGTCATAATCTTTGCTTTTATCTTTTAAATAGAGCCGATTCATTGAAAAAGTATTTGTTATTATTGCATCACTACCTGCCTTTAAATAACTCTTGTGAATATCTTTTACTATTTCTCTATTTTCTATATTATTTTTGAAGTTTCCCATCACATCTCTTTTTTTAAGTTCAGTTCCCATAGCTCCATCAAGAAGAGTAATTTCATTTTTTTGTACAAATTCTAAAAAGTCCATAAAAACTTCACCAACTTCCTTTTATAATTAATATTATTATTTAAAGATTTAGTTTGTACTCCCCAACTAAAAAGAATCATCGTTTATCACATTTTATTCTTTGATTTTAAAATGTCTTTGTAACCAGTCTACTGTTAATTCAATTACAATATGATAATCTTCTCTAATTCCATGCCTAGCATCTTCAACTACTTTTAATTGTGAATCTGAAGGTAGAATCTTTAAAGCCTTTTTAGATCTTTTTAATAATTCCTTTTCTTCTTCTCCCTTATCACCATGGATTATTAAGATAGGAACTTTAATGTCTTTTAATAATTCTTTTTGCTCTATTTCAGAAAAGGCATCCAGAATCTCTTTACTTATTTTCCTTTCCCCTATTTCTTCACTTTCAAGGGTTAAGTAACCTTTTTCTTCTAATTCTTTCATCTTTTTATTTGAATAAAATTTCTCCCAACTATAATTCATACTGTCAGTTACTGGTCCACTTAAAACCATAGTTTTAATATCCTCACTATATGCTTTTAGACATACAAGGCCCCCCAAACTATTACCAAACAGAGCTATCTTTTCAAAGCCTTTTTCTTTTACGTAGTCTATAGCTGATAAAAGGTCATCAATTTCTTTATCCAATTTAATAATATCAGAATCACTTTCTCCACAGCCGCTAAAATCAAACTTTAACACATTATAGTTTTCCTCCTGCAGTCGATCTGCTAATCTATCAAAACGACCCTGAGAAGATCTATCATTTATAAAACCATGTGTCATGATTATTATATTATCTGAATTTGCTTTATAAAAATCTCCAACTAATCGTAATCCTCTACTGTTTTTAAAACTAACTTTTTCCATAAATATATTACCCCTTATTTATAGTAATTATTAATATATCATCTTAAATTAGATTGATTTCTAATTATGAAAACTTATGTTTTTAAAAAGTAAAAAGGTCATAATAAAACAGCCGAGCGCGATTGGTGCCCAAAGTATTAATTGAAATACATCCTGAACATCACCATTTATATAGGTAACAATAGAAGCTGAAGATAACGCAGACATATATACAAAGCCCTTTAAATTCCAGACTACGGCCAGAATATATCCCCAGGATTTCTTTTTGAGTATATTAACTCCTGCAATTAATGCTACCGGTACAACCATAGAAAGATCTAGTGCTGATATCACATTTGTAGGGTGAGCTACATTAGTTATTATCTCTGGTATTACACCAGTAAAGATATAACTTAAAGATAAACCCGTATGAAAAACGCCTAATATTATTCCTACGATAATCATATACCAACCGATCACTTTAACAGGAGTCTCAGGTTTGAACTTTTCTGCAGTTTTTTTAATATCGATTTTTCGGATCAATAAAAGAAGTGCAAAAATGGATAAAGAAAATATAGCTACATAGATTAAAAACATATTATTAAAGGCAGCCCCAAACAGATAAAAGGCATAATTATAGAGTGAATAAAAAAGCATTGCAAATAGTATTAAGATTCCAATAACTGTTTTCTTTTTATAAAATATTAAACCATTCATAAAAACAGGTACTGCCAAAACCATGGTGATTATATCATTCCCATACCAGGATGATCTTACCAGAGCATTATCTTGGTAAAGGTTTTCACTAAATATCCCACTCAATGAAGCAATTGCCATTAAAATAACTATTATCAGTGAAAGTAGATAAACCATATTAAATTTTTCTTTTTCCATTTAGTCCTCTCCTTTGAGCAAAGTAAAGACACTTATAATCGATAAAACTAACAAAACAAAAAACATAAAAACAAATAACCACTGGCTCAGCTGTGCAAAATAGCCCGAACTATTAATTACAGTATATATTAACATCCCCTGGGCAAGCAAATTCCATTTTATAGCTTTCTTCTTTCTTTTTAATAAAAGAAACCCACTAATTAAAAGCAAAAGGGCTGTCATCACTTCTGCCGTTATATGAAGAGAAATTTCTAGTGGTATTACATGAAACTCCGCTACATTACCTGTCGCAATGAAAAAAATCCACTGAACTATGATCAGTGTTCCCACTGCTACCGAGTAATAAGCTGGAAAACTCATCGCCTTCACTCCTTTAAATGTTTACTCATATTCAAACTTCATTCCAACTCCTACTTCTTGTAAATCAGCAACTTTTGATAGTTCAACTTTACTATTCAAATCAGTACAGTGGCAGGCATGTAGCTTTTCTAAATTTAGTTCTTTTATAAATTGCTTGGTTTTATTCATTTTTAAGGTCGACGGTTCCATCAAATGTAGTCCACCAATTATATCTACTACATTATCAACTCCAGTTACTTTTCTTGCCTGTGTTACTATATTACATATCCCAGAATGGGAACAACCCGTTATTATAACTATACCTTTTTCGGAAAGATAAGCTAGAGCTGTATCATCAAGGATATAATCTTTGTTTTCCTCTCCAATATCTTTTTGATATCCCAAAGATTTCTGTGCTTCAAAATCATTAGTTCGTTCTATTTGTCCAAGGTATACAAGTTTTTCAGTTATCCAAAAAGGTTTATCATATTCATTTATAACAAATAAATTCTTTAGTAAATTTTTGGACAGATTAATCCCTATTGAAGTACTATCTTTATAGAACTTTTCTTTAAAACAATCCGGGTGTGCTATAATCTCTGGATAATACTTTGTACCTTCTTTCGTTTCATAATAATATTTTATGAGTGGGTCTAATCCACCTGTATGGTCAAGGTGACCGTGTGATAATACTATATAATCTACCTCATTTAAATCTATGTTTAACCGGTCTGCATTTTGAATGAATATATCTGAATAACCTACATCAAATAATATGGTTGTCCCATTTTCTTTTATATAATAGGAAAGACCAGCTTCACCTAATAAATATTTATCTATAATTGTATTATTATCAACAAGTACATTTAATTCCATCCATTTTCACCTCCAGTTTACTTTTGATTTATATTAAAATCCTAATATATTCCAGTGATAAAACCACCAGACTATACCTAAAGACCAAAGGGTATAGAAAGTATAAGCACCTTTTTGAAGTAGGTACCATCTCTTTTTAAACCAAACTCTAATATTCATTACTACCAATAAAATAGCTAGAACTGGCAGAATCCAAATTAATAATTGAATATTATTTAATAAACTTGAATCACGTAAGAATACATATGGAATATTATAGATTGGATGGTTATTTGTAAATACTATAATAATAGCTGCTAAGAAACCAATAGAAGCAAAACCAGTTATAATAGCAGTAAGTTTTTCAATAATAAATTTGTCTCTAATATATTTTTTGAATAACGATTTAATTAACACAAACACTACAATTAAAGTTAATAGAATATAACCACCTAAGAAAAGTGCGTTAAATAATACTGTATCAAAAATTGTGGCCCTTAGTAAAACATTAGGACTATTTGTATACAGTTTGGTTATTTCTCCTTCACTATTTTCAGCAGCATATAGTTTATTACCACTTTCTTTATCATAAAATACACCAGGGTTTATTTGATCAAGGGGGTGTATTTTACCCTGAAAGTTATAAGTTAAATTATTTTCACTATCAACTTCTATATTTGTTAAACTCATCATTCTAATGATTGATTCAAATGAAGTATAGTTAATACGATTAAAATGATATTTCCCAGCTATTCTAGAATTATCTATAAAGTTCTCGCCTCTTTCACTAGGTATAATATCTTCTTCAGAGGGATAATATCTATCCATAAAGTTTTTAAATAATTTTGCACTTGCTCTTCCTGCATCCCTTCCGTTATAGGATACAAAAAGTCCTAAGTCTAACTCTGGTACTAAATAAAATCCGGTATGAAACATTCTGGTATCTCCACCATGAGAAATCACACGGTATCCATTTACATTCATTTCAATGAATCCATGAGCCATACCTGCGAAATCATTATTATGAGTAAAGCTTTGGCTGTGCATAAATTGAGCTGTTTCAGTTTCCAAAATTCTATTCCAGCTATATAACCCGTTATTTAAATGGGCAAGCATGAATTTTGACATGTCAGCAGCATTACTACTTAAAGAACCTGCTGGATAGGGTTGGACAAATTCAAAATCAGCTTTCCTATATTCTCCTCTTATATAAGCATAACCATAAGAGGATTCTGCTTCTATTTCCTCAGGAACTGGTTGCTTAAAAGTACTTTTATTCATATTTAGCGGCTCAAATATATTTTTATCAACATATTCAGCAAAATCCATACCTGAAACTCTTTGCACGATATATGCCGCTAATGCAGTAGCGTAATTTGAGTAAGCCATTTGTTTACTCGCAGGATAAACCCTGGCTGGTAAGTTTTCCTTTAAATAATCTCCTAAAGGATTCATATCCTTTTTAGTTAAAACAAATAATTTAACAGCTTTATCTTCAAATCCAGCATTGTGATTTAAAAGATGCTTAATTTTTATTGGCTTAGCTTCTCTTTCGTCATCTACAATATTATTTGGAATAGTAAAATCTAAATACTGGTTTACATTATCTTCTAAACTAATTTCCTCTTGTTCTACAAGCTGCATAATAGAAGTCCAAACAAACAACTTGGAAGTAGAACCAACTCTAAAAAGAGTATTATCAGGGTCAACACTTTTGTTTTTTTCTAAATCATAAAATCCATAACCTTCTTTTAATAAGACTCTACCATCTTTTACAATCGATAAGGTTACCCCCGGGACTTTGTACTCTTCAATCTGTGAATTTATAAAACCATCAAAATAGGCTTTTAGTTCTTGTTCATATCCTATTGTTTGAGCATTAACATTCCCATTAATTTGAAAAGGTAAAGCAAGTAATATAAATAATAATAGAAATATAAATAATTTTTTAAAACTCAATTGCAGCCAACTCCTTTTGTTTTTCAAAAATATTTTAATAAATTTCATTTACGTTAAACTCAAGCCCGGTAATTTCCATATCATAATACTCATAATCTCCGGACTCTAATTTCCATATTGCTTTAGCCTGAGTCGGAATTTTAATTCCTGAAAACTCCTGGTAATCCCAAACCGGAGCATGATAATTTTCAAGTCGATAACCATCATCACTATTATAATATCTTTCACAGTTATAACTTGAAACTCTACCCTCTTCATCAAAATTAAATACTGCAGAAGCAGTAACTCCTTGATAACTCATTGTCGCTTTAGCAGATCTTGAATCAATTTCTTCCCAGCTTATGTAATCACTTAAAGCCGCTGTAGGAAACCAGATAATTTCTCCTAAATATCTTGTTAGAGTACCTTGGTCCATTTCTTCTCCCCGGTCGTCAACAACTGGAAATAATGAAAGTACTTTTATCAACATGTGGCCTCTACCATCATCATACTTATCTTTACCTGCAAAATATATTAAAGGAGCCATATTGACCCTGGCTAGCCAGATAAAGGATGGTGTTTCGGTGTTAAAATATTGATCCGCTGTAGTTTTCATCCCCTTTTGTCCTGGGCTAGTTCTCATTAAACCTTTTTGTTTTAGTCGAACTGTTTTTATTTTCTCTTTCCCTATAACCTGACTGAAATTCAACCATCTTTTAACAGGATCAGGTAACCCTTCTAAATCCTCTTTTTCAATGGTTTCAATCTTTGACAACTCAGCTTTGGAAAGGATTTTCTTAGCTTCTTGCTCTCCTCTTTTTTGAAAACTGCTGTGACCAAACTGTGAAACCAGATAAATCAATACTAATATTACAACTAACAATCCAACCGCCCAATATAATATTTTCATTACAGCACCTCGTTTTTTATTTTATATATTTACTTCTTTTGAACAGCAATTCCTGCTCCAATAGCAGTTGAAAATGTTGCATGTTCAGGAAAGTGAAAGTTCATATTATATGACTTATTCTTTCTTAAATCTTTTAAAATACTAATTCCTTCTTCAACTTGAGCCAGCTTTCCAGTAAAAACAATATCTTTATTTCCTGTCATCTGGGCACCAAAAACAGCTAACATACCGACATTCTGATAAATTAAGTTCAATATCCCTCTGGCATAATCTTTTTCTTCAGCTACTTTATGAACATTACCTAAATTAGAAGCTGTTATTGTTTGAGGAAGATGACCTACTTTTTCATTAGAGATATCGCCTATAGTTAAATCTACTTTACTTAAATCACCTTTTTTAGCCAGATTAATTATTTCATCAAAATCAATAATATTTAATATTCCTTTGCCTAGACCTAAAAGGGTTCCTCCCCCGATACCTGTACCACCGATATGTTCAATTTTATTTTTGTTGACATTAACCATAGCAGTACCAGTACCCAAACTAACAACTAGTGTTTTATCAATGCCTGAAAGATAAGATCCTCCTAATCCAATAGCATCAAATTCTTCTATCCTTATAGTCTCAATGCCAAAGATAGTTTTATCTATAAAAGATGAACCCACTCCTGTAATTGCAATCTTTTCTATATCATCAATTCCTAATCTGTTTTTGGTAAGCATTTTTCCTAAAGCACCATAAGCAGACGTAGTAGGATCACTTGCTTCCACAGTAAATAAGTCAAATATTTCATAATTTTTAAGTGCTACTATATCTGTTGTAGATCCTCCAATATCAATACCTAAAATCATTTCTATACACCTCTCTTAGTATAATAATTAAATATCTAATAAGCCAGTTTATTATAATATATTGAATGAAAATATAATAATTTTATGTAAAAAATTTGTATTTATAAATTTCTTTATAAAATGGAAAATACCTTTTTGTTAGTCATTATTAGCTATTTATTCTTTAAGGATCTTTTTAATTTTTAGTTCTGTCTGTTTCTTATTATAATTAGAATTATTAAGTACATACTTTTCTATATTTAAATTAGCAAATATCTCATCTTCAATTTCCTGTCTATATTTTAATACTTCAATTGTACCTTTTAATCCTTTCAAATTTTCGTTTAGACCATAACCTTGTTTTGTATAATAGTCAATAAAAGAATTAATCCATTTTTTAGGTCTTTCTTCGACTACTTTTTTAAAGCTTTCTATAAAATCATCCTGTTTAATGTATAACAAGGTTGGACTAAGACTTTTCACAGCATCCAATAAATTATTTATATAGTTAAAAGCATTTTCTTTAGATTCATTATCTCTTATCACAGTAATAGTTATAGGATTCTGGATAAAACAGCACTCAAATATGTATACTGTTTCCTCTTCAGATGCTCTTTTAGAAAACCGTTTCCATTTATTATATATTAACTTATTATTTTTTTCTAAAGATAATTCATAAATATCTTTTTTGGAAATATAATTAAAAAGTTCATCCGGAAAATCATCTTCTAATTCCCTTTTATGCTTAACATAAGAAATAAAATAACCTTTTTCTCTTTTAACAGATATATTTTCAATTAAATCATTGTATTTATTAAACACTTCTTTTAATTGATAATATTCGTGTTTGTTAAAAAATGCTACACCTTCATAATCAGCTGGGTGGTTTAAGTTTCCCTCCAGAAAAAGTTTGTTTTTAATACCTAACTCATCTAATACTTCTTTACTTATTTTAGCTGTGGTGGTTTTACCAGAACCAGGTAGTCCCTCAATTAATAATAATTTTGATTTCAAGCTATTCACCAACTTTTAAATGTTTTTCAGTGCTTGAAAATATTATCACTCGTAAATATATAATAGTTCACTATCTCTTTTATCTACATATTTATATTTAGAATTTTCAAGGACTTTAATTGAACCCACATTATTTTTATTTGCAACTCCCCAAATTGATTTAAGAGCAAAATTATTAATTACCCAATTACTAAATGCTGAAACAGCCTCACTGGCCAAACCCTTCTTCTGATATTTTTCAGTTATCGCATAACCAATTTCAATACCTTCATCAATTGCACTTAAACCAATATGACCAATCAATTCCTTGTTAGATTTTAATTCAATTCCAAGTACATATGGATTATTACTAGGATCAGGTCCATTCTTATACTGAGCTATTAAAAAGTTCAATACCTTTTTTGTTTGTGATAAATTATCATATACTTGATCTGGCATCCATTTTTTAATACCACTTTCTTGACTCATTGACAATACTTTTTCACTGTCATCTAAATTGAATTCCCGAATCTTCAAACGGTCTGTTTTTAATATTATATTTTTATTCAATTTATCTCTTCCCAACTTTTTAGAATATTTTGCTCATTTTTTCTACAATCTTTTTAATTTTTTTATTTCTGTTAAAACTAAGCCATTTTATAATTCCTGTTTCCACTACATTACTGTTTTTTGTTTCAAGTAAATCTCTTAGCTGCTTCATCGCTCTAGTACCACCAGTCCAATTAAAGGGTAATCCCTTTGTTAAAACACAGGCTGTCTTTTTATTATCCAAACTTTCAATATTTTTAAGATAACTTTCCATTCCTGCCGCAAGAGAAAAAGCCTGTACAGGAGAAGCAAATATGTAACCTTCATATTTTCCAAGTTCAGGAAAATTTTTATATTTAATATTTTTTGCCCCAGGATGTACTTCACTTTGATCTAATGGTTCTAAACGATCAATATTAACCTCATGTCCCTTGTTTACTAATTTTTCTTTCACCTTTTCAACTACTGAATAAGTATTGCCAGTCTGTGAATAAACAATAATTCCAATCTTCATTTTTTAAATCCCCCTTTTAATCTTTTAAAATCTTTGTTGTTTCTATAATTAATTTTTGTTTAAAGTTTAAAGACAAAGCTAAATTACGAGAGGCTAAATTATTTTGATTATGCCGGTATACATTAATTCTATCTAACTCAAACCCAAAATTACACAAATTAGAAATTAATGCTTTTCCAATTCCGTTTTGTCTATAATCAGGGTGAGTCACTACCCCAATATCAGCTAACCCATCACCCCAAAACCAATAACTAGCCACAGAAACTAATTTGTCTTTATCAAAACAACCTACAATAACCGGATCTTCTATACTAAGTTGTCCTTCTTGAAGATCAGCACTAGGTGTTTCTTTTCTGAATTCATCAAACCTTATTTTATCTTCTTTTGTTAAAGTTCTCATTTTTAAATATTTAGAAGGATTAATATTTATGTGGTTTTCAGGGTTTAAAAATAAACAAAGAGTATTATCTTCGTCATTATAATTATTATAATCTAAAAGAAATTTTAAATCATCTAAATTTATTTTCTTTCCTCTATATTGTTTTTTAACTTTTTTTTTATAATCTTATATATAGAAGAAGAAGCAAATATAATAGAATTAAAAGGGGTTTGATAAATAGATAAACGGTTCTCTTTATTATATTCTTTATTTTCAAGAACATTTATAAGATTCGGATTTATATTACTATCGTAATAATCAAAAAGTCTATTAAAAACATCCTTATCAAATTGATTTAAATCTTTAAAATTCATGGAATATAATTCCCTTCGTATTTTTGGTCAATCAGAAATTATCAAATTAAATTACTAGTAAAGAAAAAAGTATAATAACAAAACAAATTGGTGAAATATATCTTAAAAACATATCACTATTTTAAGGTTTGTATTATTTCCTCTTTATTATCACTTATATCTATTTCAACATATGCACCATTTATAAATGTAAGCTGAGGTGGTTTGTGGCCTAGATCAATATCATATATAATAGGTATATTTAAATCATTAGAAAGATCTTTTAAAGCATCTACATAGCTATAATCCTGAACATCATTATAACCTGCTACTCTACCGAATAATAACCCATTACAGTTTTTAAACCAACCATTCATCTTCATCTGCCAGAAAGTTCGATGGATATCAGTAGCATCCATCTCACAACTTTCAAAATACCAAACAATACCATCCTCATCATGATATTTTAAATAATCACTAACTTTTTCATATTCAGTACCTATCAACTTGCAAATTACATCCATATTCCCACCAATTAGTCTACCTCTAAATATATTAATTTTATCATTAATATATTTCCAGCGTACCTCTTCAGTCAAATTATAAGAGGGTATGTTATCTTCAGTTATATCTAACCACTCTTCTTGATATTTTTCTAAACTGGTCTGTTTGAAAGTTTCACCTCGGCTTTTGTTTAGAATGTTTAATACATTTAATACTGAATCATGAATAGAATTACTGCCAAAATCTAAAAAGTTCGGCCCATGGGCTGTTGCAATATTAGTTTTCAAGGTAAATGTAAACAAGAGAGTACTAATATCAGAAAAGCCCAGTATCCATTTGGGTTCAGTATTTTTTAAATTATCAAAATTTAAGTAAGGAAGCATTTCCATCAAAAATTCTCCTCCCCAGGGAGGAATAATCGCTTTTATATCTTTATTGTTATATAAGTTTGTAAACTCCTCGGCCCTAATTTTTGGAGGAGCACTAACCAATTTTTTTTGTTTTCTAACTGAATCGGTTATTTTAACTTTGTAACCTAAAGCTTCAATATTTTTTATTGCATTATCTAATTTAGACAAAAATACATCTTGCACTCCAGAAGAAGGAGCAGAAACTCCTATCATATCTCCTTTTTCTAAGGGGGCTGGATATCTAATCATGTTTCCACCTCATTATTTAAATAGTTATATATTTTCAAATTATTGATTATAAGCTGCAGTTCCTTCCACCTGGACAAGGCAATTCTTACTAACAAAGTCTGAGGTTATAACTGCCCTCACCGGATATTGCCCTTCGTTAAAATGTTTTATCCATACCCTATGCATCCCAGTAAAATCTTCTATATTTTTTAATATTACAGTCAATTTTAACACATTATCAAGATTTAAATCTATTTCATTTAATGCTTCATTTAAATTTTTAAGAGTTTGGTCTAACTGTTCTTCAATTGTTTGTAATATTTCACCCTGTTCATTAATTGTACCACCAAAATGTCCAATTTGAACAAGCTCATCTTTTATTGTAAAAGTAGAAAGATCATACTCATCATAGGGCGGGATTACTATTCTTTCAATCATTATTTATTCACTCCTATTGTATTACTGACCAAATAATTCTAGTTATTATTTATAATACTATCTCTTTAATATATCCATAAATGTAATTTAGGAAATTCGATCAAAATAATCCAGTCTTTTTAAAATGTCAAGAGTTAAAATACCTTTCCAGTTATTATATGATCTTTTGAGACCTTCTTTATAATAATCCTTACCCCACGGAGGATCTACTACCGTGTTTTCTTCAATCAATCCAACATAAAAATCAAGGTTTTCTTCTACTTTTTCTATTTTAATACCGAACCAGTAATCATCTGGTTTGGAAATGAAATCAAGTGGTAAAGGCACATAATCTGTCCATTTATCTCGATCATATTCTATAACATTAGAAATACCTAAGCTAATCTTGTCTTTTATTTGTTCTTGATATTTTTCAGGTAGTAACTTATATAATTCAACATAACAGAATAATTCGTTTTCGGAATTAAATTCTTGTTTGTTATTTATATACTCTATTGCATTATCTACTAATTTTTCTACATCTAATTTGTTAACAAATTTTTTGTATTTATATAAATAGCCAATTAATTCAGCTGATGGATTACCCCAATTTTTATCAATTGCTGTCATTTTTTGTTCTTCATCATAATGCCACCAGGGAGTATGAGGATAATCATTTACTTCTTTAGGAACCGCAAACCATCCCTTCCGATTCTTATCAAAAGTAGATTCGAGGTACTTTACTGCCCTACTTATCATCGGTTTCACTAGCTTATGGTCATCAAATTCCTTTAAAATTCTTAATCCAATTGAAGTATCTATAGCGGAAGAATCCGGCATACGAAAATCAGGTTCTAAACCCTGGCCAAAACCTCCATCTTTATTTTGATATACTTTTAAAGCTTTAATAACATCAATCGGATTACCATTTTTAAAATGATAAGTAAATAATTTATTATCAATCAAACGTCCTTTGTCTAATAAAAAATCATCAAATAAGTCTATATATTTTTGGTCTAATGTTTTCATTATAATTCTCCTTCCATTTTTGATTATTTAATTAATACTTATTCCCATTCTTCAGCTAACATTCCATATTGAATGTGATTTACAAACTTATCATATAGCCATTCTGCATCACGAATAACACCTTCCTGTGTAAATCCTAACCTTTCTGGAACTGCCCTACTTTTAACATTTCCTTCAGCACAACTTATTTCCACTTTATTTAAGTTGAAGTTATTAAAAGCGTTGTCTACTAGTTCTTTACATGCTGCAGTAATTATACCTTCCCCTTGGTGCTGCTTATCCAACCAATAACCTAGATTAGCCTTCTTGTTTTTCCAGTCAATACTATTATAACCTATAACTCCAACCAGTTCTTCTTTATACCATATTCCAGCCGTAATGTTTTCTTCTGAAGCAAAGCCTTGCCTGGTCTTTTTAATAAATTCTTTTACATTTTCAATATCTTCCATCTCATCTACCCAGTTCAACCATTTCTTCAAATAATCTTTATTTAATTCTATTAATTCATGTAATTCTTGGGCATCTTTTTTATTAAATATTTTCAAATAAAGTTTATCGCTTATTTCAAATCTAAACATAACATTCCCCCTATTTAAAAGGTATTATTATAAATTCATTAACTCTTCATCAATTATTTTTAGAATCAATTTACTCCATATATATATTGAAATTAATGTTTGAGCCATTCTCTTTTTAACACATCCATATAAACCACATCAGAATATTCACCTGTTCTACTGTCAAAACTCATCTCTCTTATTACTCCAATTTCTTTAAAACCAAGTTTTTTATATAAGTTTATTGATTTTTCATTATCAGCTAGAGTAGTTAGTTCGATTCTATTTAAATTCAAATGATTGAACATGAATTCTAAAAAATTATTAAGGGCATCTTGCCCATAACCCTTACCTCTTTCATTGATTTCCCCAATTTCAATACCAAATTCGGCACTCCTATTTCTTTTATCCCAATTCCGATATGATATATTTCCAATTGGTTCAATATCATCTTTTTTACATATGATGAACATCTTTTGTTCAGGAAACACTTCTCTATTTTCAAGTTCTTCTTTAACTTGTAGATTAAATGCCTCTTCACTTAATAAAAATCCGTATTTAAAACCACAGTATAAATTACCTTTACCATTATTCCTCCATTTATGTAGTGACTTCTCATCCCCGGCTTCCAATTGTCTTATCAGTACTTTATTTCCCTCTATCACTTTTGTTCCCCCTAATTTATCTATTAGCGTTTTTTCCATACTCACGGGTGGTTAATTCGGATTTTAAGGTAAATCCAATTCACATTATTTATTCTTTAAGAGTACGAAAAAGCGCTATTACCTTTCCCTTATATAATCAAATCCACTTTTAAGTTTCTCTTTAAAGTTATCAGGATAATCATGATTTAAACCTTTAATTTTATCATAGAAATTTTCAATTTTATGTTCATCCAACTTCTTCACAAATTTATTACAACCTTTAAAACAATCTTGATCCTTGGTTCCACAAATGATATACAACTTGATGTTCTTGTTTTTTAGTTTCTCATATATTACATCATAATTATCAACTTCAGGCAGCCAAGGGCCAACTAAAATTAATCCTTTAGGATTTATATAGTCTTTATTAATGCTTTCTAAGATAACACTTGCTCCAGCTGAAAAAGAGCCTAATATTATATTATTTTCATCAATATTATAATCACTTTTCAGATCTTCATAATGTTTTTTTAACTCTTTAGATCCTAATTCAATATCATTCCAGGCATATGCATCTGAAAATACAATCTGTGAAGACTGGATTAAGCCCACCATATTATTTAATTTTATAGCTTCTTTCCAGTATTTTTCTGCAATTTTTATATTACCCTGATTACCGTGCAAGTCTAAAAGAAGAGGTGCTTTTTCCTCTTTTTTATTATTCTCGGGAATTAATACCTTTTTTGCAGGCTTAGCTTGTTTTTTTGCCTTTGATTCTCTTTTTTTACATATTTGTTTTATTTCTTCAAATACTTCATATACTCTTAAGGGATCTAAATCCTCATCTTCAAGAAGATATTCGTAGGAATACCAGTAACCTTTTTCCAAAACTGCTTCTTTTAAGAGCTCTATTGCTTGTTCAGTAAAACAAGCCTTAGTAGCTAAAGTATAACTGAAATTATAGATTTGAGCTCGGTTACCTTCTACCTTATCTTTGTTTTCCATAATATAATTAAAACCTTTTTCATATTCTTCTTTTAAATAAAGTTCTAATGTTTTGTTTAATAAATTAATATAAGTAAAATTAGCCATTTATTCACTTCTCCTTTCAAATTTATTATTCTTTAAACTTTTTTGTCCAAGGATAATCCTGATCATAGGTCTTAAATCCTGTGGATTGATAGAAAGCACGCCTGTTAGTACCATATGCTTCAACATAAGCAGTTTTAGCCCCTATTTCTTTTAACCTTCTAAGCCCTTCTATTATTAAAGCTTTCCCGAGCCCTCTTCTTTTATAATCAGGATGAGTTCCGACTGGTTCAAACATACCAATTTTATTTCCCTCATCAAACCAAATTACACAGGAAGAAGCAAAATTTCCTTTCTCATCTTCGATTATTAAATCCAAATCTGGTCTATACATGGGAGCATGTACCATCTTTAAAAATGATTCTGGTACTTCGTTTACAAAATCATCTTTAGGATGAAAGGCTTTATTAATCACATTATACCTTTTTATGAAACTAATTTCTTCATCCATAGAACGGAACTTGTAACCAGCAGGAAGTTCAGGTTTAAAATCATCATTTAATTTTAATTTGTTTAAATAACTACACTCTTCTCCCTTTTCATATCCCCGTTTGGTTAACAACTCTTGGCGATATTCATCACTTTCATTTGTCCAAATAACTACTCTTTTCTTATTATCCTCACCTGGTTTAGAAATAGCTTTTTCAGCCCAGTCTAACATATCAGGTAACAGTTCCCTATAATCTGGTCTGATTTGTAAAAAAGCATTATTCGTTTCTTCAGGATGGGCTATACCAACTATTTTATCATCTTCTTCCCAAATTCTAATAAATTTTTCCCAGCTTTCTTCTCCCCTTTCCATATAAAGAGGGTTGACTAAATGTTCTGCGTATTCCCAACGAGAAGGAAGCCAGCAATGTTGGTTTTTATTTTCCTTATACATTTCTTTTAAAAAACTCATTATTTTTTTATAATCATCTTTATTATAGAGCCTTGAGCTAACCAATATTATCACTCCGTTTTTTTATATTAAAATTATTTTAACAAATATTATATCTTCATCCTTATTTTATCAATTAACAACTAATATTGAAATGTGTTTTATAAATTTAATTATAATCATAAAAAAATATTAACAAAATTTTAAAACTATTTTAATCCATTTGTAATATTGATATCATATGTTATAATCAAACAACAAAACAGAAAGGAGGTAATATATATATGTATAATATTAAAGCAGATCTTCATACCCATACGGTTAACAGTGGACACGGCTATTCAACAGTAGATGAACTCGCAAGAACTGCATCTAGCAAGGATATTGAACTGATTGCTGTAACAGAACATGGGCCAAATCTTCCGGGCGGTCCTCATAGATATTTTTTTAGTAATATGAGTATATTACCCGAAGAAATGTATGGAGTTAAAATTCTAAAAGGTATTGAAGCAAATATCGGTAACAGTGGAAAATTGGATTTAAATGATTCAGATTTAAAAAGTCTCGATTTTGTTGCTGCTGGTCTGCATTATAATACAGGTCATAATCTAAACAACAAGAAAGAATATACAGAAGCAACAATTGAAGCAATCAAAAATCCTTTAGTCGATATGATAACACATCCTGCAAGTATCTATTATCCACTTGACCTTGAAAAAATAGTGAAAACAGCCAGTTTGCATAACGTAATTCTAGAAATTAATGCTAGTTCTTTTCATCCCAATAAGAAAGGAGCTCGCGGTAATAAAAAGCTAACCACTAAATTATGTAAGTTAGCAAAAAAATATGATGTCCTACTCAGTATTAATAGTGATGCCCATTTCCATACTCAAGTCGGTCAAGTTCATCACTTGTTTGATATAATTAAAAAAGCAGGCATAACTGATAAAAACTTGCTCAATACATCGATAGAAAAAATCGAAACATTTCTTGATAATAATAGGTTAAAAAAAATCAGTGTGTAAATTAAAAAGTTAGGATAATGTAAATATCATCTCAATGATATTTATATTATTGTTTTCCTCTTTTTAATTTACTTACATAACTTTTAATTCTCTCTTTCCCTCCCTCATTCCTTCACTCAAGGTTATTTTTTCTTTCCTTCAATAATGATAATTTCTATGCACATAAAAAAACCCCCGTAAACTTTCTTTAAAAAGTTACAGAGGTTTTTAAAAATTTATTAATTATATTTAAATTTATATTTTAAAGAGACTATACCTGAAATTAATATTGTTATTCTCGATTTGTTCTGTTGAAACTTCCTTTGAAACTACTTTCAAATCAAATTTAAGAATTTTATCCCCATTTTTTCCTGTAAAAGAAGCTCCTGAAGAAACAACCTGCCACTCAGTGTCCCCACTCTCTTTTATCAGAATCTCATAATTAGAATTATTCTCTAAACTATTTAAATGTAAACTCCAACTTGTATTACTTCTTACTTTAATTTTACCGACATCTTTAATAATATCACTTTCACCATTTTCTTGCGCCTTCACCATACTATTTTTATTAATTTCAATAGGTTCTATAACATGCAGTTCCTGATAAGCGGGAATGTTGACAATTACTTTGATTTCTTCACTGGCCAATTCTTTGCCAGCACCTGCAGTCGATACATTAAATCCAACAACCAAGATGGCTACCAATAAAATGATTAGTCCTTTTTTATACATATTTATTTACCTCCGTTTGCAACCGGCTATCTGGCTTAAACCAGACCCTTTGGCTTTGTGTCCCTACCTCACGGCAGGTTTACCCCTTGGAAAAGGTAAGCACTTGTATCTTAATATATTTACAAGTTTATATTTTGCTTCACAAATAACTTAATATTCATAGCATTAAAAATCGAAAGTTTAAATTTGGCTAATCAAATTCTCAAGCTAAAAAGCCTTTCTCTGCAAGGGTATAATTATTAACTTCCTGATTTTATAATATCAACTATTGCAAATATTTGCAATTGGTTTTGGAAATTTATTTTTATTTTAAATTAAAAATTATATTTTAATCCTGTTAATATAGTATTATCATCATTCAAATTAGAATTTATAGCCAAGACCAAGCCATAATTTTTATTAAAACTATAACCCGTTTCTAATCTATATCTTTTATTTTCAAGTCTATAATTATACCTTAATTTGAAAAATATAGGTTCAGGAGAATATTCCAACTCTGTATATCCAGCAGGTTTAACAAACACTTCATTATCAATAGAATAAACTGCTGGATAAAAACCTGCTTTTAATTTGAAATTGTTTGTTAATCTCACACTATCATCAATACCAATTGCAATCTTTCTGTTATCATTACTTTCCCAAATAGCTTTTAAATCAGTTGATAGGCCGTCTATAATATGAATACTGTAACCTGATTCAAGGTAGGAAGAACCATTTCTACTTTTTAAGTAAAAAGCATTTTTTGATGATTCCGACTCATAATATATATCTATATCATAATTATATTTTTTATCCATTAACAGTTGTAAATGATTAGCTTTTAATTGATTATCTTGTCCTTGGTCAGCAAATACAAGATTATCAAGTCCGTTTAATTCAGCAGCCATATTTGTGCTTGAAGATGCTGCAGATAGATAGATAGCATAAGTCCTCTTATGATCAACACTTGACTCTTCTTTCATCGAATCTGTAAATTTACTTTTATTAAGTCGTAATAGACCTAAGAGAATAGTTTTATTAGACTCATGTAAAGTTGTGGTCGAAAAATTTGTTACTCCGTTTGCATTGAAACTAACTTTACTTTTAATCCGACCATCCTCTGTTATCCTTTGTGGTGTAATTTGAGTACTGAAATTTGTTTCTTCTATCGAAGTTTGTTCACCATTTATCTCAAGTACTTCTTTAGTTATATTTAAAGAACCGGTGGTTCCGATTTCTGTGACCAAACTTGGATTGGCCATTACAATCGAACTACTTTTTATATTAGTATTACTAATATTTATATTATCTATAATATTGGATGTGATTATTTCTAAACTATTGTCAGATTTTATAAATTCAAAAGCATCTTCATTCTCAGTTGAAGCAGAAACTTCTTCTAGATTTAAACTTTTTTGACTTTCTTCAGTAATATCAATTACTGCCAGTTGGTATTTCACCTGTGGAAATCTATTCTTTTTATCCAGCCTTACAATTTTCTTTTTAGCTTTCTTTATATCTTTAGGTAATCCCTGAATCAATAATTTATTGCTATTTTTAAAAACTTTCATTCTCAAATCGGGGTAATTTAAATTTTGGGCAAGTATTTCAGGAGAAACAAATTTTGTTTCATACACTAATGTTTCCGATAAATTTGCAAATTCACGTGAGTTCTTTGAAAACTCTCCTATTAAAAAGTAGTTTTTATATTGAACATACATAAGGTTGCTTTCTTGTAACAATTCCTCAAGAATTATATGGAACTCTTGCTCAGTATCTACTTGTTTAGTAATATTTGAATTAGGTTTTTCTATAAATATAATTTTTTTACCTTTTATTTCAGCAATTTCTCTTATTGCACTTGTAAGAGTTGTATCTTCAAAATTCATTTTTGCCAGCACCGGTTGGGTTATTAGTAATATTAAAATAAAGATTATTAGTAAAGTATTTTTATTCATATTATAACCCTCATTGTTCTATGATTTTTGGAGTAATAAGAATCAACATTTCCCTTTCCCCTTTTTTTTCTGTTTCTTCTCTAAATAACCAGCGAACTAACGGAATATCACCCAAACCAGGTACTTTATTTTCAAACTCAACTATTTCGTCAAGAGTCATACCAGCCATTGTTATAGTTTCTCCACTTTTTCCTCTAATAGTAGATGACATTTCACTTCTTCGGACAACAAGTCTGTTATCACTTTGTTCGGTAAAGTTACTAACATCTGGTGCAATATTCATTCTTACTTCATCATCATTTTTAATCTCAGGAGTTACTTCAATTGATACTCCAACTTCTACTTCTTCTT
>CAJXKY010000007.1 GCA_913055675.1 uncultured Halanaerobiales bacterium
GCACTTGTGGTTTTTCTAATTATTCATTTAATTCCTGGTGATCCTGCCCAAACAATGTTGGGAGAAAGAGCTACTGTTGAATCTATTGAACGTCTAAGAGAGTCTATGGGGTTAAATCAGCCTTTATATATACAGTTTATAAATTTTTTCCGAGATCTATTACGTGGTGATCTAGGACGATCAGTTATGAGTAATAATCCGGTGATAGCGGAAATATCAGTTAGATTTCCAGCAACATTAGAATTATCATTTTTTGCTATGATTTTCGCTGTTGTTGTCGGTATTCCTGCTGGGATATTCGCTGCGACTCATCAGAATTCATTATTTGATAATTTTAGTATGTTAGTTGCTTTAATAGGTGTCTCAATGCCGATTTTTTGGTTAGGCTTGATGTTAATATGGTTGTTTGCTGTAATATTGGGTTGGCTTCCACCTTCATCAAGATTAAGTGTTGGAATAGAAATGGAATATATAACAAATATATTAATAATAGATAGCATATTACAATTGAACTGGGCTGCTTTCAAAAATGTATTGAGTCATTTAATCTTGCCCGCTATAGCTTTAGGTACAATACCAATGGCTATAGTTGCAAGAATGACAAGGTCCAGTATGTTAGAAGTATTGAAAAAAGATTATATTCGAACAGCTTATGCTAAAGGATTACAGGATCGAATAGTGGTTTATAAACACGCTTTAAAAAATGCTTTTATCCCGATAATAACTGTAGTAGGTTTGCAGTTTGGAGTATTATTGGGGGGCGCTGTTTTAACCGAAACAATTTTTTCATGGCCCGGATTAGGTAAATACTTAGTTGATGCTATATATGCTAGAGATTTTCCAGTGGTCCAGGGAGGAATATTGTTTTTTGCAATCACATTCGTATTTGTGAATTTAATAGTTGATATTTCTTATGCTGCAATTGATCCAAGAATCGAATATAATTAAGTTGGGAGTGAATTAGATGTCAAAACTTGAAAATAAAAATCGGCCTAGCAATCCTTGGCATGAGGCTGGTAGGCGGTTATTAAAAAGTCGAATTGGCGTTTTGGGTATTGTTTTTATAGGCGTTTTGCTATTAGTAGCAATTTTTGCTCCCTTATTAGCTCCACATGATCCATTTGAGCAAAATATTATGATGAGATATCAAGCTCCCTCATCTGAACATTTATTAGGAACGGATGAAATGGGTAGGGATATTTTAAGCAGAATTATATATGGTTCAAGAATTTCTTTGCAGGTGGGTTTGTTTTCTATAGGTATAGCATTAGTAACAGGAGTATTTTTAGGACTTCTAGCCGGTTATTACGGTGGAGTTTTGGATATGTTAATTATGAGAGTAATGGATGTAATGTTAGCCTTCCCAGCAATATTATTAGCCATTGCTATAGTTGCAATTCTAGGCCCTCAGTTAAGGAATGCAATGTTGGCAATCGGTATAATTAATATACCACGTTTTGCTAGAATTGTACGTTCCTCTGCAATTTCAATAAAAGAAAGTGAATATATTGCAGCGGCAAGAATGATGGGTGCGAGTGATGTAAGGATTATATTTTATCATTTATTACCCAACGCGATGGCGCCTCTTATTGTACAAACCACATTGAGTATCGCAACTGCTATTTTAGAAGCGGCGGCACTTAGTTTTCTTGGTTTGGGAGCACAACCTCCAACACCTGAATGGGGAGCAATGTTAAGTGATGCTAGAAGTTCACTCCAAAGAGCACCGTGGGTTGCAACTTTCCCAGGACTAGCTATTATATTTGGAGTGCTAGGATTCAACTTATTAGGTGATGGTTTAAGAGATGCTCTTGACCCCAAAATGAAAAATGCATAATAATCAATAAAGTCCATCATTTTTTGGTGGGCTTTATTTTATAATTTTAAATAAAATCTAATGATTGATATAGTATGATAAAAGGAGGCTAAAGAATGAAAACTTTAGTATTTTTTGGTTCAGCCCGAAAAAAAGGTCATACTAAAGATTTATTAAATATGGTTTTGAAAGATTTAAATGGAGAAGTAGAGATAGTCGATGCCTATCGGACTGAAATTTCTCCATGTATAGATTGTAGATATTGTTGGGAAAACAGAGGTTGCTCAATTAATGATTACATGCAAAAAGTCTATCCAAAAATAGATGAAGCAGATAATATTATATTTGCATCTCCTCTATATTTCAATAATGTACCGGGCCCTTTAAAAAGTATAATTGATCGTTGCCAAGTCTATTGGGCTTCTAGGAAACGAAAACAAGAAAAAAATATTAAAGACAAAAATGCATTATTATTAATTTGCGGCGGGGCCCCTTCCTATAATAACCAATTCTTAGCTATAGAATTAGTTCTAAAAGGAATTTTAAAGGATTTGAATGCTGAGCTTGTTGGCAATATTTACGTACCTAATACCGATAAAGTTTCAGTATTAGAAAATAAAAATGTATTAAAAAAAGCTTCTGAATTAGGTTTAAAATTAAAAAATCTATATAATGATTAATTGAGATATATAATGGCTCCTTACGGGAGTCTTTTTTTGTGAAAAAATTTAGAAATCATTTGAAGAAGTTCATTAATTTCAATCATGCAAAATCGAACTGTTTGTAATAAATTTCAAGGAAAATAGTTAGTTCTGTTGAAGTAATATAGTAATAAGAAGTATGTTCTATGATAAATAATGGAGGTTAACTTTAAATGGAAAAGCAATTAAATTTAGGTATCTTAATTCCAAATTTAGATAGTGGTTTCTCTTTTTCTAAAAAATTATTAATAAGTGAATTGGCTAAAAAGTATAAATCAAAAATATTTGTACTTTCGGGCAATCAAAATGAAGCAGGTTTTTTTGACGAAGAGAAACTTATATATTTAAATCTGGATATAACTAGTTCTTTATTAAAAATTCCAATCAATTATTATAATAATATAAATGAGCTAAAGGACCTAAAGAGAAAATATAGAATTAATAAAACTATTAGTTTTGGTAAAAAAGCAAACCTTTTAAATGCATTAAGTAAGTCTAGTGATGAAATCATTTTAAATATTGAAAAAACATATGATGATAGTTTTGTTTTGGAGAAATTTTTAAAAGGCTTATACAAAAAAGCAGATAAAATAGTTACAGGTACAAAAAGAAATAGGGACTATATTCTCGATCAGTATAAATTTAAAAAAGAGAATGTATATCTTATGGAAAGCATTCTACCTATAGATCAAATTAGTGAAGAAGCAGCGGTAGAAATTGAAGATGATCTAACGGAATTTTTTGAGAATAAAGTTCTTATAAATTACGGAAGATTAAGTAAAGACAAAGGACAGTGGCATCTAATAAAAGCTTTTTTTAGAATCAAAGAAAAGGTTAATAATGTAAAGCTACTTATCTTAGGTGAAGGTCCTTTATATAAAAAATTAAATGACCTTATCAAAAGTATGAATATGGAAGAGGATATTATAATCATAGATAAATTTGATAACCCTTATAAATATCTGATTAGATCTGATATTTTTGTCTTAAGTTCACATAATGAAGAGGATAAAGATAGAGTTTTAGATGCTATGGCATGTGCTCGCCCAATAATTTCTACAACTTCTTCTGATGAGATTATAAAGCTTTTAAGCCCCTCAAATTATGTTAAAAATATCAATGAACCTTTTTTAGGTGAATATGGTATTCTTGTTCCTGTTGCTGAAAATTCATTAAATACTAGTAGTAAAGTATTGAACAAAAAAGAAGTAATATTGTCTGATGCCATATTTAAACTTTTAAATGATTATAAAATATATGATGAATATATGGAGCAAGCTGCCAAAAGGGCAGTTGATTATTCAGCTGAAAATATAGTTGCTCAATGGGTTGAGGCTTTAGAAAAATAGTTTTTTATTTAAGGAGTTAAAATATTGTTTGTTAAAAAATGACTTATAAAAAGATTGAAAAGTTAAAAAAATGAGTGTATTTTAATCATTATATTGGTTCTCCGGCTAAGGATGAGTAAAAAGATGGTAGAAGTCCGAGAAAAAAATTGCTTGGGGTTTATTTGAAAGGGCACTTAGGGGTTAAGAAATCAAAAAAAGATCTCTATTATGGAAGTTAAGATTTCTTAGACATTTCTCTTAATTAATGAATCACTAAATAGAGGTGAAATAAGTTGGATATTCGTGAAATGGAAATTGAAGATTATGAACAAGTATATAGATTATGGAAATCCACTGATATAATAATTAAGAGTTCAGATCAAAAAGAAGAAATACAAAGGATGTTAAAAAAAAATCCGGATACATGTTTAGTAGGAATTGAGAACAGTAAAATTATTAGTGTTGTCCTTGGGGGATTTGATGGTCGCCGGGGTTATGTCCATCATCTGGCTGTAAAACCCGAAAAACAAGGTCAAGGTCTTGGTAAGGCTATGATGGATGAATTAATGAATAGATTTGAAGATCTAAAAGTAATAAAGGTACATTTGTTTGTAGAAGAAAATAATAAAGAAGTCAAAGATTTTTATAGAAATATTGGTTTTAAAGAAAGAACTGATCTAACAGATTTTAGTAAAGCTTTAATAGAGTAATATATAATATATACTAGGAGGATTTTTTTGGATTCTGAATTTCATTTCGACATTACATATTTGATTGCATTGAAAGCTAAATTTTCTAAAAGTGAAGCTAAAATTATCGCAACTTCTTCCCAATTAGTTGATGATAATACTGAAAAGAATTATATAAAAAACGATAAAGGAGAAATATATAAAACATATATAAGCCAAACCTCTAATATTTTAAAACCATCTGATGAATTATTTCGTATTTATCCTTCCTTCCATTTTGTACCAGGCAATCCTATGTCATCAACCGCAAGAAGAAAAGATGGAACTTTCCATTTGTTAAATACAACCCCTAATAATAAAAATGTTAAAAAGTTAATGAACTATGCTCTTGAAACAAATAATTTATATAGTTTAGGAATAGCCTCTCATGCATATAGTGATAGTTGGTCACATCAAAACTTTGTAGGTTATTATACGGATTTTAATAGTCTAAATGGAGTTTTAGAGAAGTCAGCACCTAATATTGGACATGCAGATGCCAGGCACAAACCAGATCAAGTTTCATTGATCTGGAGAGATGAGAGATTAATTTCCGGTAATACATTGGTTGATAATAATAAAAGATTCATTAGCGCTGCTAAAGAATTATTAAAATACTTTGGGAAATATAATAATATATCAATAAAGAATAGAAAACCATTTTTAAAACAAATAGATAAGATCTTTTCTATAAAAGGAAATTCTTATTTTAAAAAAAGAAAAAGAAAAAAGGAATATAATAAATTAAGTATAGATTTATCAAAAGAAAATATTCCTGAGTATAATAAGTATGAATGGTTTAATGATGCAGTACAAAATGAAACAAAGAACAGTGTTTTCTTACCTAATATAAATTTTAATAATATTGAATATATTTGGAGAAGCGTAGATTATCAAAAATCTTCTTATTATAAATTTTGTGAAGCAATAAAACAACATCAAAAGCAAACAGATACCCTGTTTCAGAAAGACATTTATGGGGGTGTACAGTTAAATAAATGGTAAGCAAAATATAAAAATATTCAGAAAACACTTGAATTTTCATACAATTATACTTATAATATACATGTAAACGCTTTCCTCTAATAATTGTGATGAAGCAGTAAAAATATTTTCAGTGCTTTTTTTCGCACTTCCCTCCAAAACTATATAATTATCGAACTCAAATCATATTATATTTCTAAAAATAATAAAAAATACACCTAAAAGAAATTAATTTACAAAATGTAAACCTTTACCTTTGATTATGAAAGGAGAATCATAATGGACCGGGATTTAACCATGAAAGATATAGCAGAAAAGGCCGATGTATCTGTAGCAACTGTGTCCCGGGTGTTAAACAATACGAAACCGGTTAGCAGTGAACTCAGAAAAAAGGTATTAGATATTGTTAAAAAAACAGGATATAAGCCAAACGCTCTTGCACGCAGTTTAATAAAACAAAGAACAGGAACTATTGGTGTAATAATACCTGATATGGATAATGAAACCTTCGCAGATTTAATTAAAGGAATTGAGTTAATTACTGATAAAAATGATTATGTAATTTTGGTGACCAATACAATGGGGGAAGTTAAAAAGGAATTAAAAATGTTTAACCTATTTGAAGAAAAAAGATTAGACGGTATAATTTTTTCAGGTGTTTCTCTTACTGAGAAGCATATAGATTTTTTTGAGAGATATAAAATTCCAACTGTAGTAGTTGGGCAAACCTTTAATAAATTAGATTTTCCTTCTGTAACAATAGATAATTTTCAAGCTTCCTTTGATATTACAGAATATTTAATTGATCTTGGTCATAAAGATATTGCAATGATTAGGGGACCAATATATGATATTCAGGCCGGGAAAGAAAGGCTATTAGGATTCAAAACTGCTCTTAGAGAAAATAATTATCCTGTGAATAAAGATTTTATAGTGGAAGGAGACTTCACTATAAATAGTGGATACAAAGCAATGGAAAAAATTTGGCGAAATGAATTAAAACCTACGGCAATATTTTCAGCCTCTGATAAAATGGCCATTGGTGCTTTGAATTATTGTTTAGATCATGGTTTAAAAGTTCCAGAAGACATTTCTATAGTAGGGTTTGATGATATGGAATTAGCAACAGCAGTACGTCCAACTTTAACAACTATTCATCAGGATCAAGTAGAAAAAGGAATTAAAACTGCTGAGATATTATTGGATTTAATTGAGAAGGAAGAAAATGAATCTTACAATATACAACTTCCTTATACATTAATAGAACGTGATAGTACATGCAAAAGAAAAAAGTAATTACATCTGTATTCTAAGAGTTTCTCTTTTAGGGAGGTGGTTGTTTCAAGAGAACAGCCCATTAATAAGTGAGTAAGGAATCAATTGGCTACAATAATGAAAGGGGGGAAGGGTACATTTTTTGTACCTAAAAAATGAAAAAACTTTTAACAATCAGTATCGTATTGTTGTTAACTTTCGTTATGGCTGGTTCGGTTGTGGCTCAAACTGAAATTGAGGTGTGGTTCCACTCTGGTAGAGGTTCTGAAAGAGAAGTAATAAGAGATCAAGCTCAAAGATTCAGTGAGATGGATAATGGTATAACTGTAAATTTGGTAAAACTTCCAGAAGGTAGTTATACTCAGCAGGTACAATCTGCAGCAGCAGCTGGAGACTTACCTGATGTACTTGACTTAGATGGTCCTACTATTGCTAACTATGCTTGGTCAGGCTTTCTAAAGCCACTTGGTGAATTTGTACCAGAGGAAATGGAAGAAGACTTTTTACCTTCCATTTTAGAACAAGGTTATTACAAGGGTAATTTATATGCACTTGGTACATTTGACTCTGGTCTTGCTTTTTGGGGAAATAAAGAATATTTAGAAGAAGTAAATGCTAGAATACCAGAAGGTGTAGAAGATGCTTGGACCTTCCAAGAATTCATGGATATCACTAAGAGATTACAAGAACTTTCAGAAGTTGAATATGCTTTAGATATGAAACTTAATTATGGTGTAAATGAACATTACACTTATGAATTTTCACCATTTCTACAAGCATTTGGTGGAGATCTAATTAATCGTGAAACGATGGTTGCTGAAGGTACTATTAACGGTCCTGAAGCAAATGCTTTTGCTTCCTGGTTCCAAAGTCTCTTTGAAAGAGGATATGCTGATCCAAACCCTCCTGGAGACACCCAATTTATTGAAGGAAAGACTGCTCTTGCTTGGGTAGGACACTGGACATTTAATCAGCATAAGAATGCACTTGGCGACGATGCGATTTTAATTCCAGCACCTAAGTTCATGGGTGGCAAACAAGCAACTGGTATGGGATCATGGGCATGGAGTATGCCTTCCAGTACTGAACATCCTGAAGCGGCCTGGGAATTTATGAAGTTTATTCTACAACCTGAAGAAATTATTAAGATGACTAATGCAAATGGAGCTGTACCAGCAAGAGAATCTGCTATTGAAATGAGTGAACTCTACAAAGAAGGTGGCGAACTCAACCTATTTGTAGAACAATTACAAAAGATTGCAGTCCCAAGACCTGTTACACCTGCTTATCCCACAATCACAAGTGCTTTCCAAACAGCTATGGACAACATTATTAATGGAGCCGATGTAAGTCAAGAATTAAATGATGCTGCTGAAACAATTGACGAAGAAATAGAATATATGGGAATTGAACAAGGCGAATAACTCAAATAAGTGATTATTAAAAAGGGGAGAGGGATAGCCCCTCTCCCACCCTATTAAAGTGGCAGTTTAACTATAAGGAGGGGGGAGAATGAATAGGAGCAATAAAACAGTCATAGGTACTTTTTTAACCCCTGCAGTTGTATTACTAATGGCCTTTATGATTTTACCTTTTGTAATGGCCTTTGTTTTATCTTTTACTAATTCAAGATTGATTCCAGGCCCGAGAGGCACCCAATATATTGGGTTAACTAATTATCAAAAATTGGTCGAAGATAATATGTTTTGGCGGGGATTAAAGCATAATTTTTATTTTGTTATAATAGTTGTTCCCATTCAAACATCTTTAGCTTTACTGTTAGCAATACTTGTAAATCAAAAATTGAAATTTTCTAAGTTTTTTAGGACTTTTTATTTTATACCAACAGTTACTGCTATGGTAGCAGTTGCCGTTGTCTGGTCCTTCCTTTATCATCCTAATGGATTGATAAATTCATTTTTAACGTTTATCACAGGTGGAGTTTGGGGAGGAGTCGATTTTTTAAATACTACTAGATGGGCATTTCCTGCTATAATGGCAATGTCAATTTGGCAGGGTGTCGGTTTTCAGATGTTAATCTTTTTAGCTGGATTACAGGATATACCTAGTTCTTATTATGAAGCTGCTGATATTGATGGAGCTAACAGCTGGGAAAAGTTTAAATATATTACATTGCCACAGCTTAAAAATACGACTACTTTTGTAGTAATTTCGACTACCATCTTGGCGTTCAGACTATTCACCCAAATCTTAGTAATGACAAATGGCGGACCACAAGGTTCGACCTACACAGTTATGCTTCATATCTATAAAATGGCTTATCAAAGGTTGAATATTGGTTATGGTTCTGCCTTAACTGTTGTATTCTTTATTATTATTCTAATAATTTCTCTCTTACAGCGTTATCTATTGGGTGAACAAAGGGAGGTTGCATAAGATATGTTTGATTTTAGAACTAGAAGAAAGTTTATCTTATATACCATTATGACCATATTATTTATAATATTTTTCTTTCCACTTCTTTACATGATATCAACTTCCCTAACTCCCAATGAAGATTTAATATTACAAAACATGTCAACAATAAGAGCCTTTTTCCCATCAGAAATTGGCTTGAAAAACTTTAGTGACGTTTTTCAAAGAATGCCTTTTGGGAGATTTCTTTTTAATTCTTTATTCATAGTGAGTACTACTATTTTGTTAGGTTTAGTAGTAAACAGTATGATGGCTTTTGGACTTGCAAGGTTTAATTTCAAAGGAAGAAATTTAATTATAAGTACAGTCTTGGCTTTAATGATTATACCTTTTGAAGCTATCGCAGTACCACTCCTTTTAATTACAAATAGATTAGGCTGGCTTGATAGTTATCAGGTGCAAATTATCCCTTTTATCGCAAATCCGTTCTATATTTTTCTTTTATATCAATTTTTCATTAATTTCCCTAAAGAGCTTGAGGAAGCTGCTATTATAGATGGTGCAAATTGGTATCAGATTTATTATAAAGTGGCTATGCCGTTATCCAAACCTGTCTTAGCTAGTGTAGCAATTTTACACTTTTTAATGCAGTGGAGGAGATTTCTCTGGCCTTTAATGGTAACTAGAGGCCCTTCTTATCGGCCTCTAACTGTCGCAATGCAGGTCTTTTTCGGAGAATATCCGCGGTTATGGGGAGATATAATGGCCTATGTTGCTATGATGACACTACCGGTAGTAATTTTATTTGTCATCTTACAGGACCGTTATGTAAGTACTGTTGCACGGAGTGGTATAAAATAAAATATGAAACAATTTTCATCCTTTAAATCCCATCTTTAATCAGATGGGATTTATTTTTTGCTTGACATTGAGAATCATTTTCATTATAATTTAATTAAGCTGATTAAAATACTAAGTTTAATTATATATAGGAGGCAATACTATGACATTAGCAGAAATAGATAGAGGTAGTGATTTTAAAGTTAAAAGGATACCTGATGATATAATAAGAATTCAGACCTTAAGAATGGGGATATCAGAGGGCTCAAAGCTAAATTGTAATGAAAAAATTCCTGGTGGTCCAATAATTGTAAAACATAATTATCAGGAAATAGCAATTGGAAGAAATTTAGCAAAAGATATAGAAATTGAATTATTTACTGAGGGAAGTGATTAATTTGGAATGCTGTAGAAATTTAGAACAGATAGACATAGATCCAAATAAGAACAAAATAGTATTAGTGGGGAATCCCAATGTTGGAAAGTCAATATTTTTTAATTATTTAACTGATACATATGTTTCGGTTTCCAATTACCCAGGAACGACATTAGATATAAGTTCTGGGAATTATAAAGATAAGATAGTTTTAGATACCCCGGGTGTTTATGGAGTTTCTTCTTTCAATGATGAAGAAAAGGTAGCCCGGGATATAATTTTGTCTGCAGATATTGTTATTAATGTTGTGGATGCAGTGCATTTAGAGCGCGATCTCTTTTTAACTCAACAATTAATAGATATGGGGAAAAAAGTAGTTGTAGCTTTAAATATGATGGATGAAGCAAAGAACCGAGGATTAAATATTGATATAGATGAATTAGAAAAAGAACTTGGTATAAGGGTTGTTCCAACAGTTGCAGTTAAGAAAAAGGGTTTTTCTGATTTAGAAAATAATATTGATAAAGCACAAAAGGGTAAAATCAGTTTGAAGCAAGATATGGAAAAGGAACTTGATAATATAAATGAAAATGTAGAAAATAGAGCTGATAGTTTACTGATTTTAGAAGGGGATGAGAATGTAGCGTCCTTTCATAACAAAAAACCTCGTGAATATAGAGAAAAAGTTTATATGCAGAGGCGTAATAGAGTCAACAAAATAGTAGAAAAGGTAATTACGAAAGAGATGACGAATAAAAATATTGGGGATAAAATTGGTTCATTATTATTAAGACCTTTGACAGGAATTCCTATATTACTATTATTATTATACGCTTTATATCAGTTTGTAGGAGTGTTTGTAGCCCAGACTTTAGTTGGAATAACAGAAGAAATGATAATGATTGAAATATATCAACCATTTATTATAGATTTAGTATCGTCATTTATTGCTCCACAAAGTTTAATCGGCAAAATATTAATTGGGGAATTTGGTGTACTAACAATGACGGTGACCTATATATTTGGTTTGCTTTTACCATTAGTTGCCGGATTTTATTTATTTTTATCACTTTTAGAAGACTCTGGTTATATGCCCCGAATAGCTGCATTAGTAGATAGAGGATTAACCTATTTAGGTCTAAATGGTAGAGCTATAATTCCTATGTTACTAGGCTTTGGATGTGTAACGATGGCAACAGTAACTACTAGACTACTGGGTTCTAAACGCGAGAAAATTATTGCAATATTTTTATTAGGTTTAGCTATTCCCTGTTCTGCCCAATTAGGTGTAATAGCAGGTTTAATAGCTCCGTTAGGTTTTAAATATTTTGTTATATACGTAGTAACCATATTTTTAGTTTATGCAATTGCAGGGACATTTTTAAACAAAGTATTACCCGGAGAATCTACTGATCTATTGATTGATTTACCACCAGTTAGGGTTCCTGAATTCAGAAATATTATAAAGAAAACATATTTAAAATCTAAATATTTCATTGTAGAAGCCGGACCTATTTTTGCAGGTGGGGCAGTAGGTATTACCTTATTAAAAGAGGGGGGAGTCTTACAATGGATTCAAAATGCTGTTGCTCCTTTTATTGTAGGATGGCTAAAACTTCCTAAAGAAACTACAGAAGCTTTTATAATGGGTATTATAAGAAGAGACTTTGGTGCAGCCGGATTGAATTCTTTAGCTTTAACTAGTGACCAAACATTGGTTGCATTAATAGTGATTACATTATTTGTCCCCTGTATTGCTGCAATGTTAGTTATGATCAAAGAACAGGGTATTAAACAAGCAGCAATGGTTTGGTTAGGAAGCTGGATTGCTGCATTTACTGTTGGAGGAATTGTGGCATTATTTATTTAAGGAGGATTTTCATGGAATGTACTACTGATGGAAAAAGAATCTGTCCAACTTGCAATAATGAAATAAAAGACCCCGATCTTATGAAGTGTCCCCGTTGTAACAGTCTTTTAATACTTAAATGTTCCGAATGTAAAAAATGCAGTTTCTTTAAAAAAATGTAATTAAAAGATAAATAAACAGTATAATCTTTTACTTGATTATATCAAATAAATATAATATAATAACCTCGGATGACATCTTTAAAAGAGTCATACTATCGAGGTTAATTATTTAATTAGGTGTCAAATATATTACTACCTGGATCCTAAAACAAGGACCGGGATAGGGGGATTTTGAAAATGAATTTATCTACACGTAAGATAGTAATATCAGGTATGTTGGGTGCGATTTCAATTATATTAGGGGCGACTGGATTAGGATTAATTCCAGTGCCAACTCCAGCAGGTCATGCTACTATTATGCATGTCCCGGTAATTATTGGTGCTGTTTTAGAAGGCCCGGTTGTTGGTTTTTTTATAGGATTAATATTTGGTATATTCAGTTTTATTAGAGCTACAAATCCGATTTTTGCTGATCCTTTAATTGCTGTTGTTCCCAGATTATTTATTGGTTTAGGTTCTTATTATATTTATATATTATTAAAAAGATATAATGTTAGCTTTGCTCTTATATCTGCTGGTGTAATAGGGACTGTGATTAATACTGTGTTTGTATTAGGATTAGCAGTAATAAGGGGTTATTTGCCTTATAAAGCTGCTTTATCTGTTGCATTTTTACATGGGATTCCTGAAGTTATACTAGCAGCTGTAATTGTAGTAATTGTGGGTAAAGCTATCTTAAGCATGCAGACTAATGAAGGTAAAATATAATAAAAAAATTTTGATAATAATATATATGATATGATTAATTATATTAAAAAAAGCCCTTGTGAAAGGGCTTTTTTCTTTGTAAGGAGTTGAGTTGATAATGAGTATAATGGTTATAGGAGACTGTGTAATAGATTATTACCCTGATTTTGATAAAAAATTAATAGGTGGAAGTGGTTTAAATACTGCTGTATATTTAAAACGAAAAGGAATTAGTACAGATATTATGGGAATAGTAGGTAATGATAAAAATGGAAAAAAGATATTAAACTACTTAAAAAAGAATAACTTTAACCTTGCAAATATGAAAGAAAAAGATGGTAAGACAGGAATAGCTTTTATTGAAAAAGCAAAAAAAGATTACCAGATAAAAAAGGTAGATGAAGGTGTAAAAAAAAGTTATAAATTTGATAAAAATGAGATTAAGAGTATTAAAAATTATGAATTCATACATACTAATATTTATACCCATACTTTAGAATATCTTCCCTTATTAAAGAAAGACAATCATATAGTTAGTTTTGATTATTCTTTTAAAATAGATTTAGAGAAATTAAAATTATATGAAGAGCATATAGATATTTTGTTCGTGAATAAAATAAATGTGACCCAAGCCTTTGTTTCAACATTAAAAACATTTGATATTGATTATATAGTTATAACTTCAGGGGAAAAAGGTTTTACTGTAATAAGGGATGACCAAGATTTCTATAAAAAAGCATTCGGTGATGATATTATAGATAGTACAGGAGCAGGAGATACTTTAATAGGAGAATTTTTAGCAGGATTACATAATAATAGTGATTTAGAAACTATAATGAAGAGTGCAGTAGAACATTCTTATCAGGCTTGTTTGAAACTGGGAGCGGGACATTTTGATTAATAAATTTAAGTAGTGTGATATACCTCATAGAACTATATATAAGAGCTCTATATAATAATTAATGTAGTAAAACATAAAGTGCAAATAAATTAAAGGGGGGTTATTTATATGTCAATGTTCTGTTATCAATGTCAAGAAGCAGCCGGAAATGAAGGCTGTACGGTAAAAGGTGTTTGTGGAAAGCCTGAAGATGTAGCAAATTTACAGGATCTTTTAGTCTATTTATTAAAAGGGATTTCATTTTATGCAGAAAAAGCAAAAGAAGTTGGAGTAAATATGGACCAGAAGACCGGGCCATTTATTATGAAGAAATTATTTACGACAATTACAAATGCTAATTTTGATGCTGAAAGATTTGAAGAAATGATAGAAGAAGCACTAGAATTAAGAGAAAGTGTTAAAAAAGAATTTATGGAAGCATATAAAGAAAAGAATGGTAAGGGATATGATGGTGAATTACCAGAAGCAGCAACTTGGTCTACTCATAATGTAGATGAATATTATTCAAAAGGTGAAGAAGTTGGTGTACTTAGTACAAAAGACGAAGATGTAAGATCACTAAGAGAACTTATAACATATGGTGTCAAAGGAATGGCTGCTTATGCTGATCATGCTTATATTCTTAACGAAAGCGACTTAGATATCTTTGAATTTATGCAGAGGGCTTTAAAGTCTACTTTAGATGATAGTCTTTCAGTAGATGACTTAATTAATTTAGTTTTAGAAACTGGAGACTATGCAGTTCAAACTATGGCTTTATTAGATAAAGCAAATACTGAAAATTACGGCCATCCAGAACCAACTGAGGTTAACTTAGGTGTTAATGATAGGCCGGGTATTTTAGTAAGTGGTCATGACTTAAAGGATTTAGAAGAGATTTTAGAACAGACCAAAAACGAAGGAGTAGATGTTTATACTCACGGTGAAATGTTACCAGCAAATTCTTATCCTGCGTTTAAAGATTATGATCACTTTATAGGTAATTATGGTAACTCCTGGTGGTTACAAAAAGAAGAGTTTGATAAGTTTAATGGACCAGTTCTTCTAACTACCAATTGTCTTGTACCACCTAAAGATTCATATAAAGATCGTGTCTATACTACTGGATCTGCCGGTTTTTCTGGAGTAAGTCATATAGAAGGTAGACCAGAAGGTGGACAAAAAGACTTTTCTGAAATAATTGAGCACGCTAAACAATGTGAATCACCAATAGAATTAGAAACAGGCACTATTCCTGGTGGATTTGCACATAAATCAGTTATGGGTGTTGCAGATAAAGTAATCGAAGCTGTCGAAAAAGGTGATATCGAGAGATTTGTAGTTATGGCAGGATGTGATGGTAGACATAAAACTAGAGAATACTACACAGATGTTGCTCAAGAATTGCCAGAAGAAGCAGTAATATTAACTGCTGGATGTGCTAAATTTAGATATAACAAACTTGATTTAGGAGATATCGGTGGAATTCCTAGAGTATTAGATGCTGGTCAATGTAATGATTCCTATTCATTAGTTGTAATTGCTCAAAAATTAGCTGAGGCAATGGGAGTAGATGATATTAATGATCTTCCAATTTCTTACGATATAGCTTGGTATGAGCAAAAAGCAGTAACAGTATTACTTGCTTTATTAGCTGTTGGAGTTAAAGGAATTCGTTTAGGACCAACACTTCCTGCTTTCTTATCAGAAAACGTAGTAAAAGTATTAGTAGAAAACTTTGATATAAAACCAATTGGTGAAGTAAAAGAAGATGTAGAAAAAATCATGGCAGGAGAGTAAAGAGGATAAATTAGATTTTTCAAGTTAGTAAAATAATAATATAGATGAAAAAAGCCTTAGCCCAAATTAATATCTGGGTTAAGGCTTTTTTAAATTAAATATAAGATATAAAATTTATTCTAATGGGGACCATTCACCTGTTTTTAAATTGATCTTTATTTCCAGATCATCAGGTTCCAAATTATTATAAAGAGAGGACAATAAATTTTTATAAAAACTATAAATAAATTTAGACCATGCATTGAGGCCTTCAATATTAAGAGAAGAAGGTGCTTTTTCATTACCTTTATAATGGGCTATGATTGCATCTGCAGCTTTGTTTGTTATTTTTTCTTGACTATATGAGTTTAAATGAAATTTATTAAGTTTAGCTAATGCCATGTTTTTTACTCTCTCTCTGACAAGAGTCTTTGTATAATATGTAAAATCATCTGAAAAGGAAGGGACTTCTGTAATATATTTGCTGTGTATGATCATTTCATTATTATTATTTATTTCAATTAAGCGAAAAGCATTAGGATAGCCAATTAAGGAAGAAGTTTCAATATCATAAAGATAAGAGGTATTATCAAAATCCTTTTTTACAATGTCTTGAGCATGATGGTGACCCGTGAATACGATTCTCATATTTTGATGTGCAAAATTTGAAGATACTTTCTCCCAATCATCAATGATATATTTAGAAAAATATTTTTGGTGTCCCTTGTAATGTTCTAAAATATTATGATGCACTGATCCCAAAACGGCTTTATTATTATTGTTTGCTTTAATCAAAATATCCTTAATCCATTTTTGAGTTGTTTTTCTTATTCTTCCATTACAAACATGATAGCTTTCTTTATTATTATAGATGCAGCTATCAATCATTAAAACCCATAAACCTTTAATTGGTTCAACAACATAACTTAATGAGTTCTCATCTTTATAAATAGCCTTATTATATCCGAAATTACTATAGATATTCATAAATTCTTCAGGAGTTACTATCTCACGAGATATATTCTTTGTATCATAGTTTATGGTTTTAAAGCCATCATGATTACCAGGAATAATATATATATCTATACCATTTTCAGTGAATTTTTGTAATATCTTGGCTACGGTCCTATGACTTTTGATATCTCCAGAGTCAGTTAAATCGCCTGTTAATAATACAAAATCGACATCATTCATATTTATTATTTCTTCAACTGCTTTTTCCAATATTTCAGTACTTAAGCTTAAAATTTTTCTTTCTTCTATTCCGTATTGTTGATATAAAGCGGATTGCTTATTATTAGTTATTTCAAATAGATGGGTATCTGTTATTACAGCGAATTTTGTTTGGGGATAAGGTATGTATTTAACTTTTTGCATTGCTTTTGCTTGATATGAAAATAAGCAAATAAAAAAACCAACTATAATAATAATAGAAAAGAATGTTATTATAGCTGGTGAGAGTTTAAAGAAGAAATTTATTAGAAAATATTCAGTTTTTAACATAATACTAGCCCCCTTTTATTATGTATAAATAAAGCTAATTATTTAAACCAAGATAAATAAAATTGACCAATTCTTTTTTTGCTTTTCCATAATCATAATTATCATCATATTTTATTCTAACGGTTACTCCATGGGTGGCGTGTAAAATTGCACTTGCAATAATAGAAGGATCTACATCCCTAACTTTATTCTTTTTGATTTCATTTTTAATTAATTCAGTGAAGGTCAATTGAAATTTTTTCATATACCAATTAATTATTTCTAATTTTTTATCGTCTTCTATCATAGAAGTTTTTATTAGTAATTCACTTATCTTCGGATATGTTTTTAAGAATTCAAAATGGTAATCAAAAAAGAGAATTAATTTATTTTGTAAGTTCATATTTTTATCTTTCAAATTATTGATTAATTCAATTTTTTGGCTTAATTTATCTCTTAAAATATAATCAAGGATATCATATTTATCTTCAAAAACTTCTTTTGTTTTATAATCTAAAGCTTTATCTAATTTTACTATATCTATTTCTTCAAAAGAATATTTATTAAATAAATTAATGAACTCTTTTGATATAACTTCCTTTTTATTCATTTTTTTCACCTCTAGTGGATTTATTGTTATGTCTATTATAATATTTATTCATAAATATTAATATGAATTATATCACACTAGTCCATTAATTTTTTTAGTTTTTCCATATTATTTATGATTATCTTTTTACGTGAAGTAGTTATTATTCCTTCTTTTTCGATGTTTTTTAGAGTTCGTGACACAGTTTCTCGGGTTGTTCCTATCATATTTGCAAGTTCTTTTTGGGTTAAAAATAATGAAATAGAAACTTTATTTTCCTTATTTTTATTACCATGTTTTTCACCCAAATGGTATAATAAGCTAGCCAGTCGGCTCTTACTATCTTTAAGCCCGAAGTCCCTAATATTTTGTTGGGCTCTCCTTAGTCTTCTGCTCATCACTTTCATAACTTTAACAGTAATTTGGGGGTGATTTAAAAATATTTTTGATAATTTATGACTGTTTATCGCATACACCTCTACATTACTAAGAGCTATTGCTGTAGCCGGATAATTATCTTTATCAAAAATTATAACTTCAGCTAAGAGATCATCTTTTTTAAATATATTTAAAATTTGCTCATCACCATTTTGGTCCATTTTGAGCATTTTTACTTTCCCTTTTTTTATTATATAAATATATTCTCCGCGTTCTCCTTCGAAAAATATAATTTCATCTTTTTTAATCTTTTTTAACCTTGTGATATCTTCAATAATACTTAATTCATTTTCATTTAAATGGGAAAAATAGGGGACATTGGTTAGGTCAATCATTTTTTCACCTCTTTTTGTATATATTACACTTAAATTATATATGATATTGGAATAAAATAAAAGCATATAAGTTTAATCAAATTTAGTGTAGTGAAAAAATATTGATATTAATAGAGAAAAAGTCTGCTGGATACATTTTCCAGCAGACTTAAGTTGTCTTATCAATAAAACTATTTTTGATTTTAATTAATCTATAGAGGAAAAAATCGCAAATTTTCTTCCATAACCAGTTGTAACAGAAAAAATTAATACAGCTAACATTACCCAGGGATAAAATTGATGAGTTACAACTTCAACAGTACTGACCATTACGGCATCCTCAAAAGGAGCATACATAGAGCTCATCATTGATCCTACTACTACGGGGACCATATAGGGGATTAAATAATTAAAGGTAGTTCCTGCACAGTCCATCAGATTTGCTCTTCTATAGCCACTTATTTTATATTTGTCTCCCATTTCATTTGCAATTTCACCTGTTCCAATAATTGCAGCGGTATTTAATCCAGTGACAATATTTAAAGAAATCAATAAAGTTACTATTGAGAGTTCTGCTGTTTTTATCCCTCGGACAAATTTAGACATATAATTTATTATTATTTCAATTCCCCCACCTTCTTTTAGTAAATTAATTTGAGCGAATAAAATTAATACAAGAATTATGGTGGGTACTGAATCCTGAATTCCATCTAAAATTATTCCTCCTGCACCAAATGGTTCAGGCACATTGATAATCATACTAGGGGTAATTATTTTAGTGAATAGTCCGATTAAAAGTCCTGTTAGAATTCCATAACTTAAAGCTTCAATGAGATGATGTTGTCTAATACAAAGATAAATAATTACTATTGGGACTAATAGGAAGAGAAGGCTTAATGGTTGTGGATTACTTACATATTCGCTAATTTGGTCAGATGCACTGCCACCAGTACCAATGAAACTATATAAAATAATAGTTATTATAGCAGTAGGAATGGAGTATTTTAAACGGCTTTTGACAACACCACCAATATCCATCCCTTGGGTTGTAGCTGAGGCTATAGTAGTATCAGAAACAGGTGAAAGGTTATCACCAAAAGCACCTCCAGAAACAATTGCGCCAATTAACAGGGCAGGAGTACTACCTACTAGGTAACCAACTGGATATAAAATAGGGCTTACAACAAAAATTGTTCCGACAGAGGTTCCGGTTGAAATAGCCACTACTCCTGTAAGTATGAAAGTAGCAACTACAAACTTACTGCCCACCAGATTTAAATTAACTAAATAAGCAGCCAGAGTTTTCACAAGTCCGCTTTCATTTAAAATAGTACCTGAAATACCTGCCAACATTACTGCTGCTATTAGTATCATACCAACTCTTGAACTGAAACCATCAATGATGATATTGGCAAATTTTCTCTTGTCCTTAACAAGGGGCATAATTATTATTAAAGGTAGTAAAAAGACTACCCAGTATTCAGGGATATTAGCATTTTGTAAAGCTATGTAGACTAAACCTATTAGGGCTAGTAATATAGGTATAAAAACTATAAATTTGCCGCCATGGAATTTCAAGTTTTTCCCTTTTTCTTTATTATTCATTATCAATACTCGCTCCTCTCTAATTCTTTAATTGATTTTTATAATATCTCTATTTTTAAATTCTTCAGCAATTTCGTGTAAGCCCAATTCTTCAAGTTTTTCTATATTGGGAACACCTGTTTCCATGTCCCAATTCCTAGCTTCATAATATTCATTGAGCATTGGTTCTATTTCCACTATACTTCCTGCTGATTCACCGCATTCTTCAGGTAAGGGTTCATTAAGAAAACGGTCCGGTAAGGTATCATCTTCTCGACGTATCCCTTCTCTTACAATATAAGCCCTTTCAACATTCATAATTCTTTCGGCTGATTTTTGGATTTCTTCGGCTGTAAATTCATATTCAGTTAATGTATTTAATAGTTTAGCTGCTTCTTTAAAAGAGATAATCTCCATGTTGACAACTGTGTTTTTACAGGCTTCTAGACAGTCTGCTAGTACACATCTTTCCTCGTAGAATTTGACTACTCGACCTTTGCCCTTGTACTCTAAGCGAAATGCTGATTCAGGATATCCAAATCTTCTTTTGCCTTCTTTAGCATCTTCACTAAATTCAAACCAAGGTTCACTACGTAAGTGATCACCTCCGCGGGTAGCAACAGCCACTCCTAACCCATAACCCTTAATTCCACGAGGGTCGGCTTGAAAAATTTCTAGCCCCTTAACATGCATTGCAAATTTTTTAGTATCTCGTCCTATTTTTTCAGCTGCGCTTACTACTCCATCAGCTAAAATATCTCCAAAGCCTTCCCTGTTTTTAATCTTTTCAATTAATTTAAAAACGGCTTCACTATTACCGAAGTTTGGTTTAAGACCATCTACTTCCTCACTACTTAAAATATCTTTTTCATAAAGTTCCATGGTAAAAGCAATACATTCTGAGGTTGTAATAACATCAAGGCCATAGCGATTACATAAATCCACCCCGTAAAGAGCATCTTCGATATCAGATAAACCTACTCGAGAAGAAAAACCAGCGAGTCCTTCGAATTCAGGACCTTCACTTTTTAAGCCTTTATACTTTCCTTCTTTAATTTCAAAAAATCTACTGCAGGGAATTGTACAGGCAAAACAGCCCTTTTCTTTTTGTTTATAGTTTTCTTCTAGATACTCCCCACTAACCTGGTCGGCTTCTTCGAAATAACCGGTCTGGAAATGCCGGGTGGCTAAACAGCCCAACTCATTTAAAGAGGATACCAATTGAGTAGTACCCAGACGGGTTCTTGTTTCATATTCGGAATGGTTTTTTATCTCTTCATCCATATCATCTATCATTTTTTTAAATTTATCCGGTTCTTTTGCTCCAAGGTCCATAGTTCCTCTTACTACAATGGCTTTAATATTTTTACTGGCTAATACTAATCCCATACCAGTTCTAGCAGCGGCTCTAACCATATTACAGAAGATACCAGAAAATTTAACTCCATTTTCAGCAGCAGGCCCGATAGCAGCTATTTGTACTCGGTTATCACCAATTTCTTCCTTTAGCTTTTGTTGGGTTTTAAAAGTATCTAACTGTTTTAAGTGATCAGCAGATCTTATTTCAGCTTCACCATCCTTGATAAATATATATGATAGTTGTTCTGCTTTCCCTTCTAATATTATTTGGTCAAAACCGGCAAATTTGATTTCTGGGCCCAAAAAACCGCCGGTATTAGAATCACCTAAGATATTAGTCTGAGGTGATTTAGCAGTAAAGTTAACCCGTGCAGCTCCCGGAAATAATGTACCAGTGAGAGGGCCAACTCCAATGAACATCTTATTTTCTTTACTTATAGGATCAACTTCAGGTGGAACTTCCTCATAAAGGCGGCGTGCATTCAATCCGCGTCCTCCTAAATAATCCTTTAAAAAAGTTGAATCTAAGGTTTCTTTTTTTATGGTATGATCACTTAAGTTAATTCGTAAAGATTGGTTACAGTAACCGTAGTTCATTATGATTGACCTCCTTTGTTATCAAACTTTAAAGCATCAGTGGGACATCTTTTAACACACTCTATATCCCCTTCACATAAATCGCAGATTAGGGCAACATCATTTTCATTAAAAGTAATGGCATCAAAGGGACAAGCTTCAGCACATTTATAACAACCGATACATTTATCATCATTAACCAATATAGCATTAGTAATCGGATCTCTACTTAAGGCTTCAACCGGACAGGCTTTAATACAAGGAGCATCTCCACACTGCCTACATACAAAAGGGTTATCTTTACCCTCAATTTCATTTTTTTCAACTTTAATTCGGGACTTTTCTCCATTGAAAGTTTGATTATGTACAAAAGCACAGACCGTTTCACAGGCCCGGCAGCCGGTACAAACTTCAGAATTAACTTGAATGCGAGGCGGTATTTTATCTTTATCTGCCACAGGTTTACCGGTTTTAGGATTAATTCTATCAATCCTAAAAACAACTCCTCCATTTGGATCAGGGCAAATAAATCGTTTGGTATGAGGTATCCAGTCATTTTCTTCACTTATTTCACGCTGTTTAGCAGGTAAAACTGGCATTAAACTCTGCATTGCCCATAAACACATATGTTTACCCTCTGGTATTTCTATTTTACCACCGCGGACAGTAAAGTAATCACCTACTTCCATTGGTAGGTCACAAAAACCCTTTATTTTTTCAACAACGATCTTTAGATCAAACAAAGTAGACATCTCCTTTCTGGTTGATAAAGTTTATGTAGAATTAAAAAAAGGTGGCACCACGAAATAAAAAAATCCTTCTTCCCGTTAGGGACGAAAGATTAATAATTCCGTGATGCCACCCTTATTAGTTAATATTTATTAACTCACTCAGTAGAAACCACCATACGATGGTGAATTCTATTTATGTTAACGGTTAAAAACCGGCACAGGATAATCGATCTTTTATCAAGATATTTCCCCCTGCTTCTTACAAGGCCATTCACTTTAATACTCCATTACCGAATTCTCAGCGGTATCGGTTCTCTGTAAATGAAGGTATATAAAGTTACTCGTCTTGGTCATAGAATTTATAATTATTATTTATTTGAATATAATTTTAACACTGTTCATGAATTATGTCAAGAATTTTTCTAATCTTAGTGTAAAATAACTTTTGGAGAGTAAGAATAAAAAAATAGAAAGAAGACTCCCTTTCTGATAAAATGTTTTTAGAGACAAAAACAACACAGAAAGGAGAGTCTTCTTATGAATAATATTATACAACATTTTCATGAAAAAATCACGTCTGAGTTGGAAAAAGAAATAGAAAACATCTTTTTAAATGGTAAAGGTGATATTACTGAGATAATTAGTTTGGTGAAAGATAACTTAGATGAATTAGGGTGCAAGATATTAAAAGAAGTTCTTGAAGATTTAGATAAGATGATTAAAGAATCAGGGGAACGTAAAAAAAATTGGGTAGTTCAGCAAAGTGAGATGAAAAAGACTTTGATAACAATATTTGGAGAATTCCAATACTTTAGGGTATATTATAAATCTAAAGGTGGTAAAGGATTTACATATTTAGTAGATGATATTGTTGGTATTGAAAGGTATCAAAGAATAGATAATGGTTTAACCGCCAAGATAGTAGCTTTAGCATCAAATTATTCATATCATAAAAGTGCTGAAATAGCTGTTCCGAGAGTAAAATTAAGCAGACAAACAGTGAAAAACAAGATAAGACAAGTGGGAGAAATAGATAACAGTGTATTAGATGAAGAGGTTAAAGAAAAAAGGAAGGTTAAGCATTTATATGTAGAAGCTGATGAAGATCATATAGCCTTACAGAGCGGGAAAAAGAAAACGATAACCAGACTGGTATATGTTCATGAAGGAGTAGAGAAAGTTAATAAGACAAGGAATAAATTAAAGAACCCGAAATATTTTAGTGGGTTGTATAAAAACAGAGTTGAAGATCTATGGCTGGAAGTAATAGATTATATATATGAAAATTATGAGATAGACGAAATAGAAGCCACTTATTTAGCTGGAGATGGAGCAGAATGGATAAAAACAGGACTGCATTGGTTACCACGGCCTAAATATATATTAGATAGATATCATTTAAATAAATATGTAACTAAAGCTTCAGGTCATAGGCCGAAGATGAGATTTAAGCTTTGGGAAGCATTGAATGAATGTGATTTAGACCAAGTTGAAGAAGTATTTGCGGCAATAATTAAAGATACTGAAAAAGAAACCAAATTAAAAGCAGTAAAAGTGGCTCGCCAATATATCCTTGCTAATTGGAGTGGTATTGTTAGATATCGAGAAGACCCCTATTCTATGGGTTGTAGTGCAGAGGGTCATATAAGCCATATACTTGCTCACAGGATGTCGAGTCGTCCCATGGGTTGGAGTATACCTGGAGCAGAGCAGATGTCTAGACTGAGGGCTTTTAAGTTTAATGGAGGAAAAGCCGCAGATATCTGTGAGTTGATCAAAAGAAATAAAAAAGAAAAAGTAATAGATCTCCAGACTCAGAAAATGTTAAAAAGAAATACAGGTAGATATTTATATCCAGAGCCTAAGGAAGTTATGCCAGCAGTGAAGAGAGGATTAGTAGATGGGACTTATCGAGCGGTAAAAGCTTATGCGTTTTAATTAAATCGTTAAGGGAGTCTTTTTTATAATCCAAAAGTAACTTGACACTATCTTTTCTAATAAAATTCTTGACAACACAGTATGCTTAATATATAATACTTACAATAATTTCAAATAATAAAAACTAAGATAGAGGAGAAAGTAAGCTTGGTGCTGAAATACCCCTCTGAGTTGCTGGCTGAATTAATAGTAGGCTGGGCCGTTTTCCAACGTTATCTGGTGAGAGAGTGTTAGCTCTCAATAGAGTTGTTCTATTTATTCATTAAGTAAATAGAATTAATTCAGGTGGTACCGCGCATACGTCGTCCTGATATAAGGGACGGCTTTTTTTATTTTATAATACATTTTATTATTTGAATAGTATAAAAATATGAGGAGTGAGTAGAAAATGGAAAAAAGAAAAATTAGTTTTATGATTGCTGTTTTACCAATTATAGTTTTACTTTTGATGGGAGCTTTTTCAGTTTTTTATTGGAAGGTTGGGATGATTGTTCCTTTATTAAGTGGTGTAGTAGCTACCGGAATTATAGGATATATATTTAACTACAGCTGGGAAGAATTACAAGAAGGATTAAAAGAAGGGGTTGCAAATGCTTTACCGGCTATTTTTATTTTGTTAATTGTTGGTTCAATTATTGGGACTTGGATATTAAGTGGTACGATACCAGCTATGATCTTTTATGGTTTGAAGTTTTTAAGTCCTTCACTATTTATTCCCCTAGCAGCCTTAATTACAGCTATAGTATCTACAACCCTGGGAACTTCTTTTACTTCAATTGCAACTGTGGGAATAGCTTTGATTGCAGTAGGTAATGCGATGGGGTTTGCAACACCTTTGACCGCAGCTGCAATTATTTCAGGAGCGTTTTTTGGAGATAAATTATCACCGTTATCAGATACAACTAATATTGCAGCAGCTATGGCAGACACTAATCTTTTTGAACATGTTGGACATATGTTGTGGGATACTATCCCTGCTTTTGTACTGTCCTTGATCTTGTATTGGGTAGTTGGGCAAACTCAGGTAGGAGGAGGTTTTGAAGGTGCTGATCAAATTAACACTTTAATGCAGGGGTTGGATAGTTTATTTAATATAACGCCGCTGCTATTTGTACTACCTTTAATTACTATCGTATTAGCTATCCGTAAAACACCTGCTATACCAGCTCTACTTTCCATGTCATTTTTAGGTGGAGTTTTTGCAATGATATTTCAAAGTGCTAGTTTGGTTCAAGTTTTAAGTTCATTTACATCTGGTTATAGCAGTAATAGTGAGATAAGTATGATAAATAGTTTACTTTCAAAAGGTGGAGTTACTTCTATGGGAGGAACTATAATACTTTTAATAACTGCAGCAGCTTTAGGTGGAATCATGCAAAAAGTTGGAATTTTAGATATTATTTTAGAAAAGATGATGACCTGGATTAATAGTAGTAGGAAATTAATAGTAACTTCTTTAGTTACGGCCTTTTTAATAGGATTAAGTACGGGGGCTCAGGTTTTAGCAATTATTATTCCTGCAAAAATGTTTTCAAATAGCTTTAGAGAGATGGGCTTAGATACAAAAAATTTAAGTAGAAATGTTGAGGCTGGAGGTACAGTAGGAATTACTTTGGTACCTTGGAGTGTACCTGCTATCTTTGCTGCAAATATGCTTGGAGCACAGCCAGCTGAATTCATACCGTTTCTATTTTTCCCGATGTTAGTTATACTTATAAATCTATTTTATGGTTTAACTGGAATTTCAATTGCAAAACTAGAATCACAAGCTAATAATAAATTAAGGAGAGAAGCATAATGGGAGATATTGTATTAAAAGTACTTGGTACAGCTCAGGATGGTGGATATCCTCAACCTGGTTGTGACTGTCCGAATTGTCAAAAGGCTTTAAATAATAATGCATCAAAAAGATTCCCAGCTTCTTTAGGTGTTTTAGATATTGAAAACAAAAAAAGTTATATAATTGATACTACTCCTTATTTGCCGGAACAATTAAATATTTTAAACAAAACTGCTCAAAAGTATAATTTTCCTAAAGATCATTTAGAAGGTGTTTTAATAACACATGCCCATATGGGACATTATCCTGGCTTGATGTATTTTGGGAAAGAAGCAATTAATAGTAAGAAATTATCAGTTCATACAAGCAAGAGTTTGAAAAAGTTTCTTATTACAAATCAACCTTGGAAACAACTGGTTGACAATGGGAATATTCAAATAAATATTTTTGATTTTGAAAAAACAATTTCCCTTTCAACTGATTTGAAGGTAATTCCAATCGAGATACCTCATCGTCAGGAATTTAGTGATACATCAGCGTTTGTTATAAAGGGCAGACATAAATCTGCATTTTATTTGCCTGATATAGATAGTTGGGTAGAATTTAATAATAAATTTAATGAGATAAGTGAAAAGACAGATTTCCTTATTTTAGATGGTACTTTCTATTCAAAAGAAGAACTTATGAAGTTTCGTGGAAGAAAAGTAGAAGATGTCCCTCATCCTACTATAAAAGATACATTTAGAAAATTTGAAAATGGTTTCTTGAAACGGAATAATTCTAAAGTATATTTTACACATTTCAATCATACAAATCCTGTTCTAAGAACTGCTTTTAAAAATAAGATTGCCAAAAAAGAAGTAAATTTTCTTGATGAGGGAAAATTATTTAACTTATAATTATAAATTAAATTGTTATAATAATTGAAATATAGGCTAGGGAGTATTATAATAACATAACACATCTTGATTTTCGAAAGGAGAATCATATATTGTTAACTGTTGAAAAGATCGGTGGAACTTCCATGTCGGAGTTTCAAGATGTATTAAAAAATATAATAGGTAGACCGGGAGAAGATCGGTTCAGTTATAATCGAGTTTTTGTGGTATCAGCTTATGCTGGGGTTACAAACTTGCTGTTAGAAGACAAAAAGAACTCGAAACCAGGTATTTATAAGAGTTTTATTAACAATGATGATATTTATAAAAAACAGCTTGATAAACTTATTGAACATCTAACTGACATAAATAAATCACTTACCAGAATTGGCTTGGATAACAAAGAGGCTGACCGGTTTATCAAAAAAAGAATTGAGCATACTAAAAAATATTTGGATAGTATGGAAGAAATCTTGTCCTCTGGTTATATTAAAGTAGAGAATATTTATTCAGCTGCTCGAGAGATATTGGCTTCTTTGGGAGAAGCACATTCTGCCTATAATTCATATAATATTTTATCTAAATTAGGAATAAATACGGAATTTATTGACCTAACTGGATTTTATGACCGAGCACAACTTTCAATGGAAGAAAGAATCGAAAAATCTTTTCGAGATATAGATATTTCTGAGAATATAATAATTGCACCTGGTTATACTAAAGACAAAGGCGGATTAGTAACTAGGTTTGATCGAGGTTATTCTGAAATTACTTTTTCTAAAATTGCAACCTTTTTACAGGCTGAAAAGGCAATCATTCATAAGGAACATCATTTGTCTTCTGCTGATCCTGAGATTGTTGGTGTAAACAAGGCGGTACCAGTGGGTAGAACTAATTACGATGTAGCTGATCAGTTAGCAGATATCGGAATGGAAGCAATTCATCCTAAAGCATCGAAACCACTTGAAATGGCAGGTATAAAATTAGTAGTAAAAAACACATTTGAACCTGATCATCCCGGTACACTGATAACAAAAAATTATGTGGTTGAAGATTCAAAAATAGAAATCATTGCTGGTTCTAAAGATTTGATAGTGATTGAAGTTCATGACACTTCAATGGTAGGAGAAGTTGGTTTTGATCATGAAATTATGAAAATTTTAAAGAAATATAATATAAGTTACGTAATGAAGGCAACTAATGCTAATAGTATTTCACAGGTTATCTGGGAAAAAGATTTAAGCGATGATTTAATTGATGAGCTTAGAAAAAAATATAAAAGTATTAAAATTAGAAAAATAGCTATGGTATGTCTTATAGGTTCAAATATTAGTAAACCCAATATTCTTGCCAAAGCAGCAAATGTTTTAGGAGAAAATGGTATAAATATTAACTGTGTTTCGATATCTTTAAGTCAGGTTAATATACAGTTTGTAGTAGATAGAGAAAATTATCGAGAGTCAATTATTTTGTTAAACAATAATTTGATGCTTAATAAATAAATAATGGTGGTGTAAATGTAATAATGGGAAAAGAAATACCTTTTAGTGAAAAAAAATTAGAAGAAATCAAAAGTGAATATCCTACACCTTTTCATCTTTATGATGAAAAAGCAATAAAAGAAAATGCAAAACGGTTTTTAAATGCATTTAGTTGGAATGAAGGATTTAAAGAATATTTTGCAGTTAAAGCTACACCAAATCCTTTTATATTAAAAATATTAAAAGATATGGGTTTTGGAGCAGATTGTAGTTCTTTAACAGAATTAATCTTAGCCGAAGAAGTGGGAATTACTGGGGAAGAAATAATGTTTACTTCAAACAATACTCCAGCCGAAGAGTATGAAAAGGCAAGGGATTTAGGAGCAATAATAAATTTAGATGATATTTCTCACATCCCATTTTTGGCCGAACATGGTGGTATACCGGAGCTAATTTCTTTTAGATATAATCCTGGAAATCAAAGGGCCGGTGGCTTTATCATGGGTAATCCTGCTGAAGTTAAATATGGTTTAACTAAAAAGCAAATTTTTGAAGGTTTGAAAGAAGTCCGTGATAGAGGAGTTAAACGCTTCGGGCTGCATACTTTTATTGCTTCTAATCAGCTAGATCCTCAGTATTTTATAGATACTGCTGAAATGATGTTTGAACTAGCAGTTGAAGTTAAAGAAAGATTAGATATCAATTTAGAATTTGTTAATATTGGTGGTGGAATAGGAGTTCCTTATAAACCTGAACAAGAAGCGGTAGATTTAGAAGTGGTTGGTCAAGGTATTAAAAGTAAATATGATGAAATTGTTAAAGAAAACAATCTTGATCCATTAGCTATCTATATGGAATGTGGTAGAATGATTACTGGTCCTTATGGTTATTTAGTTTCAGAAGTAATTCATAAAAAAGATATATATAAAAAACATGTAGGGTTAGATGGCAGTATGAATGATCTAATGAGACCAGGAATGTATGATGCATATCATCATATTACTGTTCTAGGAAAAGAAAACGAACCTAAAACTGAAACTTATGATGTAACAGGTTCTCTTTGTGAATCTATTGATAGATTTGCAGTAGATAGAGACTTACCTAAAATTGATATAGGTGATACAATTGTTATTCACGATACTGGAGCACATGGACATGCGATGGGTTTTAATTATAATGGAAAATTAAGAGGGGGAGAACTCCTCTTAAGAGAAAATGGTGAAGTAATGCAGATTAGAAGACCTGAAACTGTTGAAGATTATTTTAGAACCCTTGATTTTAATAAATTAAAAGACTTTGAATAATATAAAGTATAAATAGTAATCCCGGAGAAATCTTATGAATTTCTCTGGGATTTTTGTGTTATAGAATTTATCGGTAGAAAACTAGACGGGCTTGCCCCGGAGAGCGTCAATATGACATATATCACAGAAATTATACTAATTTCTCTATATAATGTATTTAAAGTTAATAAATTTAATAAACTTAATTTACATTAGGAGGAAATATTATGAACGATAAAAAAGAAAGATTAAAAGAAATTTTAGAGAGATTAAATAATGATGAAGATATAGCAGGGGTTAAAGAAGAAGCCCGAAAACTAATTGATGAAATATCTGCTAAAGATCTTTCCGAAGCAGAACAGGCTCTAATAAATGAAGGGCTTGAAGAGACAAAATTAAGACATCTTTGTGCAGCTCACTTAGAAGTTATGGCAGATGAGTTAGATGAACTTCAAAGAGATTTGGAATATTCTCATCCCCTAGCTGTTTTAATTAGAGAACATGATGAAATATTAGATACATTAAATAGATTAGAAATTGCTGTTAATAAAATAGATAAGTTAGATGAATATGATCCAAATAATAAAATCTTTGAAGAACTTAAAGATGTTGGAGAAATATTATTAGAAACCGAAAAGCATCATGAACGTGAAGAGGAAGCACTCTTCCCCGAAGTAGATGAAAAAGGTATTACTGGTCCTACTAGAATAATGAGAATGGAACATGATGATTTATGGCCATACAAAGAAGAAATCGCTGAATTATCTAATGATGTAAGTGAAATGGATTTTGAGGAATTCAAACGACAAATTAAAGAACTATCTGAACATTTAATTCTGACATTAAGAGATCATATCTATAAAGAAAATAATATATTATATCCAACTGCTAAAGATGTAGTAGATGAAGATAAATGGGAAGGTATTAAAAAGTTGAGTGATGAAATTGGTTATTGTTCTTTTACTACTTTAGAAGAAAAGGGTGAAAAATAATGGGAGTAATTAATTTAGATAATCTTACAGCAAAAGAAAATATGAGAGGTATTATGACTAAAGATGTATTAAAAAATGAAAATGTACAAGTTAAAAATCTTATTTTAGAAAATGATGATGTTGTTCCTGAACATCAGGTTCATGTCAATGTATTCTTTCATGTAATAGAAGGAAAGGGTACTATTATGATAGGGGAGAAGAAGTATGAATTAAATCAAAAAGATTTTATAACTTGTCCTCCTAATACTCCAATGAAGGTGATGGCTGATAGAGGTGAAAGTTTTAATGTTATAAATGTTAAGACCCCCGCTTTAAATTAAATACTTTCCTTATGATTAAGCACAGGATTTTCCTGTGTTTAATTTTTTTAGATAAAGTTTGACCTTCTTTGACTTTAGTTTTAAAATATAGTATAATATAAAAAGAAAACAAAGTAATATCGATTGGAGGGATTCATAGATGAGAATGGAAGATTTTACTCGCAAAGCACAGGAAACTTTAGCTGAAGCACAACATATTGCAGAAGACAATGGCAATCAGGAAATTCACCCTGCACATTTATTTTTAACGTTAATTAATGATGACCAGGGAATTATGGTACCACTTTTGGAAAAATTGGGAATTAACCTATCAGCTTTTGAAAAAGAGTTAAGAAATATTATTGAAAAATTACCGAAAGTATATTCTGAGGGCGGACAGTTGTATATGTCCCAAGCTTTAAACAATGTTATTAGAACTGCAAGGAAAGAAGCAAAAAATTTAGATGATGAATACATTTCAACTGAACATTTCTTGTTAGGACTTTTATCTTCTGGTAAAAGCAAAACCTATAATTATTTGGATTCTAAAAATATTGATTTAAAAAAGGCTAAAAATGCAATAGAAGATATTAGAGATGGAGCAAAAGTAACTTCTCAGAACGCTGAAGAACAGTACCAAGTTCTTGATAAGTACACCATAGATGTAACTGAACTAGCAAGAGATGGGGATTTAGACCCCGTAATTGGTCGTGATGAAAGAATCCGTAGGATCATGCAGGTGCTTTCAAGAAGAAGAAAAAATAATCCGGTTCTAATTGGTGAACCTGGGGTAGGTAAAACTGCTATAGTAGAAGGATTAGCTCAAAGAATAGTGAATGGAGATGTACCTGAGGCATTAAAAGATAAAAAGGTAATAAAACTCGATATGGGTTCACTTATTGCTGGTACTAAATATAGAGGAGAATTTGAAGATAGATTAAAATCTGTATTGAAAGAAATCAAAAAAGCAGAAGGACAAATTATATTATTTATAGATGAAATGCACACTATTGTTGGAGCCGGAGCAACACAAGGTTCAATGGATGCTTCTAACTTATTAAAGCCAGCTTTAGCCAGAGGTGAACTTCACTGTGTAGGTGCTACTACATTAAATGAATATAAAAAGCATATAGAAAAAGATGCTGCTTTAGAAAGAAGATTTCAACCTGTAAAAATTTCTGAACCTACTGTAGAAGATACAATATCAATACTTAGAGGATTAAAGGAAAAATATGAGATACACCATGGAGTTAGAATTCAGGATAATGCTTTAGTAGCAGCTGCTGAACTGTCTGAAAGATATTTGACGGAAAGATTTTTGCCAGATAAAGCTATTGATTTAGTAGATGAAGCTGCTTCTAAACTAAGAATAGATATAGATTCTATGCCTTTAGAAATTGATGAATTAAATAGAAGAATTAGACGTCTTGAAACAGAAAAAGAAGCTCTAAAAAAGGAAGAGGATGAAGAATCTAAAGGTAGACTAAAAGAATTAGATGAAAAAATTAATGGTCTAAAAGAAAAACGCGATCCACTTTTAGCCCGTTGGGATAGAGAAAAAGAACTAATTCAAAAAAGACAAAATTTAAATGAAGAAATAGAAAAATTAAAAGTTAAAGCAGAAAATGCCGAAAGAGAAGCTAACTATGAAGAGGCAGCTCGGCTTAGATATGGTGAATTAAATGAATTACAAAAAGAATTAGATGAAACTAAAGAAAAAATTGAAAATCTCGAAGAAGAATTTAATGTATTAAAAGAAGAGGTTACAGCTGAAGATATTGCTGAAATAGTGTCATCTTGGACAGATATACCTGTTCAGGAGTTAATGGAAGATGAAAGAGAAAAGCTTGTCCATCTCGAAGAAGAACTTTCTAAAAGAGTAGTTGGACAGGATGAAGCAATAACGGCGGTTAGTAATGCAATAAGAAGGTCTCGAACAGGCTTGCAGGATCTTGACCGTCCATTAGGGTCCTTTATATTCATGGGGCCTACCGGAGTAGGTAAGACGGAATTAGCAAAAACTCTTGCTGCTTATCTGTTTGATGATGAAAAGAATTTAGTAAGGCTTGATATGTCTGAATATATGGAAAGACATGCTGTTGCTAAGTTAATTGGTTCACCTCCAGGCTATGTAGGCTTTGAAGAAGGTGGACAATTAACAGAAAAAATAAGAAGGCAGCCTTATTCAGTCATTTTATTAGATGAGATTGAAAAGGCTCACCAGGATGTCTTTAATATCTTATTACAAATCTTAGATGACGGAATTTTAACTGACAGTCAAGGTAATGAAGTTAACTTTAAAAATACTGTCATAATTATGACTTCCAATATTGGTTCTGAATATATACAGGACCTTGAAGATGAAGAAGAAATGAGAAAAAGAGTTACAGAAGCTCTAAAAGGGAACTTCAGACCAGAATTTCTAAATAGGGTAGACGAGAAAATAATATTCCACGCTTTAAGCAAAGAAGACTTATTAGATATAGTAGAAATTAAACTTGGAGATTTAAGTGCAAAACTAGACGAACGTAATTTAGATATTGAAGTTACTAATGAAGCAAAAGAAGAAATTATGGAATTGGGATATGATCCTACTTATGGAGCAAGGCCTATTAATAGGACTATACAAAAATATCTAAAGGATCCACTTGCAATGAAGATGCTAGAAGATCAAATTCAAGAAGGAACTGAGATATTAATCGACTTTGATGGGGAGCAATTCCAATTTAAAGTACAGTAAGTAAAATATGACTACTTTTTATGATATCACTCCTTAAGGTGGGCAGTTTAAACTGTCTGCTTTAAGGGTTTTTTTATTTATCATTTGTACAATTATCTATAAACATTAAATAAAAAACTATATAAATAATAATAGGTATATTAGGATACATATTTATAAAATATAAAGTGGTATAATAAATTCAACATTAAAAATTTAGAGGAGGAGAGTAAATGAGTAAGAAAGGTTTAAATTATAAATTAGTAACTTTGACATTGTTAATGGCTTTGTTGTTTTCTTTTAGTTTAATTGAGGTTAGTTCAGCTGATAATCATGGTGGTATGGATATTGTGGATACTGCTATTTCAGCAGATGAGTTTAATACACTGGTAACAGCAATACAGGAAGCTGGTTTAGTAGAAACATTGAAATCTAAAGGTCCATTTACAGTCTTCGCCCCAACAGATGAAGCTTTTGCAGCTCTTCCTGAAGGAACTTTAAAAACCTTACTAGAAAATCCTGATCTTTTGACAGAAGTACTTATATACCACGTAGTAGAAGGTAAGGTAATGGCCGAAGACGTCATAGGATTAAATGGAAGCAATGTAGCATCGTTAAATGGCAAGGAAATTAATATCAATATAGCAGATGAAAGAGTATTTATTAATGAAGCTCAAGCAGTTACTACAGATGTTGAAGCAACAAATGGAGTAATTCATATAATAGATTCTGTATTAGTTCCTTATGATGAATTAATGGATATTGTAGATACTGCTATAAGGACTCAATCACTAGATACCTTAGTAACAGCAGTTGTTGAAGCAGATCTTGTAGCTCCCTTAAAAAGTGAAGGGCCTTTTACAGTATTTGCCCCAATTGATTCAGCTTTTGTCAAATTACCCGATTTATATATCGAACACTTACTAAAAAATCAAGGTGTGTTAGCTAGTTATCTAAAATACCATGTAATTGAAGGCGAAGTAATGGCAGCCGATGTTTTACAAATGGATGGGGCCTCAGTAAATACATTATTGGGAAAAGACATTGAGATTAATATTAAAGACGGAAATGTTTATATCGATAACTCCAAAGTGATTGTAACCGATATTAAAACTAAAAATGGTGTGATTCACTTAATAGACACTGTTTTAGTCCCATAATTTAATTAAATCAAATAAGAAAATAAACCGCGGGTTATCTAAATAAGATGATCGGCGGTTTTCTTAGATTTAATTAAAAATTAATTTAAAGGGAAATTATTCTAAACCAAGAATCTAATAATTAGAAATTGATAAAAGGGATTGATCTTAATGTTAAATAAAAGAAATATATTTATTATATTAATTTTAATAATTGGCTTGATTTTAGGTGGCGGATATTATTATCTTAATCAAAGTTATCAGCCGTTAGAAGGTAATGATGAGTATTTAAATAAAATGAATGTTTCTGAATATAAAAAATACTATCAATTTAAATCTGAAGATAATATTGGGATAATTTTTTATCCCGGTGGGAAAGTAGATGCAACAGCTTATGCTCCTTTAGCTGATATGTTGAGCCAAAAGGGCTTTACAACATATATAGTTAAAATGCCTTTCAATCTAGCAATTTTTGATAAAGATAGGGCTGAAATAATATTAGATGAATATGAACAGAGCATTGATAATTTATATATTATGGGGCATTCTTTAGGGGGAGCTATGGCAGCTAGCTATCTGCATGAAAATAATGTGGGAAAATTTAAGGGAATAATATTTTTAGCTTCCTATCCACCTGAAAAGGTAGACTTTTCAAATAAAAAATTAAAAGCACTTTCTATAAATGGGGAAAAGGATCAGGTTATAGATAGAAACAAGGTGGAAGCAAGCAAAAATATATTGCCATCTGGGGCGGAATTTAATATTATTAAAGGTGGCAATCACGCAGGATTTGGTAATTATGGTCCTCAAAAAGGTGATGGTAAAAGAACCATTAGCCGTGAGGAACAATGGAAAATTACTGCTAATTTAATTAGTGATTTTATTCAAAAAAACAAGTAAAGGAGGTAAATATATTGAACATCAAAAATATCGGTCTAACCATTTTGATAATTGCAGCTGCCTTATTAATTGGTAATGGTATTTATCACATGTTCATAGATTTACTAGTAGATACTAATATGAGCTTAACAGTTAAAATAGGTATAATGGGTATTATTGTTGGTATTATAGTTTTATTAATTGGATTAATAATAGAGAGAATCAGGGATAAAAGAAATGAAAACTTTTAATTAACAATAATGATTAATAATAAGGGAGATATTATAAATGATTAAAAATGTAATTTTCGATTTGGGAAATGTACTTCTTAATTTTAATTCAGGCAATATTATTTCGGATCATATAAAAGATGAAAAACTTCATCAAAAAATATCTGAGAACATTTTTGAAAGTCAGGAATGGATAAAGCTTGATAAAGGGGAAATTTCTGCTTCAAAAGCAACTGAAATATTTATTGAAAGGCAACCTGAAAATAAAAAGTTAATAAAGGAAATCATGCATAACTGGAAATTATATCTTACCCCTATTGAGCCCAATTTAGATGTCTTAAATGAACTTGCAAATAAATCTTTGAATTTATATGTGCTCTCCAATTTTCATAAGGAAGCTTTTGAAGTAGTTTATGATAAATATGATTTTTTTAGATATTTTGATGGGATGATAATTTCTTATCAAGTTAAAGCTATAAAACCTGACAGATTAATATATAAGAAATTAATTGATAGATTTGATATTTTGCCTAAAAATTCATTATTTATAGATGATAGTTTCAAAAATATTCAGGCCGCAGAAAAATTGGGATTTAAAACTATTCATTTTAATGATAATATAAGCTTAGAGAAAGAAGTTTATAAATATATAGAAAATTAATAAAGGAGGGATTAGATGAGTAGAGTATTAATTCCATTAGCAACAGGTTTTGAGGAAATAGAAGCTGTTACTAATATAGATGTATTGAGGAGAGCTAGTATAGAAGTGGTTACTATTAGCTTAAATTCACTCGATGTAAAAGGTGATCACGGGATTCCTATAATTGCTGACCAGAGGATAGATCAAATTGATGTTGATGATTTCGATGCAATTGTTTTACCAGGAGGTATGCCTGGTGCTGGGAATTTAAGAGATAATCAAAAAATTCTTGACTTTGTAAGAAAAATATATGATAAAGGTGGATTAGTTGCTGCAGTTTGTGCAGCACCAATTGTTTTAGAAGCTGCTAGAATATTGGAAGGGAAAAAGGCAACTAGCTATCCTAGCTTTTCAGATGAGATGTCTTCCTGTCAATATCTAGAAGATAGAGTTGTAAAAGATGATAATATTATTACTGCCCGCGGACCAGGAGTAGCCTTAGAATTTGCTCTCGAAATAGTAAAATATATAAAAACGGAAAGTGATGCTAAAGAATTAAAAGAAGCTATGATAGTTAAAGAATAATTAATAATTTAACTTGTAATAAATATTAACAGGAGGTCAGGGAAATTTGGATACTGAAAATATTCCACTAAGTTATAACATTTTAATAAAGTTCTTCTTACCCCTGGCCGTTTTCCCTGTTTTAGTAGCACTTTCCCACACTATAATAAATAGTGCTTTGGCAAGAATGCCGTTACCGGAATTAAGTATCGCTGTCTTTACCGTTGTAAAAAGTGTGACTAATATCATTAACGCTCCTTCCATTATGACTCGTCAGTTATTTACTTCTGTAATAGAAGATAAAAAAAGTTATTATCTTTCTCGTAATTTTGCTTTTGTTTTGATGTTTATTCTTTTTGGATTAATAATGACATTAGGTATAACTTCTTTAGGAGATTTTGTTTTTAAACACTTTATTGGACTACAGTCTCAAAAAGAAGTTGATCTTGCAACTTCTGCTATGATGGTTACTGCTTTTCTACCAATTGTAGTAGTGTTGAGGAATGCCTATCAAGGTATTGCTACTGGACTTAAGAAGACTCTCTTAATAGTCCCTGGAGTAATATTAAGGGTAATTGGAATGGTGATTTTTCTAGGTTGGGTAGTTAAAACCAATAGTATAAATGGGGTTATTGCAGCTTGTCTAGCTTATGTACTTGGAATTGCTTTAGAGGGTGTATTTATTTTAGGAGGATTAAAATATAATTCGGGTAGTATAGTTAATGCTGTTGAGAAAATGCCTTCTTCGGATTTTAACAAAGCAGGTCTTGATTATTACAAGATTTTTAAATTCTTTTTACCACTTGCTTTTACAATTATAATTACTATGTTTATACAACCTGTTATACAAAGTGGACTGGCAAGAAGCAGCACTGCTGTAAGATCACTTGCAGCTTATGGAGTTTCCTGGACATTAGTTACAATGCTTGCGGGACCTTTGAGGATGCTTCATCAAATATCACTTGTCTATCATAATAGCGAGCAGAATATGAGAAAAATTAAAATATTCAATTTTTCTTTAGGAGTTTTAACTTCTGCTATTATTGTACTATTTGCTCTTTCTCCTGTAGGTTATTATGTGTTACATAATTTAATTGCTGTTTCTCATGAGATTACAATACTTGCTCAAAAAGTAATTCTTGCTTTTGCTATTTTTCCTTTAGCTAGAGCATTTAGAGAAACTTATTGGGGTATGATGATGAAGAAGAGAACTACACCAGTTATAGCTAAGGCCAAAGGTTTAAATCTTTTTGCTGTTATTTTATTACTTCTAATCCTGTTAGGATTTATCAACCTCTATTTTAATATTGAACCGGCTGTTTTAGGTGCAATAGTATTTTCAATAGGTGAGTTTTTAGAAACGTTTATTATAAAACATAATAGCAAAAATGTTAAAAAAGCTTAGTAAATATTCCTTTAAATTGAATAATAATGCATATAAAAAGTCCCTCCTAAATTAAGGAGGAACTTGTATATTTAAATATTATGAGTTTTAAATTGTTGTTTGTTCTGGTCCTCGTTCTCTCATATTATACATTGCTCCTTTAAGAGTAGAAATTAACCAAGGTAGCATTATAGCAAAACTTAATACTTCAGCTAATGGGAATGATAACCAGGTTGCACTTAGTCCAAATAATTGACCTAAAATGTACATTCCAGGAACTAATAATATGGCCTGTCTTAAAACGGTTAAAATAAAACTTGGTAGACCTTTACCTATAGCTTGGAATGTAGCTATACCGACTATATTTAAGACTAAAAAGAAGTAAGACATACTTACTCTTCTTAGGGCTGGAATCCCTATTTTTAATAATTTAGGGTCATTGTTAAATAAACTTAATATTGTTTCTGGGAATAATTGAAACACAGCAAAACCGAGTATACCAAAAGAAAGTGCTGTTAAATTACCTAAAATAACAGTTTTTTTCATCCGCTGTGGTTTATTGTGCCCATAGTTATATCCAACTAATGGTAAATATCCTTGTGTTAGCCCAAAGACCATCATTAGAAAGAAGGACTGCATTCTAAATATAATACCCATAACTGCAATTGCAGTGGAATTAAAGGCCCCTAAAATCAGGTTTATAAAAACCATAGCTGTGCTGAATAGTAGTCTATTTACCATAGCTGGTAATCCAACTTGATAAATCTCTTTTATAATTCCAAAATCAAAATTGAAGTCTTCTAAATCAAGAGAAAGTTCATTTTTATTACTAAACAGGACAAAGATTATAAATATTGCTCCGATTATTCTAGAAAAAATAGTTGCATAGGCTGCACCTGCAACCCCAAGTTGAGGAAAAGGTCCAATACCAAAAATTATAAATGGGTCTATTATTATATTTAATATTGCTCCAATCATTAATGTTAACATTGGAACAATAGTGTTGCCTTCACCGCGTAATATATAATTAAAGATAATTGGAACAAACATTGCCATTGAACCAGTTAATATTATCTTTATATAGCGTTGTCCTAGGTCTATTAAAACAGGGTCGTTTGTAAATAAATTTATAATATTAGCGGAAAAGAACATCCCAATAAAACCAACGACAATTCCATATATAATTGCAATGAAAAAAACATGTTCAGCTACATTGTTTGCACGATGTTTATTTCCACTTCCTAATAATCTAGAGATTAAAGAACTGGTTCCTACTCCTGTACCTACACCTATTGCAATTAAAAACATTTGAATAGGAAAGGAAACTGAGAGTGCCGATAAAGCATCGGTACTTAAACGCCCTACATAAATACTATCTACAATATTATATAAAGCCTGAATGAGCATTCCCACTATTGCGGGAGCAGATAGTTTAAAAAGTAGTTTACTAATTTTTTCTGTACCCATTCGGCTTGATTTCGTTTCTAAAGCCATTTTATCCCTCCATAAAGTTTAAACATTTGATTTATCTAAGTTATCATATATTTTTTTCAAGACTTTACTAATTGTATCAATTTCTTTTTGTGTAAGTCCTTTTCTCATTTGTTTTTCAATTTCTTTTAATAGTTTCTTAAATTCAGTTTTCATTTCCTTTGCTTTCTCAGTAAGATATATTAATTTTTTTCTTTTATCGTCCGGGTCTGATTTACGAATCACCAAATTCTTTTTTTCTAACTTCTTTAAAATCCTACCCACTCCAGATTTATCTAAATTATACTCCTCACATAATCTATGCTGAAAAATTCCTTCATCTCTATATATGTTAATTAATATAAATACCTGTCCATGACTCAAATTAAACTTCTTTTTAAACTTTTTATCGACCAAAGAAGTATGTGCTCTATGAGTAATACTTAGGTATTTACCTATAGAACTATCCCTCATGTATATAACACCCCTATTCAATTTAGTTGATATGTCAACTAGTATTATAATATAGATAATAATGAATGTCAAAAATTAAAAAAAGAGGAGGAAGTTTATTAATAATGAATAATATATAAATATAGAAAAATATTATTATAAAGGGGTTTTGTTATGGAAATAATATGGGAAGATGTAGTAAAATTAGTTTTAACAGCTGGTCTAGCAGTTTTAATAGGCTATGATCGAGAGAAGAGAAATAAAGCTGCGGGAGTTCGAACTAATATGATAGTAGCTATAATATCCTGCCTTATTATGATTTTATCAATTAGAATTGCTGGAAGTGATTTAGGGTTAAAAAATAATGCTGATCCTGCTAGGTTAGCAGCACAAGTAATAAGTGGTATTGGATTTTTAGGAGCTGGTACTATAATTAAACAAAAAGATAAAATTGAAGGTCTAACCACAGCAGCCAGTCTATGGGGTGTAGCGGGATTAGGTTTAGCAGTCGGTTATGGTTTGTATAGTATAGCAATTGCGGCAGCATTGATAATATTTATCGGATTATTAGTAGGGTAATATCAAATAATCCTATAAGTTATATTTAATGTTTGTTTTGTAAAATACAAAACTTTTATAAAAATGTTAAAAAAATAATTAATATAGAGTTGAAAGGATTGAATTATGATTGTTCTAAAGAAAATCAAAGGACTAATAGAACTACTACGTCCAGAACTACCATTTGCAGCAGGTATATGTGTAATTATGGGAGAAATTATTACTATTGGTAATATACCTTCTATAAGAGAATTAATATTGGGATTTAGTTGGGGATTTTTTCTGTCGGGCTCAGCGATGATTTTAAATGATTATTTTGATATTGATGTCGACAGGATTAATGCACCTAATAGACCATTACCGTCAGGATTGATTTCTTCAAAAACAGTTATTTTATTTACAATTATTATAACCTTGATAGGTCTGCTCATATCATTTTTTATTAATGGATTAGCTGTCTTATTATATATAATTTTTTGGATTATTGGTTTTTTGTATAATTGGCGATTTAAGGAAAAGGGATTACTGGGTAACTTGTTTGTTAGTCTATCGGTTTCAATTACAATAATATTGGGAAGTATAGTGGTTGGTAACCCTTGGAATAAAGGTGTAATCATTTTTAGTATAATGGTCTTTCTTTTTAATCTCGGAGAAGAAATTGCAGCAGATGCGATGGATATTGCAGGAGATAAGAAAAGGAATATTAAATCCATTCCGATATTAATCGGAAGAGAAAAATCTATATATATTTCGTTCTTATTATTTGTTACATTTATTTTATTAAGTTTTTTACCTGTATTTTTAGGTTTGTTTGGAATTAGTTATTTTGCCATAATTTCTTTAACAGATATTTTGATATTATATTGGGCAATTAAACTTATAAAAAGACCTACTATAAAAAAGGGAAGAATATATATACGAAGGCTTTATCTTAGTGCAATTTTCGGCATATTTTTTATTATTATAATTATGATTATTATTTGATATTATGTTAATAACAGAATTAACCAGGGAGATAATTATTACAATATATATTTTTTTATAACCTAAATGGATAAATAAAGTTTCATGAAATCCTTTATTTCATTTCATCTAATTTATTAGATAATTAATTTTAAAAATAAATATTGTAATAATATTTTCGGATATTTTGTTGAAAGAAATGAACAAGTTAATTCTTTTATTCCTATAAGTTTTACAAAAATCTTAAAATAAATGATTTATCCTTGTTTACTTATTGTAATCGTTGTTATAATAGTGGAAATAAGGAAGGGAATGATTAGTTTGAAAAGAACAGGTGTTGTTTTAGAAATTGATGATGAGGGTGGAATTACGATTCCACATGAAGTATTAGAAGAAGTTGGTGTTGAGTATAATGATTCTTTAAAAATGTTTCAAAGAGGTGAAAATATATACTTGAGCAAAGAAGAATAGGTTCTTGGTATGGATACAAATATATCAGATATTTTTGCGTTAAATTATCTAAAAAATTATTAATTAAGTCCATTTATTTCTAGAGTTATTATTTATAAAATTAATTTGAGGTATTTTAAAAACAAGTAAAATATAACAAATAACTGTTTACTTTAATCCATTAGGAATGAATTTCATATAAAATTAGCTTATTTAAGGAAAGAGTAATTTGTTAATCAAATATATCATTGTATTATAAAAAGATCCCTTCTTGAATTTTTAAGAAGGGATCTTTAACTTGTCTTTGTTTATTTAATTTTTCTATACATTTTTAAGTAGTAATTTTCTAGCATTTTTCGTGCTGAAAAATCTTCATAGGTACTTTCAATACTATTATTCATCATTTCTTCCCAATGTTCCTTATTTTCATAATAGGTAGGAAGTACTTCATTAAATAGAACCCTATATAATGATTCTAAGTCATGTCTATCTTGGTTTTCCCCCATATATCCATCACCAAATTGCCAGCCGTTCATACCATGTTGACAAGCTTCTGGCCACCAACCATCTAAAATACTTAGATTCAACACGCCATTCATAGCTGCTTTCATACCAGATGTACCACTGGCTTCTTTTGGTCTACGAGGATTATTGAGCCAGACATCAACACCTCGGGTCATCATTTTAGCAATTTCCATATTATAATCTTCTAAAAAGATTACACTATTAGGGAATCTTTCTGTCATATTTATTATTTCAGATACAAGATCTTTTCCTTTCTCATCTAAAGGATGGGCTTTACCCGAAAAGATTAATTGTATTTTGTTATTTTCAAGATATGGTTTGATTACATCCATTTTCTCAAATATTAAGTTTGCTCTTTTATAGGGGGCTGCCCTTCTAGCAAAACCAATTAAAAGTTTGTCTTTATTTAATTCTACCTTAGTTTTGTCTTTTACATAGTTAATTAATTCTGATTTTAATTGCTGGTGAATAGGAAGTAATTCATTTCCTTCTTCAAAAGCAGAGAAAATTCGAGAGTCAACCCATGATTTTCGATGTACTCCGTTGGTTATAGCTTTAATAGGAGATTTATCTTCAACATGTTCCCACATTTTTCGAGCTGTAATACCGTGAAGTTGAGCCACTCCATTTGAAATTTTGGCTAATTTCAAGCCTGCCACAGTATTACTGAAAGGTTCATTACCAATCCTTTTCATTTGTTTTTCAGTCAACCCATTATAGGCCCCCATTTTCTTTAAAAGTGCATGGTCATGTTCTTCATTACCTTTTTTCACAGGTGTATGAGTAGTGAAGACTGTTTTGTTACGAACCGCTTGTAAGGCTTGTTCAAACTCAAGACCGTTTCCCATTTTTTCTTTTATCATCTCGGTGCCTGCAAATACGGCATGACCTTCATTATAGTGATAAACATCTATATCCAAATCAAGTTTTCTGATGGCTTTTATTCCACCAATTCCCAAAGCAATTTCTTGTGCAATTCTTTCCTCTTCACCCCAAGCATATAATCTTTTAGTGATCCAATCATATTTACCGTTTTCTTCTAGATTTGAGTCTAAAAGATAAAGAGGATTCATATAATCTGTCTCAAGTTTCCATACTTTTAATTTTATGTTCTTACCTTGTATTATCACATTAACAGTAACACCGGTATCATCTAAGTGATTATAAATATAATCATTATTTGGATATTTATCATAGGGTCTTCCACTTTCATCGATCAGTTGTTTTGTATAACCTTCCAGCCAAAGCATTCCAATTCCTGTTATCGGATATTCATATTCGTGAGCTGCTTTTAATATATCTCCAGCTAGAATACCTAAACCACCAGCATATATTCTAAAATTGTTATTTATACCATATTCCATACAGAAATATGCTACACTTTTTCTTTTTTCTTTAGCAATCAAATTGATCACTCTCCTAAACAAATTTTAATTTTACCTTTTCCAAATTCTTAAAAAACTATCAAGTAATCTCGAATCATTTTTGGTATCTGGTTCTAAGAAATAATCTGGGATATTTAATGTTTCTTGTTCAGTTTCTTTATTAGAAAGTTTCTGCATAAATTTCAGATAACCTTTTGCAGTTTGTTCCCAAGTATATTTTTCCATTACTCGTTTTTTACCTTTTTCATGATAGTGTTTCCAATTATTATTGTCAGATAAAATTTCTAGTAAACCATTGGCGATATCTTCAGGTTCCTCGGGATTTACTAACACACCATATTCTCCATAATTCATAATTTCAACTGGACCACCATTTTCTGTGACTACTGCGGGCAAACCTGAAGCCATTGCTTCTACAGGGGCTAACCCAAATGGTTCATAGTAGGAAGTAAGTGCAAAAACAGATTTTTTACTTGCAAAATATGAATAAGTCTCAGCTAATTGTTTTTGACTTTCCAGAGAAAACATAGTCACTTTATTAGTACAATTATTGTTGTCTAGTATCTTCATAATTTGATCTAATATATTTTTATCGTCTTTATCAGCATTAGAGTAATCCTCAAAGGGATTTTCTATACCTCTTAAAGCAATTGCTAAATTAGCTTTGGCTTGTAATTTTTCATTTTCTGCAAAAGCTTTAACAAGACCGATATGATTTTTCTTTTGATCTAAGCGGCTTGATGAAATAATTAAAGGAAGTTCAGTTCTGTCTTCTTTTATATCTCTTTCGATGTAGTTTTCCAGTCTTTGTTTCATCTCATTACTATATTCGCCATTGAAAATATCTGTATTGACTCCTGGAGAAATAACTTTGAACTTGTCATCATTTTCAGTGTTTACAGCGTCCTGGTATAGAGAATGTGTATATTGTTCATTTTTTTCTTGAGATGTACTAACGACTATTCCATCGGCATGGTTCATAGCTAGTCGCTCTGCAATAATTCTTCTATGAAAATTAAATTTTGTATTATATTCTGTAAAATTCACTTTATTAACATCTAGTTTATCCATCTTTTGAGCGCCTAGTGAATGGCCTGTAAAAGTAAATGAGATGTTCTTTTTATTTTTTAATAAAACACCACTTAGGCCACCATCTCCATAATGGGTTGTAACAAAATCTGGAAAGGATCTTTCGCTATTATAAAAATCAATAATACCATCTACATAATCTTTGATATATGGCCAAAGTTTTTCTTTTTTTAAAAAATCGTTCCCTCCAAAAGGTATCCTTATAATTCTAACGTTATCACTCTCTGGGTATCTTTCTATTGGATGAGAGAACTCAGGCCAGTTATCATCATGAATTTGTCTTGTTATTATATCTACATCCACATCAAGTTTAGCTAAAGCAAGTGAAACTTCTTTAACATAGACTAATTGCCCTCCGAAATCGGGGTGTTCGGTCCAATAACTATCATTTGGATCGAAATTTCCTTGTGGATTTAAAAATGCAACATGCTCTATATCGGAACTCTTCATTGTGAAGCCTCCTGTTCTTCAATATATTTTAAAAGATATTCTTTGTCAGGAACTGGTGATAAGGCACCTACTCCTCTGATTTTGAAGGCTGCTGAAGCATTTCCTAGCTTCACAGCATCTTTAACCTTCCGTCCATCAAGTATACCGTTAATAAAACCAGCCCAAAAAGAATCTCCCGCACCTGTAACATCTACAACCTTTTTTGAATAAACTTTTAGTCTAAATTCTGAATTACCATCAGATACTAAAACACCATCTTCACCCATAGTTAATATAACAATGTTTGCTCCAACTTGCAAATATTTGTCGATATAATTTTCCGGGATATCAGGTCCAAATAAATATTCAGCATCATCTAATGATGGTTTAATAAAATCCGATTTAGAAATAATTTCTTTTACTAGTTTTTTTCCATCATCTTCATTTGGCCATAAAATCGGGCGATAACAAGGATCAAAAGCCAATAACTTTTCCTTGTCCTTACTAATAATTTCGATTACTTTCAAAGCTGTTTCTCTAGCTGGATTTTGGGATAGGATAAAGGTAGTTAAATAGGTCATTTTAGTTTTATTTACAATCTTTTTTACATTATCATTAAAATCGATATATTTATCAGCATCTCGGTATGCCAACCAGGCTGGAGTTTTACTCGTTTTATTTACAAAGACTATAGGAGTTCTCCTTTTTTGATCTATTTGAATAGTTTTGGTATTTAAATTTTCACGGTGAAGGACATTCAATAAAAAATCACCAAAGGAGTCATTTCCGATTCTAGTTAGTATTCTTGTTTTGGCACCTAGTCTTTTAGAGTTTACAGCAACATTACCAGCTGAACCGCCAAAAAACTTTGAAAATTGTTCAGCTTCAGATAACAGGGCTTCTTCTTCGTTGGTTATCATATCGACAAGTAGTTCACCGAAACTAATCAAGTCGATATCACAATCTTTAAACCTATATCTTGAATCAAGATAAGACATTATTTTCACCTCTTTATCCTCCTTTATTGAGTATTCTATAAAAAAAATTAATTACCTGCTTGAAGGGGAAAGTATAGTTTTATAGAAAATATAAATATGTATAATTATGTCAATGAAATGGAGGTACAGTATGGATTTTAATATTAAGGAAGAAATTAAGATCATTTTAATATATATATTATTAGGAATTATATGGATATATTTTTCAGATAAAGTTTTAGTATATTTATTTACTGAAGAATCTATAATTTCTTCAATTCAAACTTATAAAGGTATTATTTATGTATTATTTACCGGGTTAATTTTTTACTTGTTGTTAAAAAAATATTTTGCACAGTTAAGAGATGCCAAAAGAGAGCTTAAGCTTAAAAATGAAAAATTAAATATATATACCAATCAGCTTGAGAAGGGCAATGAGGTATTAAAAGATTCTTATCAAACTCTTTATGAACAGACTGAAGATTTAAAAATAATGATTGATTTTATTAATAATATAAACAGGGATACATTCACAGATATTGATAAATTTCTATCTATGCTATTAAGGACGGCTTATAAATTAGTTCCCAAAAGTAATCATGGAAGCATTTATAGGATAAAGAAAGAAAAAGTCCAATATATTGATGCAATAGGACATGACTTAGATGAATTAAAGAAGTTAAATTTAGATAAAGAAATCTTTCAAATTCAAAAACAAAAGCCTCAAATAATCAATGACCTTCTTTCTGAAGAAAATACTAATCTCACGGATAAGCAATATAAAAAAATAAATAAAGCTTCTAAAAACATCAGACAATCTTTAACATTTTCTTTAGTGGTTGATAATCAAATGCTGGCTGGTATTTCTTTAGATATAGCAGAAAATAATAAGGAAAATTTTAATGATGATGATATAGAAACATTAGAGGCCTTTAGAAATCTTGCTGAATCTTTTTATACTTTTCAGATGTATAATAAATTGCAGGGAGAGTTTCAACGTGATATAATTTTGTCAATGATTAAATTTTTAGAGATTCATGATAAATATACTGGAGGTCATTCAGAAGAAGTTGCTGAGTTTTCACAAGAAATAGCTAATAAAATGAAACTAAGCCAAAAAGAAGTTCAGTATGCATATTGGACTGGATTAGTTCATGATATAGGAAAATTAATTATTCCTAGAGTTACTTTAAATAAAAAAGAAGAGATTACTGATGAGGAATATGACTTGATAAAAAAACACCCACTTTGGGCTTATGAATCACTATCAGAATCTAAAAGATTAAATGAGATAGCCAAATATGTTTTATATCACCATGAACGTTGGGATGGCGATGGTTATCCAGAAGGTTTAAAAGAAGAGAATATACCATTAATTTCCAGGATAATTACGGTAGCGGATGCTTATTCAGCAATGACTTCAAACAGAGCATATCGTGATGCATTGACTAGGGAAGAAGCGATAAATGAATTGAAAAAGAATGCGGGTAAACAGTTTGATCCCGAAATTGTAGATATATTTGTTGAAATTATAGATAATATGTATAAAGCAATATAATAATAGTAATTTAGAAGGGGTATAATATAATGGAAATCATTGAATTGCAGGAAGGCATTTATAAACCTGAATTTATATATCATGGTCAAGATTTAGGTGTTAATTATTCAAAAGAGAAAACAATTGTAAAGTTATGGGCACCTACAGCTGAAAATGTTAGATTAGAAATTTATAATCATTATGAAAAAGAAGATCCGTTTGAAGTTTTTGAGATGTTTGAAGATCTGAATGGGACCTGGAAGGTCGAATTAAAAGGTGATTATGAAGGAAAGTATTATCTATTTGCTGTTGATTTTGGGGATCGAATTGAAAAGTCTGTAGATCCATATGCAAAAGGTCTAGCTCCCAACAGTGAGATGGGATTAATTGTCAACTTGGATAAAACTAATCCTGAAGGATGGAAAAATGATAAGAGTAAAACCCTCGAGAATGCAGTAGATGCAGTCATATATGAAATTCATGTACGAGATTTTTCTACGTCTCCTTATTCTGGTATTAATAACAGAGGGGATTATTTAGCCTTTACAGAAGAAGGTACGGTAAATAACCAAGGTTTAAGTACTGGATTGGACCATCTTAAAGAATTAGGTGTGACCCATGTTCATCTATTACCAGTATTTGATTATGCTACAGTTGATGAAGAAAACCGCTATGAATACAATTGGGGTTATGATCCTCATTTTTATAATGTACCCGAAGGATCTTATGCCAATAAACCAGAGGGTTATCAACGTATCAAAGAATTTAAAAAGATGATTAAAAGTTTACACGATCATGGGATTGGTGTAATAATGGATGTGGTATATAACCACACCTATTATACTAATGAATCAGCGTTTCAAAAAACAGCGCCCGGATATTTTTATAGATTAATTAATAAGTGCTATTTAACTAATGGCTCAGGTTGTGGTAATGAAATAGCAACCGAAAGGCCTATGGTTAGAAAATTTATCATTGATTCTCTTAAGTATTGGGTTAAAGAGTACCATATTGACGGTTTTAGATTTGATTTAATGGGCTTAATGGATAAAGAAACGATGTATACAATTGAAAATGTATTACATGATATAAATTCTGATATCTTATTATATGGAGAGCCTTGGGCAGCTGAGCCACCATATTTAGAAGAATATCAAAAAATTCATAAAGGTGACCAGTGGGATCACAAAATAGCATTTTTCAATGATGATTTTAGAGATGCGTTAAAAGGTAATCCAGATGGTTTTAAAAAAGGTTATGTTAACGGGAAATATGAAACTTATAATGATATAAAAAAGGGAATTGTAGGTAGTATTGACTATAGTTTTGACCTGAAAAGTTTTACCCATAAACCAGAAGAAACAATCAATTATGTAAGTGCCCACGACAACCTAACTCTTTGGGACAAAATCAATAAATCTGTCAGTAAAGCCCCCGAAGAGGAGAGAATTAAGATGGCCAGGCTTGCACAGGCAATTGTCTTTACTTCTCAAGGAGTTCCGTTTATTCAAGGTGGGGAAGAGTTTTTAAGAACTAAATATGGTAATCATAACAGTTATAATGCAGGAGATCATATCAACCAAATTAAGTGGGATAGAAAAACTTATTATTATGATACATTCTTATATTATAAAGGATTAATAAAATTAAGAAAAGAACATCCCGCTTTTAGAATGAAAGATCCTGAGATGATTAAAAAGAATTTACAATTTATTGAGAGTGAGGATGCTGCAATAGGGTTTGTGTTAAAAGAGCATGCCAATGGAGATGATTGGAAAGACATTTATGTATTATATAATCCACAGCACCATTGGAGCCGGTTCTGGCTGGATGAAGAACAAAGTTTTAATATTGTAGTTAATGGAAAATATGCAGGTACAGAAGTTCTGCATAGTTTTGAGGCTGACAATATAAAAGTACCACCGCTTTCTGCAATGGTACTTTATATTAAATAGATTAAAAGTGTTTTAAATAAATAGTTGCAAGGGGAGGAACGGTAATTTCTATCGTATTGGAAAAACCGTTATACTCCTCTTGTTTACTTTTTATTTCAAATTGGGTAGTAACTCCAGAACCTCCGTATTTTTTTTCATCACTATTAAAAACTTCTTTATAACTGCCAGAAAAGGGAACACCAATTTTATAGTTTTCTCTTTTAACAGGAGTAAAATTACATACTACTACTCTTAAGTCGTCTTTAGTTTTGCCGGAACGAGTAAAGCTAATAGTACTATGAAGATTATCATCTGCTTCAAGCCATTCAAAACCTTCCTGTTTATAGTCTTTTAACCAGAAAGCATTGTTATTTGTATAATAGTTGTTTAATTCTTTTACATATTTTTTTAGTTTTTCATGCATTGGATAATCTAACAAGAGCCAGTCTAGTTCTTGTTGGTAGTTCCATTCTATAAATTGCCCAAATTCACCACCCATAAATAAGAGATTTTTACCGGGGTGGGCATACATATAAGCAAAAAGCAGTCTCAAATTAGCAAACTTCTGCCAGTAATCTCCAGCCATTTTGTCTAGTAATGATTTTTTGCCATGGACTACTTCATCATGTGAAAGCGGCAAAATATAGTTTTCCGAATAAGCATACATCATTGAAAAAGTCAGCAAATTATGTCTGCCTTTTCTCATAATAGGATCTTCTTCCATATATTCCAAGGTGTCATTCATCCAACCCATATTCCATTTAAAATTAAAGCCGAGGCCACCTTCATCAATAGGACCTGTTACCATTGGCCAGGCAGTTGATTCTTCTGCTACCATTAATATGCCAGGAAAATCTTTGAAAACTACTTGGTTTAATCTTTTAATGAAATCTACTGCATGTAAATTTTCGTTACTTCCATATTTATTAGGAGTCCATTGACCTTCTTCTTTATTATAATCAAGATATAGCATATTACTTACTGCATCTACTCTAATTCCATCAATATGATAGATATCCAAGAAAAAGCGAGCGCTTGAAATTAAAAAACTCCATACCTCAGGTTGTGTATAATCAAAATTTAGGGTGTCCCATTGAATGTTTTCAGCCGTTTTAGAATCTGAACTTTCATAAAGGGGGGTTCCATCAAAGAGACGTAAGCCATGTTTGTCTTTGCAAAAATGACTGGGAACCCAATCCATTAGTACACCTATACCATAGCTATGTGCTTTATCAACAAAGTACATAAAGTCTTTCGGTTTTCCATATCTACTTGTCAATGAAAAATAGCCGGTAGTTTGATAACCCCAGGAACCACCAAATGGAAACTCTGTAAGAGGCATTAATTCAATATGAGTAAAACCCATATCTTCAACATATGGTATTAATTCATCAGCCAGACGCCGATAATTATATGAGTTATCTTCCTTATCAGTTTTCCAAGAGCCGGCGTGTACTTCATATATATTAATAGGTTCTATATGAGGTTTATTATTTTTTCTATTTGACATCCATTCTTCATCTTGCCAGTTATATTTATCTAAAGAAGTTACAATAGAAGCAGTTTTTGGACTTTCTTCAGATGAAAAAGCTACCGGATCTGATTTTAAAAAGGTATCCCCATGCGGTCCTGTGATAGAATACTTATATATAGCTCCTTCTTTTACCTCTGGAATAAATATGGTCCAGACTCCACTATCACCAACAACTTCCATAATATTTGCAAATTTATTCCAGTTGTTGAATTCACCTACAACTGAAACTTTTCGAGCTGAAGGAGCCCATACAGAAAACCTTACTCCCTTTTTATTATTTTCTTTTTTGAGATGAGCGCCAAGAAATTTATATATCTGATAGTGTTCTCCTTTATTAAAAAGATATCTATCGAAATCACTGATAAATGAATCAGACATTAATTATTCCCCCAAACTAGTGCTTTTTTATATATTTCAAGAAGGATATTTAATATCCTTTTAATAATTATTATAATAAGGGTACAATACAATTGTATGATCTTTTAAATCATATGGTTTGACACTTATGTGAAAGTTTATTAAACTTATTGTATAATAAGAAATAGAGAAGTATAGAGGAGGAATTAGAACATGACAAAAAACTTAAAAATTCTATTCGTTTCTCCTGAAGTATCTCCTTTCATGAAGACGGGTGGATTGGCTGATGTAGCTGGTTCTTTACCGCGCGAACTTAAGAAAAAGGGTCATGATGTGAGGGTGGTAATGCCAGAATATAAAAAGATTCCAGATCGTTTCGTTAAGGGCTTTAAACATGTTACTGATTTTAGGATGAATATGGTCTGGCGAAATAAGTATGTGGGAGTTAATAAACTTGAACACCAGGGTGTCCCTACCTACTTTATAGATAATAAATATTATTTCTTTAGAGAATCCTTATATGAAAATGATGATAAAGAAGAACAGTTTGCATTTTTTTCTAGAGCAGTTTTAGAAATGATAAATAAAATAGACTTCAAACCAGATATAATACACTGTAATGATTGGCAAACCGGACCTGTAAGTTTAATGTTAAAAGATAATTATCAGGTATATGACTTCTATAGGGATATAAGGACCGTATTTTCAATTCATAATCTTGCCTATCAAGGTAAATTTGATCCGGGAATTGTAAGTGATGTATTGGGAGTTTCAAACTACCATCTTAATTCAGGTAATATAAGACATGACAATATGGTTAATTACATGAAAACCGGTATTATGTATTCAGATATAATTAATACCGTTAGTGAAACATATGCTGAGGAGATTAAGACAGAATATTATGGTGAAGGATTGGACTATATTTTAAGGATGAGAGACAATGATTTATATGGAGTTGTAAATGGTATAAATTATGATGATTTTGATCCTGCAACTGATGATTGTATTTATCATAATTATGATAAAAATAATATTGAAAAAAAGTACGAAAACAAATTAAAATTGCAAAAGGAATTAGGCCTTGAACAAAACAAGGATATTCCAGTAATATCTATTATCTCACGCCTTGTAGAACAAAAAGGAATTGATCTTTTCCCAGCAGTATTTGAAGAAATGATGTCACAGGATTTGCAGTTTGTAATACTAGGAACAGGTCAAAATAGGTATGAAGATTTCTTTAGATATATTAATTCAAGTTATCCCGACAAAGTAAGCGCTAATATAACCTATGATGCAAAGCTTGCCCAAAAAATATATGCCGGGAGTGATATGTTTTTAATGCCTTCTAGATTTGAACCCTGTGGATTAGGTCAGTTAATAAGTATGCGTTATGGTACAATTCCACTTGTTAAAGAAACGGGTGGGTTAAAAGATACTGTTATACCCTATAATGAATATGAAGATGAAGGTTATGGTTTTTCTTTTAGTAACTACAATGCTCATGATATGTTATATACAATAAAAAGAGCCCTTACTTTCTACCACCAAAAAGAAGTATGGAATAAAATAGTGAAAAGGGCAATGGAACAAGATTTCAGTTGGAAAAAAGCTGCTAAAGCATATGAAGAACTTTACAATAAGATTTTAGTAGATAAAAGGGATAAGAAAGTAACGCAAACAAAGACCAAAAAAGGACATAATAAGATAAATATAAATGAGGCTAATCTAAAAGATTTAACCAAAATTAATGGTATAGGACCAGCTTATGCAGAAAGAATAATTAATTATAGAATTAATAAAGGAAAATTTACCACTAAATCAGAATTAATTAATATAAAAGGTATTGGTAAGGCAAAATTTAATAAAATAAAAAATAAAATAATTACTTAAAAGAGGTGAAACTGTATGCCAGATCTCTGGAGTCATATTATTGGTGGAGATATGGTGGTAGATGAATTACAAGATCGAGGACTGAGTAATTTAATTTTAGAGTACAGAAACTACTATAATTTAGGAACACAAGGCCCTGATTTCTTTTTTTATAATGATTTTTGGCCTTGGATAAAGGAAAAAAGAGGCCCATCAATAGGGGCCATAATTCATACAAAAAGACAAGCAGACTTTGTTTTAGATGCATTTGACATATTGAAAGAGAAAAAAGGCTCTGCACAGTATCCTAAAACTCTTGCATATTTTATGGGGTTTATTACTCACTTAGTACTTGATAAAAAAATTCATGATATTATAGAACGGAAAACTAATAACAGTAAAGAACACAAAAGATTTGAAATGGAACTTGATTGTATTTTAGTAGAAAACTATTATAACGAAAAGTGTTATAAATTAAAACCTAATGCTTATCTTGACATTGGTGATAATCTGGATGTATTAATCAAAGATATCTATTATCTTAATATAACAAAATTACATGAAGAAAATATAAACTTTAAGTTAATTAATGATTCTTACCAAGATATGCTTAAAGCGCAAAACATTTTATACAGTCCATTTAAAGTCAAAGCATTTATCTTAGGCTTTTTTAAAAATTTTCTTTCCCTAGATTTAGATCAATATCTTTATGCTAAAATAGAAAATTATTTTCTTATAACCAAAAAAGAGTTAGATGAGGTAGAAAAAGTATTTCCTGAATTTGTCTCTATTAGTAAAGATTTAATAAAAGTTTTAAGTCTTTATCTCAAAGATAAAAGAGAAAGAAAAGATGTACAGAAAGTAGTAGAAGATCATTTTGGTGAAGGCTTTTTTGAAAGGAGATAAAAAGATGAAAAGTAAACTATTAACTTTTTCTATATTTCTATTAATTTCTATCTTTATATTATCGGTAGGTATTGTAGGGGCTCAGTCCGAAAAATTAAATGTTGCTTTAAGCGGTAAAGCTCAGACTTTAGATCCGGCATTTTTACAGAGGTCCATTTCTGAATGGCCAATCATGAATAGTATTTTTTCTGGTTTAGTAAAGTATAAACCGGGAACATATGAAGTTATTCCAGATTTGGCTAAAGACTGGGAATTTTCTGAAGATAACACCAAGGTTACATTTTATTTAAAAGAGGGAGTTGAATTTCAAAAAGGATATGGTGAAGTAACTGCAGAAGATGTGGAATTCAGTTTTGAGCGTATTATTGATCCTGATAATAATTCGCCAGAAGCAAATTCTTTTTCTAAGTTAGAAGATGTGAAGGTAATTGATGATTATACAGTTCAATTAATACTAAGTGAACCAATGGCTAGATTATTCACTTCCACTTTACCTTATAATGCAGGTTTGATTGTTTCTAAAAAGGCAGTCCAAGAAATGGGGAAAGATAAGTTTGCCAGTAATCCTGTGGGTAGTGGACCCTATCAATTTGAAGAATGGAAAGTAAGTAATAATATTGTAGTTTCAAAATTTGAGGACTACTTTGGACAAAATGCTTATATGGAAAAAGTAGAATTTATTCCTATGACTGAACAAATGTCACAAGAACTTGCTTTAAGATCAGGAGAAATAGATTTTGGAGAAGTAAGTTTAGAAAATTATGATAAAATCAAAGAAAATGAAAATCTTAAAACCAATACAGCTCCTGACTTAGCTTTTCAGTTTATAGCTTTTAATGTAAAAAATGATCCGATGGATGACCCTAAACTTCGAGAGGCTTTAAGATATATTATAGATCCTGAAGAGATCTTGATTGGAGTATTTGCAGACCAAGCCGATTTAGCTTATTCATGGTTATTACCAGATATGTTAGGTTATAAAAAAATGCCTCACAAAAATATGGATGAAGTTGAAAGAGAGAAGGTGTTAACCCTTCTAGAAGAAGCTGGATATCCTAATGGTGAAGGCCTGACCTTAAAATATGTAACTGATGCAAATGATGAAAGAAAAACAATTGCCACTTTAATTCAAGCTCAGTTAGCTGAATTTAATATAACACTTAACATTCAAGCAATGGAAATTGGTCCTAAAATTGAAGCTTGGCAAGCAGGTGATTATCATATTACTTATTCTAGGTTTGGTAACACTGTGGATCCTGGATATTGTAGTCAGTGGTTTTTAAGCAGCCAAGTCGGCAAATGGAATCTAATGCATTGGTCAAATGAAGAATATGACCAGCTTTGGGAAGAAGCTGAAGTTACAGTTAATGAAGAAGAAAGAGCCAAATTATATCATAGGATGCAGGAGATTGTTCATGATTCTAATATAGCTATTTGGGTTACACATGGGGTAAAAACTCCTACTTGGAATAAGGATTTAAATGTAACTTTAACACCATCCGGGGGGATTTTACCTTGGTTAGTTAAAAATGCAAATAACTAAGGAGAATTAAGATGTTAATATATACTGTAAAAAGATTATTACTATTAATACCAACTTTAATAGCTGTTTTATTATTACTCTTTAGTTTGAGTTATTTACTACCTGGAGAACCAGCTGAAATAATTTTGGGACCACGAGCAACTCCTGAAATGGCAGAAGATTTAAATCAAAGATTAGGGTTGGATAAACCTTGGTATGTTAGTTTTTATCTTTATTTAAAGCAGATAGTATCTGGTGATTTGGGGACTTCAATATTTAGGGAAGTCCCCGTTTTCCAGGCAGTTATGGGTGTTTTACCATACACCCTTGCTCTTACTTTTACAGGTATGGGCTTTGCGGTATTGGTTGGGATAACGATCGGATTAACAGCGGCAAATTTTGAGAATACGATTTGGGATAGCATATTAGGAATTTTCTCATTTATCTGTGCTTCAACTCCTACTTATGTGGCTGCTGTATTAATTCTATTGTTTTTTTCTATTAGATTAAATCTTTTACCTGTTATGGGTGCCGGTGAAGGAGGTATATTTAGCTCTCTTCATCATTTGATTGGGCCAGCGATTGCTCTTTCAGTTGGTTGGACAGGCTATATTGCAAGATTGACTAGAAGTTCTATGTTGGAAACTATTAATGAAGATTATATAACTACTTCTCAATCCTTTGGACTTCCAAAATCTTTTATTTATTATAGATATGCATTAAAAAAAGCCATTAAACCGATAGTTGCTGTGGTCGGATTAGGAATAGGAAGATTATTAGGGGGAGCCTTATTTGTAGAAGTTATTTTCACTAGACCTGGTTTAGGAAGATTAACGGTTGACGCTATTTTTGAAAGAGATTTACCTATGGTAAGAGGTGGTGTCTTGGTAGCCGCCTTTTTATTTGTGATAGCTAATTTAATAGCTGATCTTTCTTATGCATATTTAGATCCGAGAATAAGGAATAAGTAGGAGATAAAATAATGAATAAATATATCTATATCAAACAAAAATTTAATTGGGTTTTAGAAAGAATGGTTGGTGATTATAGGTTCTATCTAGCTGGATTTATAATTGCCTTGTTTTTTTTAATGGCAATATTAGGACCGTATATTGCACCACATGATCCATATAAAACAGATGTAAGAAGCAGGTTGGAAGCACCTTCACTTGAGCATCCGGCAGGTACTGATAGTATCGGCCGAGATACTTTAAGTAGGCTGATTTATGCAGCTCGACCTGCTTTTTATGTTGCGTTTGGTGGCCTATTTATTTCTATTATAATAGGAATGATTTTAGGCTCGGTCGCTGCTTATTCAGGTGGGTTCCTTGATAATATTATCATATTTTTCTTTGATGTAATCAGGGCCTTTCCTCCGATAATATTAATTTTAGTCTTAGTAGCTATAGTCGGACCATCTCTACAAAGTTTGATCATAATTTTAGGAGTAACAATTATGCCCAGGTATGGAAGAGTAGTTCGTGCAGAAACTTTATCAGTAAAAGAAGAAGAATATGTTTCAGTAGCTAAAAGTATGGGAGCTTCGACCTATAAGATAATTTCTTTTCACATCATACCAAATATTTTTGCCTCAGTATTAGTATTAGCAGGTATGGATGTAGCATCCATGATAATGTGGGAAGCCGGTCTATCATTTTTAGGTTTAGGAGTTCAACCTCCCAAAACTAGTTGGGGTGTTATGCTGCAAGAAGGTTACCAATATATTGAGAAGGCTCCAATGATGCTGATTGCTCCTGCTTTAGCTATAATACTAACAATGATGGGCTTTTCTTTACTAGCAGAAAGTTTAAGAAATGCTCTTAATCCTAAGTCAGAGAAGGAGGAGAGCTAATTTGGATAATATCCTAAAAATAGATAAGCTAAAAATAGTATACAGAAAACGAAAAAAAGATTTCTTGGCCCTTGATTGTGTAAATTTAGAATTAAAAAAAGGAGAGGTTCTGGGTATTGTAGGAGAAAGCGGAAGTGGTAAATCCACTTTAGGTCTTTCGGTTATGAGACTTTTGCCTCCCCAGGCCAAAATTCAAAATGGTAACATATATTTTAAAGGACAAAACATAAGTAAAATAAAAGAGGGTGAGTTCAATAAAGAGATGCGTGGTAAAGAGATAACATATATTCCCCAAAATCCCCAGAATTCACTAAACCCTGTTTTTACAGTTGGCCGGCAATTAAAAGACATTATTAGATATAGAGCTAAAGATAATTTGGGCAACCAAACTATTGATGAAACAGCAGTTAAAATAATGACCGAGATGGGGGTTGCCGCCGCCGAAAAAAGATTAGATGAATATCCCCATCAATTTAGTGGAGGAATGAAACAAAGAGTATTACTTTCGATGGCTTTTGTTACTAACCCCACTTTATTAATTGCAGATGAACCTACAACAGCTCTAGATGTAACGGTAGAAGCACAAATATTAGGTTTGTTGGAGGAACTAATAGAAGAGTATCAGTCCTCAATTATATATATAACCCATGATCTGGGTGTTGTTTCAGAGATTGCTGATAGAGTTGCTGTTTTTTATGCAGGTAGAGTTATAGAAATAAATAATAGGTATAATATTTTTAATAATCCAAAACATCCTTATACAGAAGCCTTGATTGAATGCTTACCCGGTGATAAAAAAGAGGAAAAGTTAACTGTAATTCCTGGAGAAATACCAGATCTTTCAGATCTACCTTTAGGTTGTAATTTTCATCCTCGCTGCAAGTATGCAAAAGAAAAATGCCAAAAAGAAATTCCAGACTTATTTCAAGTAAATGAACACGGTAAGTCAGCTTGTTTTTATCATGAAGAAGTAGGGAGATAATGATGAATATAATAGAAGTTAGAGATTTGCAAAAATATTTTTATAAAAAAAATGGTATTTTACATAAAATTTTTGGTGTAGGACCTCAAATAATACAGGCTGTAGACCAGGTTTCATTTAATATTGAAAAAGGTAATACAATGGCATTGGTTGGAGAGTCTGGATGCGGTAAGACTACCGTAGCGCGCCTTATATTAAATTTAATTGAGTTAGATGAGGGTGGAATATTTTTTAAAGGAAAAGAGCTAAATGAGATGAGTGAAAAAGAGTATAATGATTATCGGAAAAATGCTGCTTTTATAGCCCAAGATTTTCGTTCCTCCTTGAACCCAAGAAAGCTAGTAGGTGAAATTTTAGCTGAACCATTTCGTATTCATCCCGGTGTAGTAGATAAAGGAAATGAAGAGAAACGAATTAAAAAAATTCTTGAGTTGGTTGGTCTCAATGAAAAAAGCCTATTAAAATTCCCTCATGAATTTTCAGGAGGACAGGCAAGAAGAATAGGTGTGGCAAGGGCTTTAATGCTAAATCCTGAATTTATAGTTTGTGATGAACCCACTTCTGGATTAGATTTATCAATTAGTGCCTCTATTATAAATTTAATGAAAGAGTTAAGAGATGAATTTGATTTAACGTATTTATGGATTTCCCATAACTTAAATGTAGTTAATTATATAAGTGATTATGTAGGTGTTATGTATTTAGGAAGAATTATAGAGACTGGCAAATCTAGGGCTTTATTTAATAATCCGACCCATCCCTATACAGAAGCTTTAATTGAATCAGTGCCTTCATTTTCACAAGAAAAGAAAAAAATCAAAAGAAAAACTTTGGAGGGAGAAGTACCGAGTCCTATAGATCCACCTAGTGGTTGTTCATTTCACCCTCGTTGCAAATATAGCAAGCAAAAGTGCAAAGAAGTAACTCCTAAGCTTGAAATAAAAAAAGGAGAAAGAAAAGCGGCCTGCCATTTTCCATTATAATTCTACAATCTTTTGCTATAATAATAATTAATCTTATAATAAAAACAAAAGAATTCTTTGAATATTCATAAATTTTAAGATAGAAACATTGGCTTTATTATAATGTTTCAAGTTAAAAAAATGGGGAGGAATAAGGATGTGTGGCAGATATTTTTTGAACATTGCTCTTGATGAGTTAGAAAATAGATATGGTATTAACTCTATACCCGAGGAATTAAAAGACCATCAGGGAGAAATGTTTCCTTCAAATAAAGCCCCGGTTTTGTTTAAGCAGGAAAGTAATAAAAAGATGGGATTAATGAACTGGGGGTTTAGTGCATCTTATACTAATAGTTTGGTAATTAATGCCCGAGGTGAAACTGTGCATAAAAAGAATTTATTTAAAGAATCATTTCATCGGAGAAGATGTATAATTCCTGCAAATGGGTTTTTTGAGTGGGAAGATGGAAATGGAGACAAAATAAAACATTTTATTGAAATAAATAATGAAGATATTATTTCTCTAGCAGGTATTTATGATCAATTTAAAATAGATGGAGAAAAAAGATTATCCTTTTGTATTTTAACTAAAGACGCTCCTCAGGAATTAAAAAATATACATGATCGTATACCAGTGATTATCAAAAGAGAGTATGAAGATGAATGGTTAGAAGAAAAATTCACACCTCGAATTTTTGATTATTTAAGTCCAAAAGGTTTTGATTTTCAAAAAAAATGTAAATGAAAATATTCACTTATGTCTGAAAATTTAAAAAAATAGCAGGAATTATTGTATACAGTATTGAATAAATATATACAAGAGTCGATTTAATATTTAAAGAAGAGAAAAATAAGGAGGAGAGATTAAATTGAAAAAACTCTTAATAATTGTTTTAACCTTTTCATTAATTTTTGCTTTTAGTGCGATTGGTTTAGCACAATCCTATACTGTGGGGACTAGTGCTGGATTTCCACCTTTTGAGTATGTAGAAGATGGAGAAATTGTTGGTTTTGATATTGATTTAATGAAAGCTATTGGAGAAGAAATGGGTTTTGAAGTGACATTTGAAGATATTGCTTTTGATTCTTTAATTCCAGCTCTAAAAACTGGTAATATTGATATCGTAGCAGCTGGTATGACAATAACAGAAAAAAGAGAAGAAGCTGTAGACTTTACAAACTCATATTATTCAGCTAACCAAAGTATAGTTGTACAAGAAGGATCTGATAGTAATATAAGTGTATTATATGGAGATCATGATATAAGTGTTCAAACCGGTACAACCGGTGATTTATGGGTTACAGAGAATTTAGCAGATAAAGGTATATTAACTGGTAAAATTAAAAGATATGATACCTTTGTACTTAGTGTAAGTGATCTTGTAAACGGTAATGTAGATGCTGTAGTTTTAGATAGTCCTGTAGCAGAAAGATTTTCTGAAACCAGAGATGTACAGATAGTTGGTAACATCATAACTGGAGAAAATTATGGCTTAGCAGTTGATGATGGTAATACTGAATTATTAGAAACCTTAAACGAAGGTCTAAGAAAAATCAGAGAATCAGGCAGGATGCAAGAAATAATAGCTAAACATTTCGAATAATATTTGACTAAATATTATTCACATATTTATTAACAGTCCTCCCTTAATTTTTTGGGAGGACTGTTTATTTTTGTTTATCCTTCCATACTCGAATTCCCTTCTCTGCCGATCTACCAACTACATAATCTTCACCCATAATTTTAAAACTATTTTTAAGTAGGATGTTATGGCAACTTCAAAACTATTAAGTAAATATATGTTTTTATTCCTATTAATCATAAAAAAAACTAATCCTAATAGATTGATGAACAGTAAAAATCAGGTTTTTCTTACACCCTCACAGGGGAATTATTAATGAAAATACTGAAATATACTATGAACATGAACCTTATAAGCAATTTTGTGATATTATTATATTGTATTTGTTAGGCTTTTTTCTGTTTTTAAGTGTAGTTAATTAAATAAATTAAAGATTGTTTGGCAAACACATTCTATTTTTTAAATTTACACTTTTTTCTTCACAACATTAGTCAAAGAGACTTATTTTTTAAGATTTTAACCAACGGTATCCGGGTAGAGGATGAAAGCAAGTGAGATTCATTAAATATTCAATTTTAGTAAGGCTGAAAAAAATTTTCCTATCTTGCTTCCATCTTTCCCATCTGGATACCCTGAGAATAATATCTCGGTTTCGGTAAAAGGTGAAATTTATTTTACTCTTTTACTCCTCCCATAGTTAAGCCTTTTACTAAATACTTTTGAGCCAATAGTCCAAAGATAATAAGAGGTAGAACTGTAATTATTCCAGCAGCACTCATTACTCCCCAGTTTACAGACTGTTCAGTTACAAACATTTTAACCAATACCGGCAAAGTTCTCGTACTGCTCCCACCCAAGACAAGTACAAACAAAAACTGATTCCAGACTAGCAGAGAACATAAAACTGCTGTAGCTGCTAAGCCGGGCGCCACCAAAGGCAGCAATACTCGAACCAAAACATTCTTCCGATCACAGCCGTCAATCATAGCTGCTTCTTCAAGTTCTATAGGCAGATCAGCAAAAAAGCCCCGCATCATCCAGATTACAAAAGGAACCGACAGAAGCCCACCCATAATAATAAGAACAAGATAAGTATCAATAATTCCTAGAGCCCGAGCTAATAAAAAGAGCGGCATTACTAACACTATTGGAGGCGTCATCCTTGATAATAAGACGAATATCAACATTTTATCATCATGCCTGTACTTAAAACGAGCTAAAGAATAGGCAGTGGGCGTACCTAATATAAGAGAAAATAATACCGAAACAATAGTTATCAACAAGCTATTCAGTATCGCACTTATAAATTCACTATTTCCGAAAAATTCCCGATAGTTATCAAGGGTGGGTTCAAAGTTAAACCAAACGGGTGGATCTTGAAACTGAGCACCAGCTGGTTTCAAAGAGGACAGAAAAATCCACATCAAGGGATAGAGGGTCCACAATAGTACAAGTAAAATTGCACCCACGGTCATAATATTAAGGGCTAACTTTCCAAGGTTTTTCATTCACTCTCCACCCCCACAATTTTTATATAAAATAAAGTAAAGATAAGAGCCAGAGTTAAAATAATAATACCTACCGTCCCCGCACTTCCCATCTCATAAGACTCAAACCCTAACCGATAAGCAAAAAAGGAAAGAACTTCACTCGAATAACCAGGTCCCCCCTGAGTAGTAACCATGATAGTATCAAAAATTCTTAACGCGGTTAAAGTTCTTATTACAGCAGCTACTAAAAGAGTCGGTTTTAGCAGCGGTAAAGTGATATACCAAAACATCTGCCAACGCGAAGCACCATCCACTTCGGCCGCTTCATAATATTGAGTAGACAAAGATTTAAGCCCCGCTAAAACCACAAGTACTACAAAAGGAGTAAATTGCCAGACATCCATAGTAATAATAGCAGGAATTACTAAATCTCCGTTAGCAAAAATAGGGGGGGAAGTTAAAAAATCAAGCCCTAAACTGCTGAACAAATGCACCAGCGGTCCAAATGTTCTATTCAATAAGAAACGCCAAACGAAGCCTACTACTATAGGAGCCATCATGAATGGAGCTAGAACTACTGAACTTACTATATCAGTCCCCGGAAAATCTCTATTAAGTAATAAAGCAATAGCTGTTCCCAATATTAATTCTATCCCTACTGCTCCAATTACAAAATAAAGCGTTCTCCCAATTGTATTCCAGGTCTGAACCTCTGTTAAAATATCAATATAATTTTTTAATCCGACAAATTTTATTCCTAAATCAGGTCTTAATAAATTCCAATCAAAAAATGTAATTCCTATAGCATAAATAAGGGGAATAGCAAAAACTATACCTAAATAAGCAAGACCGGGCATTAAATATTTATATTTATCAGCAGTAATTTTACTTACTTTTTTTAAAATTTTAGACCCTCCTTCATCGAATTAACAACTTAACTATCTGCCCTAATAGCTTATTCAATAAGCAACCTCTCATTCCCTTACCCCCTTATTATTTAAAATATAACCTCTAAAAGATAAGGGAACGAAAGGAAAACTTATTTATTCATAATAATTGTTTTCCTCTAATATTTCATAAATAGCATTCTCCGCTTCTGATAATGCTTCTTGAGCAGATTTTTCACCAGTTAAATATAAGGATACTAAACTAGCTATTTCTTGATTTACTATAGTAGAGCCTTCCGGAATTAGAGGAAACATAGGAGTAGGTATACCATTCTCTAAGGCTTCTTGGAAAGGCTCAATCCAAGGCAGCTCAGACTTTAATTCGGAATCTTCTAAAGCACTTAGTCTGGTAGGGATAGTTCCTTTGGGAGCAGCTTCTATAAATTGTTCTTTTTCAATTACGTGCTCAATCCATTCCATAGCAGCTTCTGGGTTATCTGTACTCTCTGCTACTGAAAAACCCCAGGATATATAAAGCATTGGCCTTTTTTCATCTTTTGCTTCTTCCGGCCTAGGAAAACCAGTGAAGGAAGCATCCCCTACAATATCTGAATTTTCTTCATCATTAGCGTGGAACATAGCTGTAGTCCATAGCTCAGCCATAGCACTTTTACCGTTAGTAAACTCGGTTAAAGCATCTTGAAAATCATGAGCTTTAGAAGCATCACTTGCATATCCAAACATTTCTTTTACTTCTTTTAAAGCTTCTATTCCTTTTTCATTATTAAAGGCAGGTTTATAGTCGTCATCTAGTAACTCGCCTCCGCGAGCCCAAAGTCTATTCATGAAATGAGTCGCAAGGAAAATACTCCTCTGCCCCATTAGACTTACCCCGTAAAGATCAGGAGGTCGATGAAAGAATTCAGCTATATCTTTGTACTGCTGTAAAGTTTCTGGCGGCTGTAGTTCATATCCATACTGTTCTTTGAAATTCTTTTTCTCCTCTGGATCATTAAATAAATCCTTTCTATAAAGAACACCACCTAATTCATTCATATAGGGAATAAAATACAGATTCCCATCTTCCCAATATGCATTCTCCAGCCCCGGCATATCTTCTTTCAGTTCGGGATTCCTCTCAACTATTTCATTAAGCGGCTTCAAATATCCACCTCTTGCAAACGACGGATACCACAGCATAGAAATATACGGCACGTCATAATTCTTTTGCCCGCCCGTAAAGTTCAACATAAGTTGGGATCGATAATCAGAATACGGGTATTGGGTTATATTAAGGCTGGTTCCAGTCTCTTGCTCAAAATTATCCATCAGGGTCTTCCAAGCTTCCGTATGGCTCCCCCGTTCACTAACCAGTTCTAAATCTTCTTCAGCTACTGCCACTGAAGAAATCAACATCAAGCTGAGAATCAATAGTCCTACAGCAGATAAAAATTTTTTGTTCATAATTAGTTTACCCTCCTTAGTTTTTATACAGTAAGTCAAATCAGCTAGCACCTTTAATTTTTAATGTTGTCTAAAAGTCTCAGTCACCCCCTCCAGAGCAATTTCTATTGAGGTCTTGATCCCTTTTTGGATGCGTTCTTTTTCTATATTTCCTACCGATAGATCCATTTTTTCATTTTTAGACTGCCTATATCTATTTTCATAAACTGTTCCGATAAAAGCACTTTTAACTCCCCTTAACTGGGATATAGTAAACAAGCAAGAAGCTTCCATTTCCATAGAAATAACCCGCTTTCGAGCCCACTGTTGAAAATATTCCTTTGAACGGGAATAAAAAGCAGAATGAGTCCAATTTATTCCTGACCAACAGTCTACGTCTTTCTTCTCAGCTTTAGAGAACAAGTAATTATATAATATAGGATCAGCTGCAGCCGGATAATTATCAGGAACATAATACTGACTGGCTCCATCATCTCGTATACTGGCATGAGGAAGGACAATATCCCCTCGTTTGACATATTCCTGCAAACCTGCTACACTGCCTATCCTAACTAAAATTTTAGCCCCTATATTTATCAATTCTTCATACACTATTGCAGCAGAAGGACCTCCCATCCCGGTCGAAGTTACAGTTACTGGAGTATTATTATAAGTACCTGTATAAGTTATCAGTCCCCGATTATCAGCTACTTTTTTGGGGTTATCAAAATATTCAATTATTGTTTCCACTCTTCCTTGGTCTCCAGGCACTAATACAATAGGAGCAATATCCTCGGGAGTACACTCGATATGATACTGCTGCTCTCTTTCAATTCCCATTTCCTCTCGATAATCCGCTTTAGATTGCCAACTTTCCATATCATTAACACCCCCTTTTTATATTGTAAAATTTTCAGCTCAAATTTATGCAGGCTAATGGAATTATGCCTACTATTAAAAGCCTCGCTTTCTCTTTAGATAAATACTGAATACTTCGGTATTTATATAATCTTTAGAATAAATAAGTGGAAATCCATCCAAATTAGAATGTGACTCCTTCAATAAAATCAAAGGACAATATTTTTCTATACCTAATTCCTCTGCTTTATTCTCATCAGCACTTATAGCTTCTATTTCAGCTAAGGCATGTTGAACTTTCTCCTCTGTTCTTTCTTCTAAAACTTCAAATAGACTTTTCCCGTTTTCACACTCTCTTATAACTGCCTTGCCAAAAGAAAAGAAGGATTCTTCAAGTATAGATGGTTGAATATAACTTTTACCCATTACTACTGGTACTTCATCAGCAAGATAAGTCTGCGTCACTTTTAAAACTTCATCATCTTTAGAAATCTGTAAATTATTAGCGATTACATTATCTGCATATACTACATCTATATCCTGGCTTTTATAGCTTAAATTTCTACCCATGTTTCTTATTATATTTTGGATCCCCCGCAGCTCTTCTAAGCCGGTGAATATATTCTCATTTATGTTCTTCTTACTTACCCGGATAAATGTTCCCACACCGTGTTTTTTGTATAAAATACCCGAATTAACTAAACTTCTAATCGCTTCTCGGATTGTCGTTCGGCTTACTTCCATCTTTTCCGCTAGTTTGTTCTCATTAGGTAAAGGATTGGATAATTCGTCATTCTTGATTAACTTTATTAACCTTTTTTGTACTTGAATATAAAGTGGTTGATTATCCCCCATTAAATTTCCTCCTTTATTAAACTGAGGTCATAAAATATAAATTAAGATGTTAAACAAGTATATTTAGTTGTTCAACATCTTAATTTTGCTTCATTATAACAAATAAAAAACGGGAGGTCAAATTTTTTTAATACCCTCTGTAAATACGGATCTCATATACAGCAGTTCAATAATTATCTATTAATCTTTCGATTGTATTAACTCCAATATTACACTCCACACTCTTACTATTTATTCGGGAATTCCATTTCCTTTTCAAATAAGAAGCCCTAATTAAAGGTTGGCTGTGTTCTTCATGTTCTATGAAGTTAACAGTAATTTTTCAAAATACTTTATCCTAAATTGATATGTTTTTTTCAATATATTTTACCTTTAATACTTCCCTATCCTAAAATAAT
>CAJXKY010000008.1 GCA_913055675.1 uncultured Halanaerobiales bacterium
CGTTTTTGGTATAGTTGTTTTAATCGTTTAGAAGTTTGCTTGTCTTGTGAGTTTAAGATAGATTGAAAGTGTTTTATCTTCTTGTTAAAATACCGACTGATACTTAAATATTGACCGCCATCTAGAATAAAACTCTCTTTGGTTTTGTTCGAATAACAAGCTGCAAGGTTATTAATTCCTAGATCGATAGACAGATAATTGCCGTTATCGGGTTTAATTTGTGGTGTATCGACTTTATAAATTAGGATAAGTTTATAATTGTCATTGGCTAAAGGTTTAAACTCTAATCTAGTAGTATTATTTAAAATATGCTCTCTATCATCAGATAAAAGCTCTTTAGGCACTTTTATCCATAAGAATTTTTGGTTGATAGAGTATTCATCTTTTAAATAATCCTTTAGTTGTTTAGGGATCGATAATCTTAATTTATTATCTATAATCTTAAACCCGTGGTTAAGAAAACGGAAATTGAATTTATCGTCTTTAGGCTTATATGATGGTGGTTTAGGTTTGCCTGTATATTTGTTAGGGTTAGATTTATAGTTTTTGAGAGATTTAAAATAGGATTTCCAATTGTCTGATAGGATCTTTAAAGTCTCTTGGGCTGTCTGTGATGGTAGATTTTTATACCAAAAATGATCTTTTAGCTCTTTCTTTTGGTTATACCAGTCAGGAAAATCTTTTTCACTGTCTTTAGAGTAATTTCTTCGTTCATAGTTGCCGACATTATATAATCTTGCACTTGCATATCCTAGACAGCCAAGTATAATCTGTTGCGTTTTATTTGGCTTGAAGATAAAATTTTCAGCTAGTTTCATCGCTCTTACACCTCCTTTCTTATAGCAATTTAAAAAGATTAATTGTCTTTTTGATTTTCGATATACTGTTTGACAGACTCTTTAGAGATATTGCCAACGGTTTCAACATAGTAAGATTTGATCCACAAGTGGCCTTCGTATAGTTGTTGTTTTAAACTATCAAATTAGGTCTTGATGGTTTATCACTATATAAAATAGAAAATCTATCTTCATTAATAGCAGGAAAGATTATTTATTGAAAAATATGAGCCCAGCTGTCTTTAAGAAAATCTTTTAGATAACCCGGCATATTGATTACAATATCGTCAAAAGACATCTGTTGGAAACTATTTTTAATCCACACAAAAAACACATCTTTTGTTTTGTATGATATTTTAATTATATCATATAATCACTGTTATAACAAGGATTAAGAGGGTTTAAGTGGACTAATTTCAAGATTATTTTAATCAATTAATTAGATACTCATTGATAAATATTTCTAGGTTTTGTGGTGCAATCATAAAGTTAAGTTTAATAAAAGGTTGTTGATGTTACATATGGTATGACAAAATCAAAACCGAGCATATTCATCACCCATTTGAAAAAAGGGTGGGTTCTTTGCTCTTTATTCCTAAAGTAATAATATCAAATAGCTCGCTAGGTTGCAAGATATAGCTAATAAATTTAAAAATATATCAGTTTAGAGTAATTATAAATATAATAACTATAATTCATTGGACAGAATGGGTTAAAAATTATAAAATGTATAAAAGAAGTACTGAGAAGGGAGTATAAAGTATGATTAAAATTGGACTTTTAGGTTTAGGAACTGTTGGTTCTGGAGTATACAAAATAATTAATGATAATAGAGAAAGTATTGAACAAAAAGTTGGTACTGAATTAAAAATTGAGAAAATACTTGTAAGTGACACAAATAAAAAAAGATCTGTTGAAATAAATAAGGAGTTACTAACCGATCAAGCTGAAAATATTTTAGAAAATCCTGAAATTGATCTAGTAGTGGAATTAATAGGGGGAGAGGAACCTGCATACAGCTATGTTAAAAAAGCAATAGATAATAACAAGAGTGTAATCACTGCTAATAAATTAATTATTGCTAAACATGGTAGCGAAATTTTAAAAGCTGCCAATCAAAATAATGTGCAAATTAGTTTTGAAGGGAGTGTAGCAGGAGGTATACCAATCATTCGTCCCCTAAAAGAATCATTAGTAGCCAGTAATATAAACAATATCTATGGAATTTTAAACGGAACTACCAACTATATATTAACTAAAATGACAGAAGAGAAAAAAGAATTTAAAGAGGTTTTAAAAGAGGCACAAGAATTAGGTTATGCAGAAAGTGATCCAACATCTGATATTAGTGGATTGGATGCTGCTTATAAAATAGCTATTTTATCTTCTATTACATTTGAAACATATGTGAATATTAATTCTGTATATTCTGAAGGGATTGAGGATATAACTTTAACTGATATTAAAGTAGCTGATGAATTAGGTTATGTTATTAAACTTTTAGCTATTGCCAAAAAACAAAATGAAGGTATAGATATTAGAGTTCATCCGGCTTTTATATCAAAAAAACATCCTCTTGCTTTAGTTAATGGAGTATATAATGCTATATATCTCAATGGAGAAATAGTAGGAGACATAATGTCATATGGAAAAGGCGCAGGACAAATGCCCACTGGTAGTGCAGTAGTAGCAGATATTATACAAACCGCTAAAGATATTCATTATAATAGACCAAATATATATTCAAATGAATCAACTTTAAAACACATGGTTATTGATATTGATGAAATAAAAAACCTATTTTACTTAAGAGTATTAGTTAATGATAAACCGGGTGTGATGTCAGAAGTAACAGAAATTTTAGGAAATAATCAGGTGAGTCTAGCTTCAGTTTTACAAAAACATAGACTATCACCAGTTGTACCTTTAGATTTAGTTACACACCCTGTAAGAGAAGAAAATCTGAATAACTCTCTTAAGGAATTAAAAACCTTAAATAATGTAAAATCCATAGAAAGCGTAATCAGAGTAATTGAAGATTTTTAAATCATCCCACTAAAAAGCCCCTTTCCCGGGGCTTTTTTTTAAATCTGTTTAAATTTTTATATAATGTTAAATCAATTATTTATTTTGATTAATTCTATCCCTTTATCATCAGAATCAATATTTTTATTATAAAATTTTTCTTCCTTGTTATTCCAGTGTTCATGTACTCCCAAACTTTTTAACATATTACCATCATTTTCTGGATCATACTTAACCCCTGATGAAGGATTATCAGCTAAAGCACCTTCATGTAAATAATTATCAGAATATGGTAATAGATCGGTTTCCGTTTTTAAAAAATCAAAGGCGACCGAATCAATTGCAATCGGATCCTGAGATATAAATAAACTTGAAGACCAGCTGCCATTAAATGGTTCCATTTTCCAACGATAAGGTTCAACAGACTGTTGATTCATACCACCATATAAACCATCAATTATATATAATAATGTTTTTTGCCCTATTTGTTCATGACCTATTAAATTAACTAATGGATTTCCTAATTTCTCTGTCCTATTTCTAGCACTAACCCCATCATGCAAATGCATGGGAGTCCAACTATTATAATGGCCACTATAAATAGTACCAAAATGATTTTTTGCTGTTAAAGTAACTCCTGCAAGACTGTGCTTTTTAAGATTTGCAATATTTATTAAATAGTCAGCATTTGTCACTGATTTAGGTAAACGATCTATTTTATTGTAATCTATTCCTTGATAATAAATTGCTGACTTTTGATCAACTTTAACTTTTTGCCTACCCTGACCACCTTTGTTATCTACAAATCTTACTTCCGGATATTTATCATAAATAACATCATATAAATAATCACCCAAAGGCCGAGAAGCATCAAATAAAATAATATTTGAAGCCTTAACGTTAGCATTATTAACAAGACTTTCAACCAATGATAGTACAACTTGAGGTGATATGTTTATTTCATTGCTTCTTTCAGTATAACTACTATGAGTATTCAAATTTAACTTAACAGCGATTAATTCTCCTTGTTGAAAACCGCGGCTAGTATTTCTATAAGTACTGTTAAAATGTGTAAATATTTGATGCCATGCTTTTTCAATATTACCGGCATCAGTTAGATGTATAATAGAGGTATTAAACATATTTTTAACTTTAATATAATCAGTATTTTCACTATTCCACCAGTAATTACTGTTACCATCCCAATTGGTAGCCTCAGGATTATAATTCCAGACTACTCGTCCAGGATTAATACCTTGACCTTCCCCTATTGGATTTATATTATTTGCTGTAGCTGGTTCGTAGTAACTTGTTGAAATATATAACCCAGAAGCAGCAATAAATATTAATAACAATAGTATTAAAGAAAGATAATTTCTACTTTTTATATTTTTCATTATACCTCTAATTGAAAAACTCATACCAAAAAAGCCGATAATCCATACTATAAAACCCATAGCAAGTGGAGCAGCTGCCCGTTGACAGGGGTATCTTATCCTACTTGGTTTTGGAATTACTCTAACTACAAACCAGATGAAAGCCCCAAAGGCTACTAATGGCATCCACCACTTATACCAATTATTAGGATCAGTATTATAATCATCTTTATTATTTTTTTCAATCCATTCAGAAATTTCTTTAAAAAAGGTCAAGTTATCTTAACCCCCCTCTCTAAAAAACAAAAGAATAACATCACAGTTTTTAAGATGCAATGAAAAAAATTAAGTGCTTTTTATATTAACTTTTTCAACACTACAGGCATCTAAATCTACAAGTAATAATTTGTTTTTTAAAATATTTTCTTTATTTAAATATACTTTAATTCCTTCTAAAACTTGTATAGAAGCAATGACAGAAACGGCTGGAGAAATTATCGAAGGAGTTCCTTCTTTTTTATCAGCACCAGAAAAAACATCCTTTAATCTTGTAGTTTCCTCGGGAATAATTACAGCAACTTGACCATACCAACTTTCTATTCCTCCATGGATAAATGGAATCTCAGCCTCTAAAGCTAAATCTTCTAAAACAAACCTAGTTTTAAAATTATCAAGTGCATCAAATATCAAATGTATATCATTAGGAACCTCTATATTAATATCTATTGTCTCCTCTACTGGAACTATTTCAGTATCTAAACCAAAGTTATCTAAATGATTTTTTGCACACTCTACCTTGCTTTTACCTAAATCTTTTTTTCCATAAAAAAGTTGCCTATTGAGATTTGTTAGTTCTACAATATCATTATCATAAAGATATATCTTATTTATGCCCATTCTTATTAATTGTTGTGCTTGATTGGTACCTAAACCCCCGGCTCCTGCAATCATGACATTCAATTCTTCTATTTTTTTATTTTCTTCTTTAGTAAATATTTCAACTTGTCTTTGTAAGTAATCTTTCATACTTTAACCTCCAGCAGAAGGAGGAAATAGAGTTACTATATCCCCATCATTAATTTTTGTGTTTAACTTATCTAGATGTAAAACATTTTTACCATTTAATAAAATAATCGAGCCAGTTCTTATCTCCCCGGAATCTAATAATTTTTCACTAAAGTATCCTTCAAAATCTTCATCTAGCTTATCTATTAATTCCTGTAAAATTATAGCACCATCAATATCATATTCAATACCTGAAGATTTCAAATTCAATCTAAACAAAGAATAAAATTTAACTTCAATTTTCATATCACATACAACTCCAAAACAGTTATTTTTATTAATATCTACTACCCTAAAATAATCATTTCCTTTTCTTTGTCTAAAAGAATCAATCGTATATTATATAAGTTATAGAATTCTAGTAGGTATCCTGCTAAATACAATATTATGTACATAAATTTTTAAGGGCATTGAATAACACCTTTTGCCCATAAACAGTCACCACATACCGGAAACTCATTGCCATGACAATCTTCTTTATTTGTTTTAGATAAATTACAGCCCGAACACTGAGTACATTCAGAAAAAGGAAATTCTATGACGTTTTTCCTGAAATTTTTAAATTCATCACTGTACCAGATTTGATGAATAGTTTTATTGTTTATATTTCCCAAATGATATTCTTCAATATATTTTTTCCTTTCTCTTATATAATAATTATAACTATGCATTAATGGTATGCAAGGGCTAATTTCCCCTTTCCAATTAATCGAAACACTACCTTCCTGTACAAATTTACAATATCCTCTATGTGAATCAAAAGATATTTGTTCAGTACTAACTGAACTTGTCTTGCCCATAATCTTTGAAATAGATTTAATCGTTTTCTCCTCGAGATCAGTTGGAGGTAAATATACTTCTGGTCTTAGAGGAGTTCTATTTTTTGGTTTGGAACGACTAATACTATCTGAATAAAGAATTTCATTTGTCATTGCTTCAGTATAAGGTAAAAGATTTGTCAAAAATATGAACGAAGCTCCTAATTCAAAAGCTTTTTTTCTTAAATCCTTTAATTCATTAACATTTGATTTCATTACAACAAATTCAATTCCAATCTCTGTATTAGTTTTTACTTTGTTTTTTTTCAAGTAATTAAATTTTTTTATATTTTTTATAACTTTATTTAGATCAGCTCCAGACCTAATATCTGACATTGTTTCTAGTGAAGTTCCATCAATAGATACAATAAGACTATCTAAATCTGCTTTCAAAAGATTTTTTGACATCGCTTCATCTAATAATAATCCGTTTGTTATTATTTGAGTTTTTACATTTAAACTTTTAGCCATTTGAAGCATCTTTACTATATCAGGATGGTAAAGAGGTTCTCCAATCCCCCATAAACTAATTCTTTTTATACTATTGAATTTTTGTAAATCATCAATAATTTTTTCGTATTTGCTAAATTTCATACTATCTATTTTTTCATCCCAGGCATGTCTAACACATGTTTTACAGTCTAAATTACAATCCGTAGTAGGTTCGATATATACTTTGGATAAATTAGGATCTGCTCTTTTTATATTTATTTTATTATTACTAAACTTCAATTTTAACATTGTACCATTTTCGAGCTTCAATTTATCTCTAATTAAATCAGGTAATTTTATATTACCATTTTCATCTACCTCTATTTCATAGTCTTTAATTTCATCTTCATTAATACCCTCAGTACGCCAAAATTGCGGATTATTTATTGAAAATCCCATAGTACACCCTCTTTTAAAAGTATTCAAAAATTACTTAGGTAACTAGAAATTACTTGATAACAGTTTGGAGTCGGATTATTATCTCCGACTCCACTGAATATTATAAATAATTTAATTTATATTCCTAATTCTTCTTTTTTACTATCACTGACATAACCATCTTCGGACCAGCCGCGAATTTTATAATATTTTGGTAATAACTCTTTATATCTGGAAACTTCACCCTTTTGAGGCCCATCAGGAAGAGGTACTTCTGTAAATCTTTTAGGTAATCTATCTTCATCAGGGGTGATTCCAGCCTCTATATTAAATTGTCTTTCTAAATTATATATTCTTTCCCCAGTTTGTAGTAATTCTTCTGAACTATAATCAAAACCTGTAGCGGCATTCACTATCTCACGATAATCATCTAATCCCAATGCAAAAGATGTAAATAGACACATACCTACAGAATCAATTACTGCAGTTAAATCTTGAAAAATTTTAACCCACTCTGGTTTTCCTTCGAGTTCCTGAGGGTCCAATTTTTCAGGAGCACCAATTATTTCAGGGGAAATCATATAGCCCCTTACGTGGCAGCCACCTCTATTTGAAGTAGCATATTGTAGTCCATGGCCCTGTACCCCTCTTGGATCATAAGCAGGTAATTCTTGTCTTTTTACTGTCATTGAAATTTCAGGATGTCCATAAGATTCTGCTAATCGATATGATCCCATCGCTAATTTATCTCCAAATCCTTCACGCAGCCCCATTTGTTTAGTGTAATATACAATTGCTTCTGAAGAACCAAAATTGAGTTCGGGACCATTATCTAACTCTTCTTGATCTATAAATCCTTTTTCATATAATTCCATTGCAGCAGCAATTGTGGTTCCAGCACTGATGGTATCTAATCCTAATTCATTGCACAAAAAATTAGCTTCAGTAATTGCATTTAAATCATCAACGCCACAGTCGGCACCAAAGGCCCAACCTGTTTCGTATTCCGGACCTTCACCACTTCTTCCATTAGGTAGTTTAACATCCCTACCACATCGAATAGGACAGCCATAACAACCCTTGTTGGACTGTAAGTAACCTTTTTCTACTAACGCTTCTCCCGCAACTTCCTCTGTACTTTCAAAAGTACCAAACTGAAAGTTTTTAGTAGGGTATAACCCATTTGAATTTATAATATTATCTAAAACCTTTGTACCTAAAGAAGGTAACCCTTCCCCTGTTACTCCATCTTCCTTTAACATTTTTGTTTGTTTTTTTACAACTTTCATAGCTTCTTCTTTATTATATTTAACCTGCTTTTCAGAAGCCTTTACTATAACTGCTTTAAGATTTTTGGAACCCATCACAGCTCCTACTCCGGTTCTACCAGCTGCTCTGTTTTTTTCATTCATTATAGAAGCAAACATTACTTCTTTTTCACCTGCTGGCCCAATACAACTTACTCTTGCACGATCATCACCAAATTCTTCTATTAATTTATCAGTAGTTTCTGGTACTTCTTTACCCCATACATGTGAAGCATCTTTTAATTCAATTTGATCTCCATTAATTGATAAATATACTGGCTTTTCTGCCTTTCCTTCAAAAATTATAATATCATTGCCGCTGAATCTTAATTCTGCACCAAAAAATCCACCCGAATTACTGCTTGCAATAGTTCCAGTCAAAGGACCTTTTGTAACAACCATATACCTTCCACCAGTTGAAGCAGCAGTTCCAGTTAACAAACCAGTTGCATAAATTAACTTGTTTTCTGAGCTTAAAGGATCTACTTCTGGTGATAGCTCATCATATAAAATTTTAGAAGCTAATCCTCTTCCACCAAGATAGTTTTTGACTTTTTCACCAGTGATTTCTTCGCGTTTGATATCTCTCGTTTCTAAGTCAACCCTCAGTACAGAATAATCATGTATTCTTCCCATTAAAAAATTACCTCCTTTAAAGTTTATCTTCTTTCCAAACACGGGAGGTTAAAGTATTTCTACTTTAGCCCATTGGTCAATTCACCATAAAATTTTCATATTTTTTCTTAGGCTCAAAGACTCGAAGGTATATTATAAATATTATTTAAATATTTGATTATTCCTGCTAGTATTAATAAAATAATTTTATATTTAATCATATATAACTAAAATTTAGTTGTATAACGGTTATTTATATAATATTTATTCATATATAATAAATTATTGATATATGGTAAAGAGTTTAAAGATTATGAACTTGAAAAAATTTCCCGCCATAAATTTAATGAAAAACATATAAGGAAAATTATTGAGGAACTAAAAAAGGATGCAAGGTTCCTGTAGAATATCGAAACCAAGCATCCGTTTATATCAAGTATTTTAATTAAATTGTCAAAATTTTGATTTCTATTTATTACTCCAATATTGATAATATTTTACATTCATTTTATATAAAACTAAGCTGATTGAAATTGCTTTGAATAAAATTCTTTATAATGGGAATTTTTTTCTATTAATTCTTCATGTTTACCTTTTTCTATTAAACGTCCGTTTTGAATGAATAAGATTTTATCCGCATTTATGATAGTTGAAAGTCTATGGGCTATAATGAAAGTTGTTCTGTTTTGAGTAACTTCATTAACGGCTTCCTGTATTAATTCTTCTGTCTCAAGGTCTACTGAGGAAGTGGCTTCATCAAGAATTAAAATCCGCGGATCTTTTAAAAATGCTCTTGCAATTGAAATTCTCTGTCTTTGTCCACCTGATAATTTAACTCCTCTTTGTCCAACCTGAGTATTATAACCATCAGATAGTTGTCCTGTGATAAATTGATGAGCATTAGCTTTTTTTGCACTTTCAATAATCTCTTCCCTACTGGCATTTGGTTTACCATAAGCAATATTTTCTGCCACCGAAGTAGAAAAAAGGAAGTCTTCTTGCATAACCATTGCCATAGAATCTCTTAATTGATCAATTATATATTTATGGATATCTTGCCCATCAATTTTAAGTGAACCACTATCAATATCATAAAGTCTTAGAAGCATTCTCACAATGGTTGTTTTACCTGCTCCACTAGGTCCAACAAGAGCAATAGTTTGATCTTTATCAGCCTTTAAATTAATACCTTTTAGTACCTCTTCATCCCCATAGGAAAAGTATACATCATTAAATTCTACCTCACCTTTTAAATCTTTTGCTTCTAATTTACCCGGTTGACTCTTTATTTCTGGTTTTATATCTATATGATTAAAAAATCTTTCTATACTTGCAAAAAATCTACTTAACCCCTGTGATCTTTGAACTAATCTTAAAAGAGGTTCTCTAAAGCGCTCAAGATAGTTATAGAAAGCAACAATTGTTCCAACTGTTATTACTTCTATTGACGTTAAGTAACCCCCATAGCCTAACACAGCCAATAAGCCTATCACATTTAACATGCGGGAACCCGGCATCAAGATACTAATATATTTAATAGCTTTCATCCTTGCTTTAGCATGGGCAGTATTTTTTTCTGAAAAATTATCCATCTCATATTTTTCATTATTAAAAGCTTTAATTACCTTTATACCTGCCAAATTATCTTCTAATTTATCGTTCATATTTGCTTTGTTTTCTCTTGTTTTACGAAAAGCCTTATGCATTTTTTTCATAAAGAAGTAAACAAACAACATTAAAAAAGGTGTAAATATTAAACTAACTAAGGCTAACTTTACACTCATCGTAAATAAAATAACTATAGTACCTATAATTATAACCATAGAATTTATTACAGCTTCAGGACCATGGTGTGCAAATTCCTGTAAGCGATTTAGATCATCGATAATTCTGGACATTAATTCACCAGTCTTTTTATTATCATGAAAATTCATAGAAAGATTTTGATAATGATTATATAAATCATTACGCATATCTCGAGTAATATATTGAGCATATTTATGTCCATAATATACTCTTAAATATCTTATAATATTAGTAACTAAATAAACCCCAAATCCAAACATAACTAAAACTATAATGTTCCTTAAATTCTTGCTTGGAATTGCTTCATCAATTATTTCTCTAATAATTAATGGAGGTACTAAAGCTAATAATGCTCCAATAAAATGTAAAAATTGGACAGAAAAATATTTATATTTTCTATCACTAATATAATGTTTATAAAATTTCTTCAATAAATTTAAATAATTATATTCTTCACTACTATATTTTTCATCAGTATCGTCACTATACATTACATTTCCCTCCTTTACAAATTGAACCACATAACTAGTTTAAAGAAAATAGGTAACATTGTCAAATCAAACTGATTAATTATAAATCCTATTAAAGTTTCTCTAACAATTTTATTTCACTTAGCTTAGAATATTCACGCTTATTTCTTAATATAAAAAACCAAATATTAAATGATAAAAATACTAAAGAACCAATCATTATTATATTAAAAGGAGAAATCATCTCTAAAAAATAACCTGAAATCATTAATGTAATAGGAACAATTAATTTTATTATACTTAATTTAACACTAATCACTCTGCCCAAAATATTTTCTGGTACTACTTTTTGTAGTAATACACTGGCTGGAATATCTATCCAAGAAACTACAATCCCCCCTAAAATCATTAATGGTGTATAATAAAAAATGATAAAAATAGTACTCGGAACATCTTTGAAAATTAATAATGGCAGCCCAAACATCAAAACACCTAATCCTGAATAAAAATTAATTCTTTTTAATAATTTATCATAACTAATCTTATTTAGAATTTTATTAACTAATAAAGCACCTGTAATCATTCCAATTGGTAAACCGCTCTGAACAATCCCATAAACTGTAGAATTTACTTCCCAAACTGTGTTTAATATATAAGGTAAAGGTACAATGACTGTAAAATTAAAAAAGAAATTAAGTGCAATGAAAATATAAATGATCGCTGTTAAATTTGGCCTTTCAAATATATATTTAAAACCTTCTATTAACTTTGTCCATACTGTATCTATACTATCATTTTTAAGTACTTTTTCTTTTTTTCTAAGATTGAATTTATAATTTATAAAAAATTCCAATACAGCTGCTAATAAAAAAGAGATCCCATTTAAAAGAATAAATAACTTAGTATCGATAGTTGAATATATTAAGCCCCCAACCACAGGTCCAATTAAATATGATATCGACTCTATAATCCTAGCATAAGAATTTATTTTCACTAAATTTTTAGAAGAAACTAAATTTGGTTTAGCTGATTCTATCCCAATATTAAAAAAAACAGAAAATACTGTCATCAAAAAAGTACTAATATATACTAAAACTGTACTTATACCAATACTTAATGCTAAAAAATATACTCCCAATAAAAATAGTCCATTAATAAAATCAGAACCAACTACCATTATCTTTTTATTCATTTTATCAGCTAAAACACCTGCAAAAGGATTTATTAACACAATAGGCAAGGTATATAATGCTATATTGGTGGCAAAAGTAAGTCCCGAACCGGTTAGTCTTAATAAATATATCCCCATTACAAAAGTATAAATAGCTGAACCAAATAATGAGACTGATTTACCTGATAAAAACAAAACCAGATTTAATTTTTCTTTTTCAACAATATTACTTTTTTCCATTTTTTATTTCCCTCCATTCAATACTAAACTTAGTATACTAAATAGAGGGAACTCTATGACAAGAATAAATTTGCAATATTTTTGTGCTTAAAAACAAAAAAGATGGAGTAAACTCCACCCTTTTATACCCTTTTTTGTTTTTTATAATATTATTTGATTTGTGAAGGATATACTTGTTTTTTCATTAAATGATTTAAAGCCTTCGCTTTATCCTCTTTTTCATTGAGATAATTTTGAACAATTTGTTTTCCGTGGTAATAAGTAAATGAATATACTTTTTGCAAGGGAGAGCTTTTTAGGTTTTTAATTACATGATCTAACATATATTCAGGTTGAAGGGTATATTTTTGAATATAATCTTTTATTTCTTTTTCATCTCTTCCCTCATTCATCAAAATAGATGCATTGCTCGATAATTGATCAAGTGAATTCAATCTAGATGCTTTTATTAAAGAAACCAAATCAATATCATCTGTTTTAATATTATACTTTTTATAAATGTTTTCATCCATCCATTCAGCAGCTTGTTGAGGAGTAAAAATCATATCAAAGGCAACTTCTCCTATCCCTTCACTAATTACCAATTGTGGAGAAGTAAGTAGAAAAATATTATTTTCAAAGTAATTTTTTTCTTTAACTAAATAACTTTCTTTTAAACAAAACTCTGCATGATGGCCAGGATAAAGTTCATGAGTAATTAAAGGTAACATCTGATAAAAATTAAAGGGAATATCATCATTTATTTCTACCAATGAAACCAAGTTGCCTAAATAACGAGTAGAAGCACCATATCTTTTATCAGTAACAATTTCTAAATTAACGTCTTCATTTTCCGGCAATTCTATTATATTTTTACTTCTATTTCGCATTTCATCTATAATAAATTTTAAATAATCATATTTTTGTTGACTGTTCTTAAAAGAATACATATTGCGTTTTGTCCACTCACCATATCTATTGATTAGATCCCCTTTTCCAGGTAATCCCTGCTTAAAATATGCAAGTCCTCTTTCAAAATTAGTTTCATCAACCCATTTAAAATCAATATCTAAAATAGACTCTACTTGTTCTTTTAAAGTTGCTTTATCTCCATTCAAGATACGTAATATCATCTTTACAGCTTCTAATTGCTTTTTAAGATAAGATGTTCTCGTTTCCTTAAAATCTAAGGTCTTTAATTTACTTAAAAGGTTAACTAAATCTTTTATTAATTCTATTTCTTTTTTGAATTTTTCTTTTTCAACCAAATCTTTTAATTTTTCTGGACCAATATAAGCATCAACGTAAAAATTCTCGTCTTTCTTAAAAATTTTGTCCAACCTCAACATTAAAAGAATATAATTTTCTAACCAGGTATTTTCCATTTTTCTCACTCCAATTATATATTTAATTATAATATATCTTATAGAGTATACTCTATTACAAGTACTTTTTTAACTTATTTATATCTTTAAAAACAAAAGGTTGGAGTTAACTCCACCTTCTAGCTTTTACTTGATATGAATGAATTTCATCACCTGGTTTCGCAAAATCTTCATATTTTCCCATACTTTCTTTTATCTTTTGAGATTTGGATTTGTATTCTAATATAATTTCCAAACCTTGATCTATTAACATATTTTTAACTTCCCTATAGATAAAGTTCTTTCTAAAAGATCTATCTATTTCATTTTTAGAACCAAATTTACGATATATTATAAATGTAGCTAACATGATAATTTCTTCTTTTAAATATCTATCTAGTTGGGATGGTAAAAATTTTTCGTTTTCAAAACAATAAACAGAGGTTCCAGTAAAATCAACTAAAACATCTATTATTTTATCTTTGATTGGTAACTTTGGTAAATCAGCAGTAATAAATATTATATTAGACTTTTTTCCCGTCATTTCCAATATCCGTTTTAGATATCTGTTCAAATGAGGTTTGTTATCGATACAAATATAGTATGCAGACTTAGGTAGTTCATTATAAATTTGTCTTAGAAAATATCCATAACCTGTTCCTGGCTCTAATATTATTTTATCTTTTAAATCTAATTTATCCATTTCCTGTTTTAGCCAATCCATACTTTGATACGATTCATCCATAAAATCAGGATCAGTAGTCTTAATATAATCCTCAATATGTTCACTTTCTATTTCATTTATCTCTGATATATATTTATCTCTTTTTACATTATTACTATATAAGATACCTTTTTTAATTTTTAAACTAACCCCACAACTGCAGCTTAAAGTACCCTCTATTATATTATTTTCTATTACTTTCTCTGCCGAAAGAGCCAACTCATTTTTACAGTCTGGACAGGCAAATAAAGATAATGAATCTAATCCAATCCCCATTGTAATTTTATTATCATAGTTCTCTTTTTGTAAGTCCTCTATTTTTTCTTTTAATTCAACTTTGGCTGACTGTAGTTGCTTGATTTCTTCTTTAATCTCTTGTATTTTTTCTTTATATAAACTTTGATAATAGTTGTTGCGCTGAAAAGAAGTCAACTTACCTATTCTTTTAAAATAAAAAATCTTTTTTATCTCCTGTAAGGTAAAACCCATATCTTTCAATCTCAAGATTTCTTTTATTTCTTTCTCACAGTCCTTATCAAATATATAATGTCCTCCCTTTTTTTGAGGTACTATTAAATTTAATTTCATATAATACCTTACTGTATCATTACTAACATTATATTTATTAGAAAATTCACTTATCTTCATCCCAACTCACTCCTATTGTAATTAGTTTATAGAAATATTTAATTAATCCACTCTTCTTTTCTATATTTTTTGAATTAAACTGTGATGTTTAGTTTTTCTTAATTTTTCTTTCTTTAATTTACTGTTCCATTCTTTTTTCAAATGGGTCAGCATATTAACTTATTTTATTAGTTCTACAATTTCAAAAAATCACCTTTTTGTATTTTTATATGGTTAAATATATAAAATCCCAAATGGTTATTAAATAGACCATTTGGGATCAGAATATTTTTATTATTATATAATTTTATTCTTTTGATAATAATCCTGTTCGCCAAAAGGCTTTGAAAAATATTATAGATAAAGGAGCTAAAATTATTCCCTGTAATCCCATAGTAATTAAGCCCACATAAATTCCTAATAGTAGTAAAATAGGGTGAACTCCAATATTTTTACCAAGCACTTTGCTTTCAAAGAAATATCTAGCTCCAATCAAAATTACATACAAGACAAATAAAATAACAGCCTTTTGTATGTTATTCATAGCAATATTATATATAATAAGGGGCCATAAAATTATCCCTGGTCCAATCACGGGTATCAAATCTAAAATACCACTAATAATAGCAATTAAAATAATATAGGGGTAATTTAAAATTGAAAAGGTAATACCTGTCAAAACAGTTGTGTTTGTTATAATCAATAATTGAACTTTAAGATAACTAAAAATATCCTGGATCATATTGGAATCTAAAATATCAGCTACCTTTTGCTTAGTTCTAAGATATTTTAGAATAATATCTTTATCTTTACTGATAAAGAATGTCGTGATAATAGTAAATAATAAAATTACAATATAACCCGGAATATAAAAGGTAATATTTAGTGTCCAATCTATCATACTTGAAACAAGGGACTCTCCTCTTTGATAGATGTTATCTAAAATTCTAGTTAAAATATTTGTAACTGCATCGGGCATTCTATCAAAAAGTTCCTGCTGTCTTACTAACGCATCATCAATAAATTCAGATATTATATCTCGGTATTCAGGTAAATATCTTGATAGATATATTAACTCATAAACTGTATTAGTAATCAGTAAAAAAGATAACAAAATCATTATTGTAATAACTAACAAAATCATTATCAATACTGCCAAATTACGTGGTATCTTTTTAGATAATACACAAACAGGCTTATCTATTATTATAGATACTAATAACGCCAGAAAAAATGGGGTAAGAGTAAATATAAAGATTTTAAGAGAAAATACTATACTTAAAAAAACAAGAGAAAATATTAAAGGTTTTTTCCATTCTATGTTTTGTATTTCCATACTTATCTTCCTTTTTGTTTTATGATTTAAATATATTATACCAACCTTTATATATATTAACAAATATTTTAAACAATATCTCTCAAATAATATGAAAATTTAAATATGGTTTCCCCTCTATTCTATATAAAATCTTTTATACTTTAAACAAAGAGGAAACCATATACAAATGCCTAACTCTATTTTAAAATCAAGGTGCATATAATAATATTATATATAAGACTCTTCTTTTAACTCTTTTTTATATTCATTGACTCTTTCCACCTGTAAACTAAATGACTCAATTCTTGCCTCAATTACTTGAGTAAACACACTTCCATCAACTTCAATAGCTAAAAATGGTAAAGATGAAAACTTATCTAAAATTTCTTCACTTTCTTTATTTTTTATATTCTTTCTTTTCTGTTTTTCTAAAGAAGAATTTAAAATTGATTCAGCTACCCTATGTGGCATACAACCAAAGGGCCCAATTATGATTACTCCATCTACATCATCAATTATTTCATCAACTGTTCCACCAATAGTTAAAACAGCTTCTCCAGTTAATTCGGGTGATATTATTCCATCAGCAGATTCAATTACTTCATCTATATCTGTCAGTTTGTATTCACATAGTCCTGATTCTGACATAATATCTTTGATTGTTTTATCAATACGGCGCTGGAAAAACCCTTTAACTCTATGTTTGAATTTCTGTATAAAACCTGGCTCAGGTTTGTTGATTCCATTTTCTAAAAGATAATCAACATAATATAACCATTCATTATTTGGTGCTACTTTTGTGACAATATCTTTTTCAGCTAATTTTTCTACTAAATGACGGCGTGAAAATTCATCGCTTCTAACATATATTTCTCCAGTGAGTGCAATTTTTTTTGCATCTTCGTAATTTTCTTTTAATTCAATACTTGAAAGTTTATTAGCTTCTTCTTTTAGAACATCTTTAACTTTAAACCAGGAATCATTTTCTAAAATATTGAAAATCTTATTTTTACTTTTTTCAAAGATCTCTAAAGCTTGTTCCTCATCTACAGCAAGAGTTATTATTGTACTATATATATCTTCAAGAACATCAGCAACTATTACAGATTGCCAACCTCTTAAAGTAAAATCTCTTCCCATACCAGCATAACTATTATCAGCAGTCAACGTTAATAATGCGACATCTTCAATTTCTTTTTCTTCTATTAAATTATTTATTAATACATTGTATTGACCAAAACGACAGGGTCCGGAAGCTTCAGGCATAAAGTATACTAATAGCTCATCATCGTTTTCTCTTTCATCTAGATACTTTAATAAACTTCCTAGAGTTAACTGTAAAGGTAAACACTCTTTTGAAGTTGAATTAGCTCTACCATATTTAAGTTCTTCTTTACCCGGTGGATCACATGCTATTGCATTTATCCCACAATATCTAAAAGCAGTAGCAAAAGCTTTACTAGTTAATCCTCCCATTGAAGGAATAAGTACTTTTACTTTATCATCATATAATGAATATCTATCACCAGAAGAATCAATAAACTCTACGTCATTTTCATAGTCTATATCTGCTTTTCTATAATTACTTTCTTCACCCTCAGGTAGTGAATCCTCTTCTTGTAATTTTCTGTAACTGTCTACTACATCTAGAAAGGCTTCTATCCTTGTATTTAAACCTGCATCTGCTGTGTGACTATCTAATTCTAAAGTTAACGACGGTTTACTACCGTTTTCATCCCGAAAATAATTAATTAAAAATGAATCTGGCCCACAGCTAAAGTTAGTAATGTATGCTCCAAACAATGACGGGTGCTCACTAACAAAATCAGCACCTTTCATTATTTTTTGGCCCATAGACCAATACATTTTATCAAAAACATCAATATCATCAATCGGCAACATATCAAAAGATAAAATAAGTTCGCCCCTTGATGCAAATTTATGAGGAATACCCATGTTTGCTTCAGAAACAAAAGCATTATAAGGTCTCCCAAAAAGAACTACTGCTTTTTCAGAAGGATTTTCTTTTAGATATTCTAATACTTCTTTTCCCATCTCTTTTAAATTATTTTCGAAATCCATTTGGTGTTTAATTGCCTTTTTATATGCTTCTTTAGCTTTTTTCTCAGAAAAACCAAGTTCCTTTCCAATTTTTACAAACTTAGAAGTTGCAGACTCATATCCATCTTTAAAACTTAAAACAGGTGAAAAAACATTATCTCCTTTAAGTTCAGGCCATACAGAGCTTAAATAATATGGTTCAGCCTGAGCCATTGGACAAAGCATACTTTCTTCTGCACCATTTTCAACATAAAGTCCTTTTATATGTGGTAGAAATATATAGTCATAATTATAATTAGAAATTAAATCATACATATAACCATGGCTAATCTCTACTGGATGACAGAAGGCGGCTGTTTCTTGTTGAATGCCCTCTTCTAAGACTTTATCCGGTAAAACAATCTCTAAGCCCAGTTCAGCAAAAAATTCTGAATAAAGAGGTAATAGAGAGCTAATTGCTAAAGATCGGTTCATTCCAATCTTGCCCTTATAATTTTCAGCATCCGGTTTTGAAAAATATTCTTTAAAAACCATGTTCTCTCTTTTATTAATGAGATCTAGTTTTCTAACATCATAATCTACATCATGAGATAAATTCACATACTTATTACAGGCTCCACCAAAAGGATATTTTTCATTTTTTATTTCCATAACATTAATCTCACATTGCCTGTCACAATCTTCTTTTCCACCTTGACAAACAAAGGGTTCATGATAAGTAATTTCCCTATTAGCTAATTCATTTAAACTAAATTCTTTTTCTTCAGTAAGTCCTAATTTTAGATGTTCTTTAACCATTAGTGCTTCACCAAAAGCGCCCATTAAGCCAGGTTCAGGAGGCACAATAATCTCTTTATCTGTTAATGCCGCCATTGCAATAGGAACAGCCCGATTATAACAGACTCCTCCTTGCATAAAGACCTTTTCACCTACCGGTCTGTTCCCTTTAACGCGATTAGTATAATTTAAACATATTGAATATACTAATCCAGCACAGATATCTTCTATCTCAATACCTTCTTGAATTGCACTTTTAATATCACTGCTTATAAATGCAGAACATTGGTCATTAAAATTAGGCGGGTTTTTTCCTTTTAATGCAATATCCTCTATTTCTGTCATTTCAATGTTAAATGATTCATGAGCTGCTTCTTCTAAAAAGGAACCAGTTCCAGCTGAACATGCTTCATTCATTGCATAATCAGTAGGAACTTGATTAACTATATAAGTATATTTTGCATCCTGGCCGCCAATTTCAAAAATTGTGTCAACCTCTTCATCAAAAAAGACAGCCGCTTTTGCATGAGCCATAATTTCATTATGTATAGAATCGGTTAAAGCATGTAAACCAACAATTTGACGTCCTGAACCTGTCACACCAAGTCCTACTATATTTATATCATGTTGTCCAACCTCTTTTAATAATCTGCTATAACAATTTCGCGCTGCTGCTACCGGATCACCACTTGTTCTAAGATAAACCGACTCTAGTAAAGCGTTATCTTTTTCACGCATAAGTACTGCTTTGGTGGTTGTAGAACCCACATCTACTCCTAAGATACATCTATCTCCAGAACTAATTTCACCTCTTTGAATATCATGGAAAGTAACTTGTTCTTTATATTCTTTCAGAGCAGGTAAGAAATCAAATGAACTACTTTCTTTATCATATAAATTACTCTTATTTAAACTAACACCGTGCTTTTCACTCCATAAAGAAGCTCCTAATGCTTCAAAGTATTCTGCTTCTTCAGGCACTATAACTTTACCTATTCTCTTTTTAAGGAATTCGATCATAACATGATTTCGGCTAGTACCACCAACTACCATTACACTTTCAGGATGAAAATTAGATAGTAACTCCATTATTTTATCAGCCATCATACTACATAAACCAGCTACAATTCTTCCTTTATCTTCACCTTTATTTAAGGCATGTGTACAATCACTTTTACAAAAAACAGAACATCTGCCTGAAACATGGTAGGGTTGATCTATTTTTGCTATATCTAAGGCTTTTTCTAGTGATAAATCCATTCTTTTTATCTGCTGCAAGAAAAATTCGCCGGTACCTGAAGCACATTTATTACCACTATGTACATCAGCAATTTTACCTTCTTTATCCAACTCATAAGCCATAAAAGTCTCTCCACCAGCACTTACGATGGCCTCTACTTCACCATATTCATCTTTTAAATTATGATAAGCTAGTTCAGTGGCCTCTGGTTCTGATAACGAAGGTAAATTAACAAAATCTTTAAATTTTCTTCCAGTAACAGCAAAATTGACCTCTTCATTAATCTCAAATTCATTCAAAATCTCTTTCAAGGTTCCTTTTGCATTTCCTTCATGTGGGTTTGTAAGATATTCACTTATTTTAAATTCTTCGCTATTTCTTTTAGTTTTAACAACTTTAATATTAGATGCACCCATACAAATACCAATAGAAGTCATATAAATCAATCCCTTTTTATAGTTATATATTTTATGTAATGTTAAATTAATACAAATAATTATACCTTTAATAGTAATTTACATTATTTACAGCCCCAATGTCAAGGATGAAAAATAATAAATATCCAATTATTATTACTCAAGTTATAAATCATAATAGAGACTTAATTTTGAGTTTAAATGTTCATTATATTAAGTTGTTAATTAATTTTTATTTGTATGTTAATCTCTTAGAAAAATATATCCTTATTAGTCATAATAAAAACTTATTTGGATTTATTATTTCACTTCTTCTCTTCAAAATCTGTGCTTATAACAAAAATTTTTAATAAAAAAATGAGGTGGCTTAGTTTCCCTGTTTTGTCAAGGTTTCAGGAAAACATTACAACCTCTTATAAATGTATTATTTAATTAATTATCTGAAGATAAATTATAGACTATAAAATATTTAATAGATATTTTTTTAGTTTTCATGTTTTTTAAATAGAGAAATAATTAAAAACTTTTTGCTAATCTTTTAGCTAATGCAACAATTGTTATTATCGGCGGCAAGCCAGGTGACTCTGGAAACACACTACCATCACATACATATAAATTGTTTATTTTACTATGTAACTTATTATCTACAAATTTACCAATTGCAGCAGTCCCACCTGGATGTGCTCCCTGTGGATTTGAGACTAATATTGAATTTTCATCTGCTCCAGCTTTTATTAATATTTCCTTAGAAATTTCTATACCTTTATTTAATTTTTCCCAGTCACTCGCTTTTACAGGTTTAGATACTATACCATTCGAAAAAACTTTTCCGGAAGATTCATCAACAATTTTTATCATCATACCAATTAATTTTTTATTGGGAAATCTATATCCCTTTAACCCAGCTTCTATGAATCTTATTTTATTATCTCTATTTATAAAAGAAGAAATAATAAAGCCATCACTATCATGAAATTCGCTATCCACAAACTCCATGGGGGGTTCATTTGTTTGGTTAATACCATTAGCTATTCCATAAACATTAACAAATATATCAACAAATAAATTTTCTCCAACTTCATTATCATATATATTTGAGTTCTTTATAATTACCGGAGTACCTAACCCACCTGCTGCTAAAATAATATTAGAAGCAAAATATTTAAACACACCATCATTATCTATACCTTCAACCCCTATAGCTATATTATCTTTTATTATAACTCTTTCTACCTTACTATTATATTCTATTTGAACTCCTAACTTATCTGCTTTATCAAGATAATTTTTGGCAGTCCATTTAGCATTGTTTTTACAACCGAAAACACACATCCCACATTTAACACATTTATTTTGATCTATAAATTTGGGCATTGGTTCCATCATATATCCAAGATCTCTTGCAGCATTATAGATTGCTTCAGAACCATTTGAATGTATTTTTTCCGAGGAAGGCAAAACTTTTAACTCTCTTATAGTTTCTTCCATTTCTTCTTCTATATTAATACCTATTTCACTCATCTTATTCTCTAAGCCAGTAACTCCATTTCCAGTAGAAACAACAGTAGTGCCTCCCGGCATAAAAGTACGATACAGTATTACTCCTTCTTGCGATTTCTTAGGAGTCTTTGTATACTTATATAAGTCATAAAATTTCAAAATGTCTCTAAACTGACCCACTTTTTTAATATCATGGCCCCGTTCTATCAACAATACCGACATTCCTTTTTTAGCTAATTCCCAGCCTAGTGTTGATCCTCCAGCCCCCGAACCCACAATGATGAAATCATAATCTAAAGACCTCATTTTATACCTGTCACTAATCTAAATATAAGACTATTTTTATTTACAAATATATTTTTTTAATAAAGTAACAAGTATTCACCCCCTCTTTTTTAATTATTTATTCATTATTTGTATATTTATTATATCACTAAACTATGTATAAAAAAATGATTTTTGTAATTAAAGAGTAAATCAATAAAACAATATATTTTATATTTAAATAAATAAATCCCACTTAAGTACTCGGTTATTATTCTTGAGAACTGAAATGGGAAGTTTTTTTATTTATTATTAAATTTTCAAAAATTTTATCTATTCTTTTTCGAAAGCAACACAGCGACCAATACTAGCTTCCATGTCTACCCCTTTCCAAGGGAAAAAACCTATCATTAATCTTTTATTACTAAGTTTATTAATTTCTCCACCTAAGTTTTCAGCATGAATTATACCTTCTGGAAATAATTTTGTGTGCATGAATTGTCTGCTATCTTTATGGGAAAATATATTATCCAAAGAATCTCCAAGATGTTTTTCTGCTTCTTTAGCTAAATCGGGTCTTAGCTTTCTGCATACTGTATTCATAGGATGATCTGCGGCTCCACAGTCTACCCCAATCCACTTTAATTTCTTTTTCATAACCCAATTTGCAAACTCCATATTCGGACCAGGGTGTTTCATGAAGTACCGCTCTTCATCAGCTTCTGGCTGGTCCCAGCTGTATTTATGATATCCAGTATTTATAATTAGGATGTCTCCTTCTTTTACTTCTATTCTTTCTTCAATCATTTTAGAATCATAAATATCATAGTCACCCATAACATCACTTAAGTCTACTACAACTCCTTCTCCAAATAATTCTTTCATAGGAATACTCGCAATATCTCTCCCAGCTGTCCAAAAATGTCGTTCACTATCTAAATGGGTACCAATATGATTAGGGGTTGTAACAATCTGACCATTTACTCTTTCAGTAGACAACCTTTTAAAATATTTTAATTCAAATGGTTTAAAGGTCGGCCAGGGAGGAGTAGAAACTCCAATTGGTTGTGTTAGGTCATATAATTTCAAATTTTCACCTTCTCTATTTTATTTTCTGAATATATGCTTATTATATTCACCTGATATTTCTTATATTAGTGCTTCCAAATACAGTACTAACTTCTATATTTATAATATTATTATCTTCTTCAGATATGTTATTATATTTATAGTCTCCAAATGTAATAATATTTCCATCAGGCATTGATGCCCTTCCAAATGCAGATGAAACATCCATTCTAACTGACTTATTTGAATCTAATAAAATCTCACTTGCTCCAAAAATTGTATTTATTTTTATATCTTTCCTTACTTCATCTGACTTAATATCCCTTAAATCAATAACTCCACTCCCAAATATAACACTGTATTCATCATTAATTTGATCTGTAACTCTTATATTTGTACTGCTAAATATTGCGGTGTTTCCATCAGGGATAATTATTCCTCCACCAAATAAAATGGCTGCTCCTACATATATTATTAAAAGTCCTATTATTAATCTACCAAATGGTACATCAATATTAAAAGATCTTAAAAGTGCAGCCAAACCTACTAAAACTAATAGTACTCCTATAAATGTTCCGCCAAACAAATTATTTACTCTCATTACCACGCCTCCTTATAATAATATTCTCCTTTTATATAAAACTTCCTTTTTTAAAAAATAATTAAAACAAGTCCAGCCTTTGATAACCAAAGTCTGGACTTTATAATAAATTATTAAAATTTATATTGTATTAATTTTAATACCTATTAACTCTATTATTTCTATTAAGACCATTTTCAAAAGCCCTTAAATGATTTCTAGAGCCATTTAATAATCTATTAAATATTTCCGAAACATCTTCGGGAATATCTTTTTTTAAAAAATTATCATACATTTCTATATTTTCAACTTCAGCTTTAACCCCAGTTTCTAATGCTAATTTAATATCAGTAGGTAGGATTACATGATCAGTCGAATTATCACTTGGAATATTTATATCATATTTTTCAAATAATGGAATTAGCAGTTCTATATGATGTTTTTCTGCTTTTATAATATTACTAAACGGTCGTTGCTCTCCAAATTCATTAATTATTAGTTCATATTCTGCAAGTGCTAAATACTCGTCCTGAATTGCATAAACAAGCATTTCTTCTAAAGTATAATCTTCAACCTGCTTAGCCCCCTTAGCTCCATAATCATCTACTGCCATTACTTCTACTGAACCTTTTATTAATAAGCTTCCAATTAAAAGAAATACCAAAACTAACACTATTCTTTTCTTATTTATATTCTTCATAGTCTATCATCTCCCTATAATTAATAATTTAATTATAGGAGAACAATGTGAATATAGTATGAACTTCTAAAAAATTATTTTTAGGATAAATCTAGCATTTATAAAACTAGTTTTTTAATTATTTATTTAGCCATAAAAATTATTTATCTTCAACGCTTTAATTAAAGATATATCAAATAGTTTTTTGTTCAACTTTTTAAAAATCTTAATCTCCCGTCAGCTCTATTTATTAAGCCATTTCTAATAAGACTTTCTTGACCTATTAATATATTATTGGTTAAGTATATTTGCTTCTCTACATTTATTTTTCAACTCATCATATTAAACTAAAAATAATGTAAGCAGCAAAGAAACTTCCTCTTCCTGATGTTTTTTAATTAAATCAGTTAACATATTCAAGGAATGCATTATAATATAAATAACATTACATTTCATATATCCATATTTCCAAATTACATTTAATCATTTAAGTCATAATCATTATCTTTCATATCTATAACATTATCTTTATGTTTCTTATTTTCTCCATCTTTATTAGAATTATATGGATCATATTCATCAATAGTCTTTTTAATATAATATAATCCAATTAACAATACAAAAATGTTATCCAATAATCCCGCCAAGGCAAAAAAGTAGTAAGGAATTAAGGTAATAGGAGAAATAAAATATATAAAAGGAACTATAAAAAGTGCTTTTTTGGTCCATTTTACATTTTCATCTTTGAAAAATTTAAATAATTTAAAGAAAAAATATGATGTATTCATATAAATCGCCCACCTTATTTATTAAATATCACCTTTATCACAAAACTATATAAATGTTTTGAATTGGCAACTATTTTTTAAAAAGATTAATTTAAGCCTTCTATTTTATTATATACCAAATTATTATTAAAACAAAGAAACTTTTGTTCCGATTCGAAAGTGTTTATTATTAATTATCTGTCTCGGTTATTATTTCAGGCATAAAATCGAAAAAGTCCAAAACTAGTTCAGGTCGATCTGTAATATAGCCATTTGATTGTATATGAGATAAAATATTTAACTGCCAATTTTTATTGATAACATAGGGAAATACAAATAGATTTCTATCATGAGCAAGTGCAATATGCCAGGGCCAACTTATAAAACCTTTGACTCCAAAACCATGTACATTATTTTCCGCTAAATCTAACCAACCATCCCATTTTCTTTTAGTCATCATATTATTATTAAGTAAAAGAACTCTAGGTATTTCAGGAGCAACATCTTTAAATTGCTTTAAAGTATCTAAATTGACAGAAAAGATAATTACATCACTATTATACTCTCCATTGTTTTCTTTATACCAACCCTGTTCATTCAATAATCCAATCAAATCTCTGGTAATATTTCGATATTTTTCGGGTTCTTTCAAATCTAAAACTACTCCTGTACTATTATTGCCATTTGCTGCTATACTCAATAATTCTTCTAAAGTAAGTATTTTAAGTCCTTTATAATTTTCATTAGCTTTTTTAGGATACTTTTTATTAAACCACGCCCCAAAATCCAATTTTAATAATTCTTCATAAGTAAAAGTACTAATATGATCTTGTGCTCTTTTAGGATATATTTTTTCAATATTGGAAGTCCTTCTTAAATTATTATCATGTGATACAACAAATCTTCCATCCCTAGTCTTGTGTATATCTGCTTCCAAATAATCTACATCCAGTTCAACCGCTTTTTCAAAAGCTGGTTTTGTTTGTTCTGGAGCAAACTCCGAAGCACCTCGATGAGCTATTATTGTTGGATGAGAAATATTTAAATTATTTAATATTTTTTCACCTTTTTGAGATGGTCTTATGAAGTAATATCCACCATATAATAAGAAAAAAGATACAATTAATAATATTATTAAAGGGATAATTATTTTCATTGTTCCCACCCCTCAAAATATTGGAGTCATTAAGATAAGTTTTAAGAAGTATTATTAATAATTATTGAAGAAATTACTTTATAAACCGTAAATAACACCATAAATAGAAATACTCAGATTATTTTACAACTAAAACAGAAGTATTGGCATGTCTTACAACTTTATCACTTATACTCCCTAAGAAAAATCTTTTCACCGCACTTAGTCCCTTATCTGCCAAAACAATCATATCATAATCATGTTCTTCAGCATAATTACAAATTTTCTCCGCCGGGTCATCATCATATTCAATAGTCTTGTTAACTTTAATATTATTTTTTTTGAAAAATGAAGCAGCTTCTTCTATTATCTTTTCACCTTTGAGCTGTAATTCTTTTTTGTTTTTTTTCATTAGTTTTTCTAAGGAATCTTCATTTCTATAAGATTGAATTTCACTCAATTCTATGGTAGATGTATCAAGAATAGTTATTATGGTAACTTTAAAATCTAGAGATTGTGCAAATTTCACAGTCTTCTCTGCTGCCTTTTTTGAGCTTTCAGAACCATCCACTGCCAACAATATTTTATTCATTTCTTACCTCCATTTTATAATGTTTTTAGAACATATTCCATTCTTTATTTCTTTTATACTTAACTTGTATATCCTTTAATAATAATAGTTATTAATTTTCCTATTTAACCAAATAAATAATTTACAGCTGCTTTAAACTGCTCATACATATCTATGCCTTTAAGATCCTCTAAACTATTAACTAAATTTTCATAATACCATTTTTGTTTATCATAACCCCTATTAAATCTTTCCCAAAGCTCATCTCTTATCCTATCATAGTCTCTAATCATACTTCTGATATTACTTAATTTATCAGCACAAGCAATGTACTTTATTTCAAGGTCAGCATTTTTCAAATGTTTTATAGTATATTGCTTCCGTTGTTCCCAAGACGTATTTTCTCTATTATCCAATTCTTCTGAAGCACCAATCACAAGCTCAGTAATCTTTTTCCCAAATATATCTGTTAAATCCTCCACTTTTAGATGAGTATCCTCTAAAGTATCATGTAAAAGTCCAGCTGCTATTACTTCATCGGATATTTCATTTTTCTGTAACGTAATGGCAACTTCTACAGGATGTATAATATAGGGGATTTCATCTCCACCTTTACGAGTACCACCTTTATGGGCTTTGGCTGTCACTTTAATTGCATCAGCTATGAGTTTGTTCTTATTGAGTTCCATATATTTATCACAACCCTTTAATTTATGTTTACTAATCCCAATTTTCTGAATTCTATTTATCTAATTATTATCAAATATAATATGAAGAAAGGAAGTCAAATAGCCCCTTCATCAAAAAGAAAAGGGGCTATAATTATATATAATTTCAAATTTATTTGTACTTTTTGATTCATTATTATTCATTAGAAAGATTATCAAAATAACCCTGGATTAATATAATAGGAGTTCCTTTATCACCACTTCCACTTACTAAATCACAAAGACTTCCTAATAAATCGGTTATTTGTCTAGGAGTGGTTCCCTGAGCTCTACCCTTACCAACTAAATCTCTTTCTTTATTTTTGATTTCATTTTTCATGGCACTTAACAATTCGTCTCCCTCTAAATCCTTTAATTCATTATCAGCTAAATACTTTAGTTTAACTTCATTAGGAGTACCTTTTAATTCTGAAGTATATGCTGGAGAAACAACAGGATCTGCCAACTCCCATATCTTACCAACTGGATCTTTAAATGCTCCATCACCATAAATCATAACTTCTATCTTTTTCCCTGTTAATTCTTTTAGTCTCTTTTGGACTTCTTTAACAAAGTCTTCTCCATCACGTGGAAAGAGTTTGAGTTCGGTTTCTGAAGCCTTATTGGAACCTAAAAGTCCATATTCAGGATTATAGCCTTTGCCTTTATCTTCCACACATAAATCATCTAGTCCTAAAACTTTTTTTGCTCCACTGGATTTTAAAGTGCTTTTTGTTTTATTGCGAGTATGAATATCTGCTACTAAGACCTGATCTGTATATTCTAAAATAGTTTGAGGATTATTTGATAAAACAATTTCAAGTTGGTTATTATCTACTATATTTTGATAATATTTAACATAATTTATCCCAGTAAATGGATGTTTATAATCTCCAAATAATTCTAAATATTCCTTTTCACTTAAATTATCCTTATAAGGATCAATATTTTGTTCTCTTATCTCCTCTTCATCCATCAAGGAATTCCCGACTTCATCCCTTGGATAACTTAATTGTAAAACAAGTTTGCGATTACTTTTAGCTATCCCCTTCAAGATCATTGAAAATCTATTTCTACTCAGAATAGGAAATACTATTCCTAATGTTTCCCCCTCAGGATATTCTTCTTCAATTTCCTGAGCTATATCATCAATACTTATATAATTACCCTGAGCTCTTGCCACAGTTGATTCTGTAACCCCAATTACATCTCGGTCTTTAAGTTGAAATCCTGCCTCTTCTTTAGAAGACAACAAAGAAGATACAACTATTTCTACCAAATCATCTCCTTCTTTAATTATTGGTGCTCTAATTCCTCTAACTTCTGTACCAATAGTTCTCATAAATTTAATTCACTCCTCGATTATCTGATTTCTATTAGTTATAAAAATATTCTAAGTTTATTAAAATAAGACTTTAAAGACAATATAGTACAGTCATCTTATACACAAAATTATACCATATAATATGTTATCAATAAAGAAAAACTCCATTCAAATTTAAAAACTTAAATGGAGTTAAATAATTATTTTGATTTGAGATTATCGGGCTGTCCTTCTTTCAAATATATTTTAAATTGATTTAAATCCATATCATATTGTTTAACTAATTTATGTAATAATTTATTAATTACATTTACACTCAAATTAGTTTCGATATATATTTTTTCACAATTTATATTCATAATTTTTGGTTCTGACATGTTCTTTCTTTCAAAGGAAAAATATGGCCTTCTAGCTCCCTTAAAATCCTCATCATTCATAAAGTTTATAAATTTTTTACTATCTCTTTCCTTCAATATACGGCAGGTTTCTACCAGCATTTCTTTCCAAGAATTTACTTTGACTTCTTTCTTTCCAAGAATAAACACACAGGGTTGAGTATACTTCAAATTTTCATCAAGAAAGTGAACTTTCTTTTCATTTATTGAATGATTATCATAATTTATTATATTATCCTTCTCTGTTTGAGATTTTTTTTCTTTACTTTTTTTCTCTTCTTTTATATTTTTATTTTTTGTTACATCTTTATTATTTGTTTTTTCCTGAACTGGTTCCTCTTTATCCAACTCTGCCTTATGAGATATCACTTTATTCGTTTCTTTTTGCTTAATACTTATTTCTTTAATAGAACCCAAAGATTTTTCTTGCTTTGTTTTTTCATTATCATTTATAGTAACTAACCCAATTATTTCATCTAGTTTTTCTATGTAATCCATAATTTCTTCAGATTTATCTATATGCTCTCGCGCATTATTAAATTCGTTTTGTTCCATTAGTTCCGACATTGCTTCGGCAATATTTTTATTAGACTTTTGTAACAACTCTCTTAATATTTCTAAAGAAACTCTTATATCATTTAAACCATCAGGGAAATTTGTTTCTAAAAATTTTGATAAATCTTTGAACTTATTCATATTAATCCCCCTTATATTTGACACGAGATCTGTTTATTCTTCCTTTTTAACTTTTATTACTTGTCCATCATTTGTTCTTATAACAATATTTTTTCTACAATTATTGCATCTCTTTCTAAAAATACCATTTAAAGGCTGCTTTTCATAAATAACTTCTTCACCACAATGAGGACAGGTAACTTTTATCTGTGTAAATGGCATATTTTTTTACACCTCCCTGAGTGTTTGCTTTATATTTATAATAACGACAGTTATTTTTAAAGATATTTATCTTAGTATGACTATAATTGTTGATGATTTATAATTATCCTTCTTAAAATTTGTAATTAATTTTTTCAAAAATGTATAATCATACTGACAATACCTTATATTAAAATATAAAAAATCCTGGCTCTATTATAAAAACCAGGATCAATTATACTCTATTAACATTTTGTTATTTCAATTGAATGTTATTATATATATTTTTTGTTATGAATTTTTTCTATTTCTTTAATTTTAAGAGGTTTACTGAAAATATAACCTTGAATCAGGTCACAATTGACTTTTATAAGTTTATCTCTTCTGAGATTATCTTCAATACCTTCAGCTACTACCTTCAAGTCCAAACTGTGAATTAGAGAAATTAAACTATCTATAGTATTATAATTATCTTCTGAAATAAATTGATCATTTAAGGATTTATCTAACTTAACCTTATCTACAGGTATAAATGTTAAATAGTTAAATGAAGAATACCCTTTTCCAAAATCATCAAGAACTATTTTTACACCTAATTCCTTTAGGTTTTTTAGAAAAGTAATAGAAGTATCTTTTCTTTCTAGTAAAATACTCTCAGTAATTTCTATTTCTAATAGACTAGGAGTGATGTTCTCTCTGTTAATTAAATCTTCTAGAAATTCAATATAGTCAAAATTGTTCAGTTGATAAGGAGAAAAATTAATTGAAATACTAAGTTTTCGGTTTTTAGTCTTCTCCCAAGTACTAATTTGCTTTATTGCTTTTTCTGTAACCCACCTTCCAATATCATTAATAAATCCCTTTTTTTCAGCAATTGGAATAAATTTATCCGGTGGTATATTATAATTTTCAAGTCTCAATAAAGCTTCAAAACTTTCAGGCTTACCAGTTTTTAAATTTATTTGGGGTTGATACTTAAGCTCAAAACCATCATTATTTAAAGCATACCGTAAAATTCTTTCTATTTCTTTTTCTTTTTCTAATTTGTCTGTCATATACTGGTCAAAAAATACATAATTTTTTTCAGAAATTTTCTTTGCCTTATACATTGCTGTATCGGCATTAGCTAATAGTTGATTTACATCTATACTATCATAAGGATAAAGACTAATTCCCATACTAAAATCAATGAATATCTTTTGGCCATCTATATCATAAGGCCTAGAAAATACTTTATTTATGATTTTTATATCTTCTTTTATTTTTTTAATATCTTCTTCATTTTTAATTAATATTAAAAATTCATCACCACCAAATCTTGAAATGAATTTATTTTGATCATTTATTTTATTTAATTTTTTAGAAATTTTTATTAAAATTCTATCTCCATAAACATGTCCCATTGTATCATTAATTTCTTTGAAATTATCTAGATCAAGTAACATCACAACTCCCTTTTTATTGTTATCTAATTCGTCCTCTAACACTTCAATGAATTTTCTTCTGTTAGGTAAATTAGTTAAGGAATCATGATCTGCTAAATATTTAATTGATCTCTTTTTTTCTTTTAATTCTTTAAAATATTTTTGTGCTTTATCTAGAACATTATTTATAGATTCACTCAAAAATTTAAAATCCTTGTTTTCGGTGGTTTTAACTCTATAATCCATATTATTTTCTAAATCAATATTTTTAATATCTCTATCAAAAATCCTTAAAGGTTTAATAACATATTTATTCTGCAGCCAAAAAAAGGTTAAAATTACAAGTACTGATATAATAAAAGCTAAAATAAATGATTTTAATAACTGGTTAAATGTTTCAGTATAATATTCTAAGGGAATGAAATGACTTAAACTCCAGTTAGTATTGTTAATAGAAGTATATGAATAAAATCCTTTTTGTTGATCTAAGGATATTTTATATACTTCATTAATCCCATAACTTCGGGGATAATATTTTTCATTAAATTGGTTGTCTAATTTGGGCAGCCCATTTTCTAAACTGTATTCAAATTCAGGATGAGCCAAAACATTGTTTTCACTATCAATTAACATAAAAAAACCTTTTTCAACTACATTCTGTTCTTTAACAAATGATATAATAGTATCAATAGAAACGTCACCGGCTACTACTCCTAAAAATTCGTTGTTATCTTCACTGTATACAGGAGCAGCTACAGTAACAATAATATCGTCCTCACTAGCATTTATAAATGCCTTACTATAGATTAATTCATCTTCTTTTACAGCCTTCTCATACCATGGTCTATCTCTTAGATCAAAACCTTCTGGCATTTTCCAACCACTGGCATTTATCATATTATTTTCTTTTGAGCCAAAATATATAGAAAGAAAATCTTCGTTTTTACTCATTAATAGTTCAAGATAATCTAATATTTCTTGCTCACTATGATTTTCAATAGCTATATAATTTTTAGCATCATTGATAAGTTGCCCTTTTTTATTAAGATAGTTATCTATTTTTTTATTTAATAATTTAACAGACATCCTAGTCATTTGTTCAACATTGTCTTCAAGTATATTGTTATTATTTACATATTGAAGAAAAAAGGTTGCTGAAATAACCAAGAGTACAATAATTCCCCATAAATAAAATTTCTTTATATAATCTTTCATTTTGTCCCTTTCTAATAATTAATACAGTTTTAGTGTTTTTAATCTTTCTAAAATAATTCGTTATGATTATATAATAACTATTATCAATAATCAATGATAAATCCTCAAATTGGTATTTTTATAAAAGTATATTTAACACTTTGAACATAGAAAAAGCCCCTCTAATAAGAGGAGCTTAGACAATATAAGTAATTTTCTATCTATCGAGTTCCATCTTGAGATTATCTCCATTTTGAATTGTTGAATTTAATTTTGCCTTTTCATCATTGATTTTAATATTGAGATTATTTTTCATTTTATCAGATATATCATAGTTAATCTGACTAAAAATTCCATCAACTGTTAAACGTTTGGATTTAACATTAATTTCATCATCTTCTTTGATTCTATAATTCAAATCTTTTTGTTCACCATTAACTTCTATATTCCATAACTTATTTGGAATTTTTAAACTGCTCCCATTAAAAGTGATTTCTATTTCATTTACTCCCTGGTTTTCTAATAATTCTCCTATAGTTAAACCATTATCATCGAGTTTTGAAATACTAAGGTTTAAATTTTCTTCAAGTGGTCTATCTAAATTTACTATCTCACCATTCTCTTCTATTAGATATGGAGAATCAAACAATTTCTTTTTTTTATCGTTAAAATAAAATGTAAAACTTTTATTCTTAAGCTGTTCAGTCGGGATTTCTAAAATTTGCGATACTCCATCTCGAATTGTTTTCGGAACTGTATACTCAATTTTTGCGCTATCTTTAATTTTAGTATCTTTGGTCACCCATTCATCATTTTGAAAAATTTGGGTTTTCACTTCGTTTTTACTTCCATTTAAATATATATCATATGATACTAAATATTTATCTGGAATAAGTTCTTCTATAAAAGCTTCGCCATCTTCACCTTGTTTTGCATAATTAAAAGTGATTTGATCACCATTACTTATCTTTGTATTGAGATCGGCTTCTTGACCGTTTAAAAATATTGAACCTCTTTCACCCAACTCCCCTTTAATTGTTTTTAATTTACCATTGATTGTACAAGTTAACCCCATTCCAACTGATGGTGATAGTTTTTCTAAATCAATATCAGCAGCAATTAATGCATCTGCAATAGTGGGATTAGAAATAGTTAATAAGTTAACCATTTCATTGTTGACCTCTACCTCAATAAAAACGGCTTTACTCTGAGTTTCATTAGTCGTGACTGCAATTCCTATTGGAGTGAGTGTTTGAGTTGTATTAATATTTTCAATTTCACCGAGTATATTATCTAAATCTTCTTTTTTTCTAACTCCAATTCGATTAGGTATTAAATTGATTTTTTCAGAAAACTTTTCTTTTAAACCTGGAGTTAAACTACCACCACCTATAAAAATAACAGCCTGAGGTGGAGAGGAATTTATATTCAATATACTTTCTGCAATTGATTCAGACAGGTTATCTATTTGAGACTCTATTGCTGATATAACCTGCTGACTATCAACTTCAATTTCATCACCCAAAATAGTCTTAACCATAATTGATTCTTCTTTATATAAACTACATTTAAGTTTCTCTGCAGTATTATAATCTATTAAAAAATTTTCAGAAATTATTTCAGTGATTTCATCTCCAGCAATCGGGACCATATCATAACCTATTATTGAACCCTTCTTGGTTACAGCAATATCAGAGGTGCCTGCCCCGATATCAACTAAAGCAAGATTAAAACTGCTCATCGATTCTGGAATTACAACCTGGGAAGCAGCGATTGGTTCTAAAGTTAGATGTTCGACTTCAAGATCAACTTTATTTATAACGGACAATAATGAATCAATTACTATCCTAGGTAAAAAGGTTGCAACCAATTCTACTTCAACTTCTTTGCCTCTTTGTCCAACTAGTTCTCCTATTTCCATCCCATCTAGAAAGTATTTCCCAGTACTATATCCAATAAAATGATAATCGAATTTATCTTCAGAGCCAGTAAGATTACTCTGAGCTTTCTGAATAGCCATCAGTTCCAACTGTTCTACATCATCAACATTTATATATCTTTTTTTATCCAATTGATAACTATAGCTTTCTGCAACTGTTTTCAAAGCCCTTCCCGCAGCTGCTATAGCAACTTTTTTGAGTTTTATATCAGCCTTCTCTTCAATTTCATTTTTTACATTTTTTACTTCACGGGATACCTCCTGCACATTATGAATCTGACCATCAAACATAGCTCTTGTTTCATGTTCTCTAACAGCTGAGGCTATTATTTTGTATCCAAATTCTTCTTTTTTCATTAATAGTCCGATTATAGTTCTAGTACCAATATCCAGTGCAAAAGTTAATTCATCCGTCATTTTAATTATTCCTCCTATACCAGGGCTATATTTGTTCTTACTATAAATTTTTGCTCTGATATTATATTTTCTATAATAAATGCTTTATACCTTTAAAAATATATAATATAAATAGAAGGTCAGCCCTATTTATAGTAAGAGCTGACCTTGACAAGAAGGGGTTATTTAATTAAAAGTTAACTAATCTAACCACTCTGCAATTAAAACACTAATTTCAAATAGAACTAATAAAGGAGCGGCCAGTAATAATTGTGATATCAAATCTGGTGGAGATAAAAAGGAAGCTACAATGAATATCACAACTATAAGATATTTTCTATATTTCCTTAATGTAGATGCTGAAATTAAATTAAATTTAGTTAATAAAGCAACTAGAATTGGTAGCTCAAATACAATTCCAAATGACAGAAGAATCGAACTAATGAAACCTGTATAATTACCGAAAGAAAATTTCGGTTGAATAACAGGTGTAGATAATTTAACAAAGAAATCAATAGTTATAGGAATTATCACCCGATAAGCAAAAAATCCGCCTAGGAGAAAAAGGAAAAACCCCATAAATAGTGCTAAACCTAAATACCTTTTTTCTTTTTCCTTCAGGCCTGGTACAAGAAATACCCAAATGTTCCAGAAAATCAAAGGGGATGTAATTATAATCCCTGCAACTAGAGATATCTTTAAATATGATAGAAATAATTCTGGTGGTGTTAGATATATGAAATCCAGCTTTCTAACTGGGTCTAGTAATAAATCTATTAGTGTTTCTATATAGATATAACTGCCAATAGTTCCTGCTATAACTATACTTACAATTATGATTAGTCTTTTTCTTAATTCAGCTATATGGTCTATTATTGGTAATTTTAGATCATCCAACTGTTCTCATCCCCAGTTTATTATTATTCTGAATCTTTTTTGCTTTCTTCCTCATTAATACTCGCACTGTCTTGTATTTCATTTGCGTGATCTTTGAACTGTCTTATCGCCTTCCCAAATGCCTTGCCAATATCAGGTAGTTTTGATGGTCCAAAAATAACCAACGCTATGGCCAAAATTAAAATTAATTCCATTGGACCTAATTTTCCAAACATCATATTCATCCTCCTTTTTAAATATATTTTTTTAATTATTATTTTTCTCTATTAATTCTATCTGGACGAGTATATATAATTGGTTCATTCCTTAATATTCTACCGACAACGGTAATCGATGCTTCTTCTGCAATTTTTAAAGCTAAATCACTGGGTATACTCCGCGAAACAATTACTGGAAGACCAGTTTGGGCAACTTTTAAAACCATATCAGAGGAAATTCTTCCTGAAGTAAAGATTAATCCATTTGAAAAATTAACATTTTCTATTACCCCTTGTCCTATTATCTTATCAACTGCATTGTGTCTTCCCACATCTTCTTTTAAGAAAAGCAATTCCTGCGGATTTGCAATACCAGCGCAATGCACTCCCCCAGTCCTCTTATATACAATTGTTTTAGCAAACATATTACTAGCAAGATGTCTTAACTTACTCAGCTCTACTTTTACCTTTGATTGTACCTCTTCTATTGATTTTAATTCCTCTTTATCTATTTCATTTCCACAACTACTAGCTAATAACTCTTTAAGTGAATATTTGGATTCTGATAATTCTTTTTTTACATCAACATTTATTGTTTCCATTTCTTCACATGCAGCTATATAATTAATCTCTTCAATCTTATTAATCATACCTTTAATGTAAAGATGTCCTGCTGCTAACTCTTTAAGATCTTGAGGGGTACACATAAAGGTAACTATATCTTTACCATTTACTGTTAAATCAACGGGAGTTTCTGTGCAAATATTTGTTTTCTCTTCAATTGTATTTCTTTTAAATTTTCGCATACCATATTTCCCCCTAGGGAATTTCTTTTCTAATAACTTCAACCCATTCTGTAAGACCTATTGCATGATCTTCTTCCATGTGAGCATTTGAATATAAATAGAGAGCTCCATTAGAAGCTTCTACCTTTTTAATATCCTTATAATTATTTTCTTCTACCATCTGGTCAATGACTTTATGTAATACTTCCTCTTCAAGATAAAACGGGCTCTTTTTAAATACTTTTATATCTGTAGGTCTTGGGTATATTTTAGAATCTTCTCTAACAGTTTCTGCGATTAATTCTTTTATATTATCTTCTTCAACTTTAGCCATCATCGTTGCATATTTTTTTGTCATATTATCATCTGAAAAAATATATCTGCCTTCTTCTCCACTTAGTACTCTAATATCACTATATTGAGCATCTGATTTTAATTTTTCTACTTTCTTTTCTATTTCTTCTTTATTTAATTCTAAATCTATTTCTTTAAGTTCACTTATTTCAACTATATTTCCTTGAGCTGATTTTTTTCTGATATGTTTTGATATTTTTTTTATCATAACTTCATCTGTATTCTCTTCACTCATAATTTACACATCCTTGTATTTCACGAGAAATCATGCATGATAAACATGCATGATTCTCGCTATTAATACTTCAATCTTTATATACAATAATTTTCATTTAAGCTTGGTAAGGTAATAAATTCTTATTTGCTAATTCTCGTTTTACATCCTGCATACCAAGTTCATCTAAAGTTTCAGCAGTAGGAGCACCTGTTTTAGGGTCCCAGCCTAACTCTTGATAGAGCATTGTTTTAGCTTTTTCCATATCATCTCTATCCATCTTAATTGTACCAGGATCAAATGGTTCTTTATCGGGATCCATATCAAATACCCAATCAACTATTTGATCGTGTTCATTACGCATATCCACTTCTCCCATCTGTTTAACTGTCATAGCACGGTGTAATGTTAAAATTCTTCTACCCATTTCATCAAGTTCTTCTTCACTTACATTCATTCCAGTTGCTTTAGAAAAATATTGGGCTTCTAAAGTTGTATCTCCACGATAATTTCTTTCTTTTAAGGGAGATGTTGCCAATGGGAACATCCAGTTACAAACAGTCATCGAATCATGTAATACATTTCTAACTAAACTCCATTTTGCAAAACGTGCTTTGGCAAGATTCATGGGAGTATAATTTGCAGGCACATCAATTGCATCTTCGGAACCCCAAATTTCAGAAGCAATTTCTTTTTGTAGTTTAATGGGTAAACCACTGCCTATGAAATTCTGATGGGAATGGCACATTGGATCACGGTTAAATATTAAATTGATTAATGAACCAACTTGACCATTTGATTCATTAGCATGGTGAACCGGATAACCTAATGGTGACCAGAGACTATTAGTCTGATCATTCCAGTAATCTTCACCGAAATTCCATCTTTTTGCTAATTGAGCTGCTCCATCACCAAGGTGGCTAATTTCACCTTCCTGATAAGCAATTCTTTTATATAAATCTACTAAGAACTGTGGATCTCCTTTTTCGTATAAATCCCATGGTATATCATTATATTCTTCTGCGGGAAGTACTTCTTTTAAAATTCCATTATCATAAGCATATTTTAGATCTCTACCTAACTGACCATAATTAAACCAAAGTCCGTAATCATCTGCTAATTGAGCGCCTAATGTTTTATTGAGGAAATTATCCATTTCTGATTCGGCATTTTGATTTACATAATAGTGATTCCAAAAACCCATACAAGTGTTAGATACATACCTTGATACTCCATATTTTTCTAGCTCTGGAACTTCAACACTTGAATGACATCTAATTGGACAAGATTGACATCCTCCCATTCTCACAGTATAATCTTCAGAAATTGCTCCTAGGTCTTTAATTGCCTTCATAGTTCTATAACCAATCTTATTAGTGTCTTCAGGAGGACAAATTCCAGTTTCTACTTCTTCATCCGCTGCCCCCCAATAAAGTCCTTCTTGGGCTGTCCAGCGGCTAGAAGAATCATGGAATTCTGCCCAGGGTTGTGGAGTGCTTGGTACAACATGCTGATTATTTGCTCCAATAATAGACATTACAAATTCATTAAGTTCTATCCATTCTTTTTTATCAGATGCATACTCTACTGATTGAGTCCCAATAATTCCAATTGCTTTTAGATTTTTAGAACCCATAATTCCACCATGACCACCAGCTGAATGATTACCACTAGTCATGATAGTAGAAAGATTTACCTGGTTTTCACCAGCTTGTCCGATTGCTGCCACTTGAGCTTCTTTCCCCATCATTCCAGCTACATTAGCAGTTGTATCAAAGATTCCTTGCCCCCATAATTTGGTGGCATCTTCTAAACTAACATTACCATCTTCTATTTTTAACCATACCGGACGTGGTGCTTTTCCTTCAATCACAATTGCATCATATCCTGCATATTTCATTTCAGGAGAAAAATGTCCTCCCATATGAGAATCCCCAATTAAATTTTGAGGATTAGCAGGTAATAATGAAGTTATGTTTGTTCTTGCTGTACATGGTGCTCCCGTCCCAGTTAGTGGACCTGCAGCAAAAATTATCTTGTTTTCTTCATCAAACGGATCAGTGTTTTCCGGTACTTCATTCCACATAATTCTATATCCAATTCCCATTCCACCGATATAATCTTTATATTTAGCTGTTTTTTCAGTTGAAATGGAACCACTTGATAAATTTACACGTAATATTTTTCCAGCCCAGCCTTTATATTGTGGCATAATTCTTACCTCCTATTTTAATTATTTTCTATAAGATTTTCACGTTCTATTAATACATGTTCTACATCTTCCCAGGCAATATATCTAATAGCACCTGTTGGACACCCTGCAGCACAAGCTGGTTCACCTTCACAAAGCGTGCATTTAGTAGATTTTTCAGTTTCGGGATCAACTGTAGGGACATCATATGGACAGGCTACTGCACATCTGCCACAACCTACACATTTATCTTTGTTAATTACTCTAGCCCCGGTTTTTTCATCTACATGAATAGCATCCATAGGACAGGCATTAATACATCGCGGGGATTCACATTGTCTACATGTTTCTCCAATGATTGTAAAATCTCCTAAATGTCCATTACCATTTTGATAGTTGATTGTTGGACCTGATTTTCCAAAATTATAATTTTGCCCAACTTTAATCCTGGAAATATAAGGATGGGCTTTGCCATCATTAAACGCAGTACAATTTGTTTCACATCTACGACAACCAGTACACTTAACAGGATCTACAATAACGATCCCATCAGCTAATTCAAATCCCTTAGCCTCAGCAGAATCTGTAAATAGATTTAATATTGAAAATGATACTGCCGCGCCTGCAGCTCCTTCAAAACTCTTTTTAAGAAATTCACGTCGAGTTGTTGGACGCTGCATAAAATTTTCTTCTTCATTATCCTTGGTCATTAATCCATACCTCCTTATTTTTAAATTAAAAAAACACTTTCCTTATACAGAAAGTGTATTTTTTAACGAAAAGGATAGCGCAAATTAAAAGCTCGTCACCGTTAATACAGATCGACGCTACTCCTTTCCACTTCGGGAGGCATCAAAGTTTCCAATGATACCCTAACGGCCTTAATTCCATTTTGATAAAATATAAAAAGGAAAAAAGACTCGGAGTATTTAGTATTTTAAGTGAAAATTTTCACCATATTACATTTATATAATTATCATATATAAAATCGAATTTCAAGGATATTGTGAAATTTTTTACTTAATTATTTTTTGGCATAAAAAAACTTTTGCCCGTTATAACGGCCTCTTCGAACATTTTCAATAAAGGCCTTATCTTCCATTCTATATTTAATTAATATTATTTTTATGATTTGCTTTAAACATTAAAAACCCCCAGTTCATATGAACTGAGGGGGTTATATTTATAAGAATTTACGTATTTATTTTAAATGTATAAGCTCTACTATTATTCAGAATGTTCCATAAGTAAATTCATGGTCTCATAGGCAAAATCAACTGCTTTTAAATATTTGTTATACAATTTTTTGGAATCAAGTTTATAGTATTTTTCTATAACTGAGATTTCTTCCCATTTTGATCTTTCAAAAGCTATTACCAGTTCCAAAATTTCTCCAAAGATACCTCTCTTTTTCGTTAAAGCCTCCTTAATTTTCCGATTTAAAGAGATTTCATCTAAAATATCTTCTATTGGTCGGTTTAAAAAGGCATCCATCATCGAAAACATACCCATTGTAAATAATTCACCACTATTTTCTTCTATATCAAAATCTTCTGCAACCGATTCTGCAAACTCAGCTCTTGTTAGTGTATTAACGAACAGAATATCGGGCTTATCATCCCTTAAACCTTCTGCAAGATATATGAGACTCCATTTTCTTAATCCATTGATCCCCAATAAGGTAGCTGCTTGTTTTATTGAAGAAACACTATATCCATAATAGGCAGCATTAATGGTTCGTAATAGACTCACGCTCATTGAGATATCATTTTTAATTATTTTTTCTAAATGATCAAAATCTAAGTCTTCCTTATTTAACTCTTTTAAAAAGTTTAAATAATTCAACTTATAACCAGGCATTTCTCTATTAGCCACTACATCTGGTTTGGTAAAAAATATACCCTGAAAATAATCATAACCACAATTTCGAGCATGTTCAAACTGTTTGTGTTCATTTATGTTATCTGCTAAAAATTTAATATTATTATAATTCTGCTTTATATTATCTATAAGAATTTTATGTTGCTCATTATCATATTTATTAAAATCAATTTTTATAATATCAGAATAATTAAGTACTGAAGAATCTATTATTTCTGGGCTAATATCATTTAATATAATAAGGGCTCCATCTTTTTTAAGATTTTCTATGGTTTGAGTGATTTCATCATCAGCTATTATATTTTTTGATATTTCTATACCTAGGTTATCTGTAGATAACAAATCAGCGATCTCACTTTTTAAAAGTTCTCCAGTAAAATTAATAAATATTTTTTTCCCATTAGATAAATTTTTTTGTTCAATAAATTCAACATCATTATTTATATCTTCAGCTGATATACTAATCTTTTCCTCTTCGATTTTAGTATCATAAGTTCTTTTAAAAATTATCTCAAAAGCAATAACATTTTGATCTGAATTCAATATTGGTTGTCTTGCTACAATAGATTCTTGCATATTTATCTACCCTCTTATTATTTAGATTGGTTTTCAATTTAATTAAATCAAATTAAAGTTTAACATACAAAAAATTACTTATATTCTTGCTCTAATATTTATTATTCAACAAATATTTTATTATACCTTGCAGTTTTTATGAAATTATTCATATATATTCCTAAATAACAGTATTAAATAAGTAGAAATTTAATAACAGTCAATTCAATATTTAAAATATCAAAATAATTCTTAACACTTTAATTTAATAAACCTATAAAGCAAAGTTTAGTATAAAATTTAAGGTAAACAATCAAAAAGTGATTTACTTTTTATTATCTAACTAAAAAAAGTCCCCCTGAAATTTCTTATAATTCAAGGAAACCTTTATACATTTTTAAATATCAAATGGTTTAATTAATTAGCTTAAATACTCTCAATAACGTTGGTAAGTCGATTAAAGATCTCTTCACCGACTGGATCTATATCCTTATTATTTGATAGTCCAAGACTTTTTACTGGATCAACTGCTGCAACAATAGTATTATCTGAATTATCAACATAATCAATAACATTACAAGGGATTAATAAACTTAATTCATTTTCTAATTCAATTCCTTGATAAGCAAACTTGAGATTATAGGCCCTCAATATTGTATATTTTTAAAAATATTTATCGATCTTTTCTTTGAAAATACTTTTCATATCTAATTCAGATAGTATGCCAAACGCTTCTTCATAACTCATATCGATATTCTTTTTTATACTATAATAACTCATTAATTTTCCTCCTTTATCAGTTAACTTCAGTTGTTTAATCAATCTTAATATTATTGTTACATATCTTTGAAATAATTAATTTATTTATTATACATATAATCCCTAGTTAGTGGTAATTCTATATTTTTCCCTTTAGAAAAAAGCAACTGATGAACTGAAGTATCTGCATAACGGAAAGTAGCTACTACTCCAGCTAAAAATAAACGCCACATTCTAACAAACTTTTCATCGAACATTTCTCTTACTTGATCTGTAACTTCTTCATAATTATCATACCAATGTTCCGCAGTCAGAGAATAATGAAAACCTATATCTTCTACATCTAATAAATGGAATCTATTTTTGGGTAATTCCCAAACGATTTCTCTTAATGAAGGTATATATCCCCAGGGAAATATATACTTTTCTAACCATGGATTAGAAGGTTGTTCTTCAAGGTGAGTAATACTATGCAATAAAGAAAGTCCTCCTTTATTTAACATTTCATCGATTGCATCAAAATATTCAGGAATATGCTCTTTGCCAACATGTTCAAACATCCCTACACTAACTATTTTATCAAATGTAGCTTCTTTTTCAGCCAAATCTCTAAAATCCTGTTTCCTAATTTCTATCTTATTCTGTAAATCTTTATTGGAAACTTTTTCTCTTGCTCCCTCAACCTGTTCTTCACTGAGTGTAATACCTAATACATCTACATTATATTTTTCGACGGCTCTAATTGCTAAAGAACCCCAACCACAGCCAATATCTAATACTTTCTCACCTGGTTTTAAATTTAATTTTTTCAATACATGATCTATCTTCTGAACTTGAGCCTCTTTTAAATCATCATCTCTTGAATTAAAATAACCACAAGAATATGTCATGGTTTCATCTTGCCACAATTCAAAAAAATCATTTCCAATGTCATAATGATCCTGTACACCTTTTTCCTGTTCTTCGAAACTGGCCTCTTGTTGGCGCTGCCAAAATTTACTATATTTGTAACCTTTTAATTCTTCTTTGAAGTTCGAAAGGTTTTGAGCACCGATTTTCATTATTTCTTTCAAACTGCCTTCTATATCAATATCTCCTCTCATATATGCTTCTCCTAATTTTAACTGAGGTTTTTTTCTTATTTCATTCAAATCTAATTTCTTATTGAAAATAATCTTAAAATCCTTATCCTCTTTTAGATCATCTCCATAATTTGCAGTATCTCCATCCCAGTAGGTCACTTCAAAATTTCCACCTTCAATTCTATTAAATACCATTTGTAAAAGCTTTTTTTGAATCATTTTAAGACCTCCTTAGATATTATATTTATATTTAATTAACATTATCCAGTGAATATAAGTTAATAGCCGAAATTATTATACGCTTCATTATCAAATAAATATATAAGTTATTTAAGGTTTTAATACAATTTCTTTTACTATATCAAAAAACAAGTTATTAGCTTCAACGACCGTTAAATCAGCCTTTTCTATATTTTTCATGGTCTCTCCATTGATATTTGCTCCCCAGGTATAAAGACTAACCCAGTTAAAAGAATCCATAACTTTACCCCAAGGATAGTTTTTAGTTCTCATGTGTTCAAGCATTATAATTTTTCCTGTAGGTTTGCAAACTCTTCGCAATTCTTTTAAGCCTTTAATAGGATCAGGTACTGAAAAAAATACACAACTGTTTACAATTATATCAAAATAATCATCTAAAAAATCTAAGTTTTGGATGTCCATTTCTAGAAAGTTAATATTTTTTTATGATATTTTGCTTTTTTCTTAGCCTTATGTAACATATTTTCACTAAAATCTATAGCATATATTTCAATATCATCTGGATAATATTGAATGTTTTTGCCAGTGCCTACACCTGCTCCTAAGAGAATACCTTCTTTTTCAGGCAGGTTATCAACTACTTTTTCCCATAGTTTTTCACGCCAATTACTCATTTTACCTTTTCCCATTACAAATTCCATAGTATCCTATAAAGGAGCTATCCTATCATATCAATTTTTTATTTTATTATTTTTATTTTCACACATAATTATCCCTCTTTTATCTATCATTAATTCATGTCATCATTAATAATATTGTTATTGTTTTATATATTAGGAGTAAAATAAAAAAATCCTGCATATTTTAAAAACTATAACGATACTTGTTGGTTCATAATTATTTTTAGCTCTAAGAAACATTTATTACAATTAAATATGGAAGCTGAATCTTAATATGCAATTTCCAATCCAAAATACATATTATAGTAAAAAAAGAGCTGGAATCCCATGAAGAATTCTCCAGCTCTTTGTAATATATAAAATATAAGATTTAGTATTTTTTATATATATTCAATTTTAAGATATAGCTTATTTAACAACTAATACTGAAGTATCCGCATGGCGAACAACCTTATCACTTATACTACCAAGAAGGAATCTTTTGACTCCACCGTGTCCTTTATCAGCAAGAACTATCATATCAATATTATTTTCTTCAGCGTAATCACAAATCTCATCTGCAGGGTCACCTAAAAGAATAACTCGATTTACTTCTTTTCCTAGACTTTCAAAAATAGAAGCAGCCTCATTAACAATTTTACGTCCTGTTTCCTTTGCCTCTTCTTTTCTTTGGTCTCTTAAATCCTGCATAGTTTCAGCAGACATAGCGGAAGAAGCACCGTGAGGTACATCATAAACGGAACTTTCCACTTCTTTGAGGATAGTAATAATTGTTATATCAACATTTCCAGATTCAAATAGATCTAATGCTTTCTTTGCTGCTTCTAAAGATCTTTCTGATCCATCAACAGCTATAAGGATATTATTCATATGCGTTACCTCCTTGTATTTATATAATTCTATGTTTTCTGTACTATATCCTTTTTATTTATCCAGTTATATTAATATTACTTAAAACAAGAAGATCACTAACTTAACTAAACAAAAAAATCAATTTACTATTTTATATTTTTTATATACCTTTTTTCTATTTTAATTTTTAAAAGTTATTCTTGACTGTGTTCCAGACAGTTAAATTAAAAAACTCCTCAGGGCTTACCTCTCCATTTATTATTATCGTATTGAGTTAAAATTCTTAAGGATTTACCATCAGTTATTATGCTAATAATTCCATTTTTATCTGTTCTATATATATTTATATCTTTTTGTTCTAATCTTTTTATAGTTCCAGAATGAGGATAATTATCATCTACACCACTTGTAATAATTGCAGCCATCGGAGATACTTTTTCTATAAATTCCTTGCTTGTAGATAAGTTGTTTCCATGATTACCAACTTTCAATATTTAAGCTGATATATTTCTATCAATTCTAATTAATTTTTGCTCCAGCTTTGAATCTACATCGCCCATAAATAAAAATTTATAGTTTTTATATTTCATTAATAGTACTAAAGAGGAATTTTTCAAATTATAAGTATGTTCATCTGGATGTAAAACTTCAAATTTTATTTCTCCCACTTGAAACTTATCTCCGGCTCTTCCAACTTCATATGTGATATTTTTTTCTTCTATCAAATCAAAATATTCTTGATATATTGGAGACTTATCCTTTACACCACTATCTAAAAAACCTTTTCTACTTCAAAATCCTCTAATATGGACAATAAACCTCCTATATGATTACGATGTGGAACGGAACTAATCACATAATCTAGTTTTTTGATTTCATTTCTATTTAAATAATCTTTTAAATTAACACTGGTTTCTTTATTACCACCATCAAACAATATTACTTTATCATTAGGTGACTTAATTAAAATTGAATCTCCAAGTCCAACATCTAAATAATTAACTTCAAGCTGATTTGCAGCCAAAGTTCCATTAAAACCCAGAATTAAGATTATTACTAATAAAATATATGGATATCTTTTTAAGAAATCAATAATATGCAACTCCCTTCTGAGATTCATATAAAATTATATCACTTTTCTTTCAATAATAATATATCCTGTAAATTTTTCTGTCTATAATTTCACTCTTACATAATATTTTATTTGTATATCTCCTAAAGTTCAGACTAAAAATAGTGTTGTAAAAACAATTAGTAGCTGAATTAAATATTCTTATTCAAAAAAATATAAACCATTGAAAATAAAATTAAAATATACTAAATAAATAATCGGGAAAGATTGCAAATTTGTTAGTACAATCTTTCCCGATTTCAATACAATTATTATTTTTAGGGTATCGGATACAACTGGCCTCCATACATATTAATATATTCTTTTAATTGGCTTAATTCCCCAGGTGATAATTCCAGATTATCTTTGTTATTTTTGAGTATATTAAGACCTTTATCAAGCATTCTTTTATCTCCAGGACTAATCGCAGTATCAATATCTTGTGATAAAGTAAACCTTAAAGCTAATTCGGCCAGTTCATCATGATCAAATACCGGTTTATACCAGGTATTATAATTATGCCTTTTTTCGTTCTCTTGCCACCTTCTTTGAGCTAAAGCTTTAATTGCTAAAATACCTTTATTAGTTTCGCGAGCTTTTTCAATTACTTTTGAACCTTGGTTTTCATTAAACCAATAATTCCAATTTATAGGAAACATAACTGTATCAAAATCAAAAGAGTTCATTAACTTCAGTGCAGCCCGTTCACTATGAGCTGAAAAACCTATATATTTAACTAAACCTTCTTGTTGAGCTTCAATAATAGCCTCAAGAGCCCCATCCGGTCCCAAAGCTTTTTTCAAAGCATTTTCATCTGTCACTTCATGTAATTGATAGACATCAAAATAATCAGTCTCTAAGAATTCTAAAGAATTTTCAATATCTGCTCTAACCTCATCTTTAGTATTATCGGGCTCAGTTTTACAGGTTAAAACCACATCATCTCTATAAGGTTTCAAAGCAGGTCCCAATTTACTCTGTGCATCACCATAAGTCGGCCCAACATCAAATATATTCACGCCTTTATCGATAGCTTCAGCTACCATTTGGTTAACTTTATCCTGGTCTTTATTATTAACCATTATACCTCCAAAACCAATAGCAGAAACTTCAATATTAGTTCTTCCTAATATTCTATATTCCATAAATTGCCTCCTTCGAGTCCACTCGTATTAAATAGATATACATTAAACAGACATAAAATCCATTATTATTATATTTTTTTAATAATTTAATAGCACCTCATAGCTTTTGGCTCTCCACTTTTATATTCTACATTTTGTGCATTTACCGATATATTAGCATTACCTACTGTATCCACGCCATTATAAAAAATTACAATTCCTCTAGGTGCTTCAAGATTAATTGTAGGATTTCCTGATATTGATTTTTTAAATTTGAGGTGTATATCACCTCTGTTACTTTTTACATTTATTTTAATATTGCCTGTTATTTTCTCTTGGAATAATAAATATATATCTCCTTTATCTGAACTTAAGTTAATAGTGGCATTACCACTAATGGATTCTTTATATACCTTAATTAAATCATCACTACCAGTTTTATTAACTTGTATATTTTGATTGCCCGTTATTTTGTTATCTTCTACTTCTACATCTTCAGAGTTAAAATCTCGTAAAGAAATATCCTCCCCCATGGCTCCTAATAAAAAGCCAAAAATTAGTAATATGATTAGGATTTTTTCCATTATATTTTCCCTCCTTCTAAAACTAACTACACCATTTATTATTTTATTTCTATATTGATACAATTTACCTTTAAGTTTACTATTTATTAATTTTGCTCTTTTAATATATTAAGATTTTCTTTTTAAAAATAAAAAACGATAGTATAAACTGTCAAAAAAAATGAAGCACTTTAAAACTAATTTTATTTAATTTTTCACTTCTTTTGTTAAAGTTTCTCCACCATAAATTTTTAATAATATTAATACTATACCCCAGGTTACTATTGCAGGTATAATTCCCATAACTGGATTATTAATAGTTAAATCCCCCAGGAAAAAGGTTGTTGAAGTATTTAACCAAGCATGGAGAAGTATTGAAATAAAAATACTTTTAGTGTTATTATAAAACCAAATCATGATAAAAGTTTGTCCGATAATTGCCATGCTAAATCCCGCTAAAGATAATACCAAAGGAATCCAACCCGAGTTTATATACAGTGAAATTACATACGGATAATGCCAAATCGCCCAGATTAAACCTAAAATCCAACCTGACTTCTCTGAAGTATAAATAGTTTGTAACTTTTCAAGAGCAAAACCCCTCCAACCAGGTTCTTCTAATCCACTAGTTAATGTTTCATAAACAAAAAATATTATTATATAATTAATTGATACACTACTATTAAAAAAAGAGTTAATACTGATCCCTAAAATTAAACCTATTAACACAACTGCGAAATTTAATAATATGGGTAAAAAAAATAAGTAAAAATACCATATAAAATTTACTTTTACTTTAAATATTTTATTTTTAAAAGCAACTATTCCTTTTCTTCCAGAATATAGATAAGTAGCTATTAAAGATCCAAACAATGGTCCATATACGCCAATTCTAAATATTATATGACTTATTATTTGATTTGGATTTTCAAAATTACAATTAAGATAATTTGAAAATGAAATATCTTTATAACCCATAAACAAAGCAATAATCCATAAACCCCAAGTAAAACTGAAGGTTGACAACAGATAAGTTTTGAATGCTTTATTATCTTCTTTTATCATCCTGGATCCTTTCTAAATCATACAAGCACTTCACTATATTTTAATTTCTTTATTATAAAGTACTAGAACCTCCGCTTCTTTATATTGATTATTCATAGAAGCAGTTTCGAAATAAGTCATAAATAACTTTTCTATAGGAAATGTCATCTTAAGAATATAGGAATTCTTATATCTGCTATCTCTGTCCATACACGAAAAAGCGTTTGCTACTTCATGATTAAAGGTACAAGATAGAAAGATACGATCTTTTTTAACCCATCCTTTTTCTGTGCTCATACCTCTGTATAATACCACTTCTTTTACATCCATTAGTTCAAAAAATGCTCTCATAAAAGCAAGTCTATGAATAATATATTCTCGACGGAGAGTTTTATTCCCTGCACCTTTAAATATATTCTCTGTTCTTACTTTTTTACCCTGATATGTAACTAACCCCATTTCTGCTCATACTATTTTTAATCCCTTAATCCATTCACCAGATTCGGGGTTTAAAACAAAACTAATAGTAGTTAAATTTTCTTGCTGAATTAGGTTATGCTGGCACATATAATCTTTAATATCCTTATACAGCATTTTGTATCCTGTTTTCCTGGTGAAATCAATAGCTTTCTTTTCTTGGAAGAAATTAGATTAATTCTTTAACCACTCTTTAATGTTTTTCTTAGTTTCTTTGACTTTGTTTTGGGTTATTTCTCTATCTCTAGGATTAGTTTTAATAGTAATTTTTTTATTGTATTTTATAATAGTATCTTCTATTTCTTTAATTTTTTTACCATCTAATTTTTTAAAATCTTTTTCAAATTGAAACCTACTTATTTCTTCTGCTGGCAAATCCCAGTATTTTCCTTTGTCTTCATATTTAGTTATCCTCCATCTAAACATTCCGCTTTCTTCAAAATATTCTTCTATTACCCCGGTAGTTCTTCTTCCATCTAGTAAACAACACTTATTACCTGGAACTAGATAACAATATTCTCCTTTGATAAATTCTTCATCTGGCCGCATATTTTTATCATATTGGTGTACTGACATTAATATCCCCTTTCAACTGCAATTATAACTTATACTAGATTAGAATATATATTATATATCATTTTCTAAATTAAATATATTCCCATTTTTAATTCAAACCATTCAAAATTATAATTATACCAAATAGGAGTTAATGGAATTACTCTTTATGGCATTGAATGACTACCACTCATTTTAGTAATATTATTACTTATTGGACTATAATATTCCATCGGATTTAAATTCATTTTTAATCTTAATAATACTTTATCTATTTCAGTTGGTCCTGCTGCTTGAACATCATTTTGGTATGACATTACAGAATCACTAGAATATAAATATTCTGGATGACCAAAACCCATTACATGTCCCATTTCATGAGTATAAAGACCTTGTTGGGTAGAATAATTTTCCCTAATCCATATATTCCCCACATAATTAAAATAACTATTTTGTGAGCTCCAACTAAATCCTCCTCTGCCTGCAACATTACTATCTTCATCATCAGGAAATAGATTAAAATAATTAGTGTCAGTCATAATTTTTACAAAAATATCTGGTTCTTCATTATTATCGGTTTTGATATAATCCATACCCGGAACTAACTCCCATTGTTGAATTTCTTGCATAGCTTGGTTCTTTATATTATTCTTGTTTTCTTCAGTAATACTACTTGAAGCTTCACTAAAATCAAAATACACATAATATTTTTTTATTCGCCACCTAGCATTGTAATTTCCATTCCAAAAAAGTATATTTTTTAAATGATCATCTTCGATAATATCAGGTAGAAATAAAGGAATATCTATTATAGAAGTATCTTTAACAGATATTTTGTACGTAATATTACTATGATAAGTTTCAATATTTGTTGAATATCCTTTATGATCTAATTCAAACTCTGCTTGTCCAGAAGAATCTGTTTTTTTAGTTTCTTCATCAATTGTTATTGAAGCATCATACACAGGATAGTCATATTCAATACCTTTTAAATTCAATTTAATATATATTTGACTTGTTTTAATATTTTTATTTAAGTTATCGTTAGGTGAAATATCATTAGAGGAACAGCCTAACATGAAAGTAGAAATAGTAATTAATAATATTATTAAAATTGATAATTTTAACTTTTTCTTTAAAAACAATATTATTTCACTTCCTTAATTTTGTATTTGCTCAAATCGTTATTATTAATATAATAATCTAATGCCTTTACCAACTCACTATTTTTGAATTTAATAACAGTATCAATTATAGTAAACTCAATTTCCTTTACAGTTCTAATGGAAACGTCATCTGCACTAACAGTTTTCCATATAAAAGAGCTTTCATTTCTTTTTAGAAAAAATATATACAATTTATCAGTTTTTAAATTCGCACCTGGTAACACCTCACCGTTAATTTCGCCTCCAGATGTTCTAAGAGTTACTTGCTTTTTACTCTGGCTACCTTTTAAAACAACATAAGGCATAATTTTCCACATGGTAACTATACTAACATTACTTATTTTTTTTGCTTCCCCTTTTCCAGTTGGAAAGCCTATAAATATATAATTGGATTTTTTAATAATATTTTTATAATCTGGTTTTTCTGCAATATTATTTGCATAAGCTTGAGTAACTCCAAAAACTAAAAAAATTATTAATAGAGTAAAAATTATTTTGTTCATCAGTTTTCCTCCTCTTATAATTAAAATAACTATTTAAAATATAAAATTCTATGGCCAGAAAATTTAAAGCCATAGATTAATAGTCAAGGGAAGTTTGGCAATCTTATTTATATAAGACCCAAAACTTTGCGTCCCAATTTTACAACTGGTTTGCCTTTTTCAATATGATATAATTTTAAAACACTTTTTTGTTTTGCTTATTATTATACTTTTATATAATATTTATTCAATACTTGTTTTGTAGACCCTTTAATTATTTTGAAATAATTTGTTTTGCTAATTATAAATAACCTATCATTTGAAATCAAAAAAATATTTTTTAAAAAGTTAATTACTTTATCATTTTACCACTTGAAAATCCTTTTTATTATAATTTCCAAAAGTTATTTATATAAAAAGAGCAACTGACTACCTTAAAATAGGTAAGTAATCAGTTGCTCTCAAATGCTTCTAAATCAGTATTTTTGTTATCTTATGACATAAATAACATTATTTAACATCGGTCTTTATTCCTGTTATAACAGCTATTAAAGCCCTTATTTAAACAGAAATGGTAGACCATCGGGGACTCGAACCCCGAACCTACTGATTAAGAGATATCAATAACCTCTTTTATATTTTCTCTATTATTGTTATTTTGTAACGTTCTGACATAATACTTAGGATTCATCTCTTATTTTTAATTATTATATTTTATACTCTTTTAGTTTCTTTGCTGAAATCTTGCTGAGAATTAAGGTTATGAAGTATCTTCTATCAATTTACAAATTGAAATAATTTATTTTTTACATTAAAAACAAGACTATAAAACATTTTATCTAATAAGTTTGATGGATTGTGAAACAGTATATTCTAAACTTCAGATACAATCCTATTTTGTTATACATAGTATTTTCATCAACTACTTTTTAAAATGGACCTTCAAAACTTCCCTCACTCTCTTCTTCAGTGACATCAATTTTTGCTAAACCATATTGTTCCATTATAATATTTATACGCTTTTTTAAATTATCTGATTTTCTAATTATTTCATTATTATAAGCATTTTCATGTATTTTTCCGATATCTCTTAAAAACATTATCTATTTTTTTTATCAATTTCTATTTTTATATCAACCCCTTTATGATAACCATCTATTTCGCTCACAACTCCCTGAACAGCATTATATAATATGCTCTGGACAAAAGGAACCATATCTATTTCTTTACTATTAATATATAACTTAGTATTGGTATCAGATATCACACAGTCTGACCTTTTTGCCTCACCTTTTAATATTTTTTTACCTAATTCACGACAGTTAAATCCACAGGCTGTACAGCAATCAGCAGGAAAATCAGGTAATTTTTCAAAAACTTTTTCTTCAATTAAATCTACTAGCCTTTCAGTTTCGGTTATACTATTTATTACAGGAATTTCCTTATATTCATCTATTTCATCTGCTACCTTGCCAGAAATAGCAAATACCATATCATCAAGTCTTTCCTCGATTTCTTCGCTTTCTTTGGCCGTAATAATTTTAGGAAAGTTACCCTTTTCTACTCCTTCTAAAATTACATAATCCTGAGAGTAATTTCTAAGAATTTTCTGCAAAGATAGTCTCTCTTTATAAAGTATATCTGTTTCATTATAACCGCGGGCAGTGACAAGTTCAGCCCCTGCCTGGCTATGCCGATATGTATTAGTGCCTTCTTTATCGATGGCAAAATCTTCATAATGAATCTCTTTAACTGATCCTACCGAATATCGCCTTTTCTTTAACTCGTTAATGACATTTTCAATTGTTGTAGTTTTTCCAGTCAGACTAATTCCGAAAACCGAAAATAATTTCATAAAATTCACCTCAGTAAAATATATATGACTAACATGGTGATTGTAAAAACAATACTTGCAGACATTATTAGTAAATCATTTTTAGATAACTCTAATTTTATATAACTAGTTCTCTCCGGATAAGCTCTAAATGCTCTTGCCTCTAGAGAAGTTGAAAGTTCTTTTGCCCTATGGATCACTCCGGATAAAACCGGCATGAACATATATGAATACACTTTAAACCTTTTTGTCAGTGATAATTTATCAATCTCTATTCCCCTGAGTTGAATAGCAGTAAAGGCATCTTTTGCTTCCTGTCCTAAGATAGGAATAAATCTGATTGCTAAGGATACCATAAAAGCAATTTCATAAGGAACTTTCCACTGAATTAAGCCCTGGATAATTTCACGCGGACTTGATCCTTTCATTATTGTTGCTGAAATAATAATAACCAACATTCTCAAGATAACTCTAATTCCTTTAGCAAGTCCACCGGTTGTTAATAGGGTAAAATCTTTTATGCCAAATAATATTTCACCAGAAGGTGAAAATATGCTTTGTAAAAAAGCAATACCAACCAATAATAAGATAAATTTACGGGCCCTATTTAAAAAACCCCAGTCTTCTTTAAAAAAGTTAGATACAATGATGGATATTATTAAAACAATTGATAATAAAAGTGTATCAACTACAAAAACAGCCAATGTTGATAGTGAAAATACCATTACTAACTTTGTGCGGGGATCAAGCTTCATGCTGCTCACCCCCATAAAGTTCAATCACTCTGTCTGCGTTTTTATTAATAAAATCTTTATCATGACTGATCACAATAATTCCAATACCCTGAGGTTGAAGACTTTTTAATAGCTGTGATAGTTGTTCTTTTCTTACTATATCTAAACCAGTTGTAGGTTCATCTAAAATTAAAAAGGAAGGTTCATTAATAAAAATTGAAGCTAAAGCGACCCTCTGCCGTTCTCCCCTACTGATTCTATAAGGGGAGGCATCTTCTAACCCTTGTAATGAAAATTCTTCTATAATTTTATTTACCTTTTGTTCCACTATCTCTTTTGACTTTCCCATAAAAGAATGGGCAAAGCCAATTTCTTCTTTTACTGTAGGGTTAAATAACTGCCGGGCTGGTTGTTGAAAAAGATACCCGATTTTTTTACCTATATTACCCAAAGAAATTTCTTCTATATTTTTTCCTTCTACAAAAACTGATCCCTCATTTGCAGATAGAATTCCTGTCATTAACTTACCAAAAGTGGTTTTACCACTACCGTTAGGTCCTATAAGGGCAGCAAATTCACCTTTATCAAAGGAGGTTGTAATATTTTTTAATATAATCTCTGATTTTTTATAAGAAAAGGTTACATTATTCACTTCTATAAATGTGTTACTACTGCAAACTTCCTTCAAACTTTTTTAACCCCCCGTTCTTTAAAACAAGTTTCCGATCTGCTATCTCAATATTATCTAAATTATGCTCAACCATAATTACAGTTTTACCTTCTTTTTTTAACTGTATTATTATATCCTTAATAGCTTGTTTTCCCTTTTGATCAATTTGGGCCATAACCTCATCAAAGATTAAAATTTCAGGTTTTAAGGTTAAAACAGAAGCCAAAGCAATTAACTGCTTTTGTCCCCCAGAAAGGTGTTCGGTTTTATCATATCTTTTATCTTCCATATCCAGTAAGGAAAGTGCCTCTTCTATCCGTTTACCGATTTGCTCTCTCTTAATACAAAGATTTTCCGGTCCAAAAGCAAGTTCATTTTCCACCATCGGAAAAAATATCTGGGTTTCTGGATTTTGAAATACAACACCTACCTTGGTCGCTATTTGGGGCATATTCATTTCTTTGATAAATTGATCATTTATATATACTTCTCCCGATAATTCCCCATTATATAGGTGAGGTATTATACCACTGAGGCAGTAACACAAGGTCGTTTTACCACTCCCGCTTAGACCAACTACAGCTAATATTTCTCCTTTATTTACTTGTAAATTTATATTATCAATTATCTTTTTACCATCTTTTGAATAACTGAAAGATAGATTTTTAGCTCTTATGGGTTGGCTCACTTCACATTTACCTCCGTTACAAACTTACACCATCTTTGGCCAAATTGATCATTTCTAATAACCAATCTATAGGGGCCTGTGCCTCCCTCTTTTTTACTTTTAAGGAGATTATCATCACTTTTATATACTAAATAAACATTATCATCTTCCCTAACTTCTTTTGCAGTTAAAGCAACCGTATAACCATCTATTGCCTTAACAATTACCTGGCTTTTATCTTCTAAGTTAATACCTACTTCTTTAATGACATTTTTAAGGGGTACACCTGTATAAGTATGTTCTACAGGTCCTGAATCACTTGTATCTAACTCCTTACTAAATGTTTTCTCTTCCTGTTTCTTCACATAGCTCATATTAACCGTTTCTATTTCATTGCCCGCTTCTTTGAAAGTAACTAAAGCTTCTGCTTGCTTGTTTTCCTTTTCTGCAATACTACCCCTATTTAGAAAGGCAGTAACACCTACCGTAGCTGCCATTAGGATAACTACAATTATGATCATCTTTTTATTCATTACTGTTGCCTCCTTCCGTAATCAGATAGGGTACAAACATATCCTGATAAAGAACTGAACCATGGTCCCCCCCTTCTTTAGTAGAATGCATACCATGGTCTGATGTTATTATTATCTTACCATCCCAATTTTGTGCCAGCTGTTTTAAATAATTATCAGTCTTTTTAATCACTTCAATTGTTTTATCTCCGAATGGTCCAAAGTCATGTCCATTATCATCTATACCGTGCAAATGAGCAAATATTAAGTCTGCCTTACCTGATAACTGTTTTTTCGTTTCCTCAAACACTTCATCATCAGTAGTACCATTCTCATTTAAATCTGGATTCAAAATAGGTTCAATAGAAGTATTTAATATCTTGATATTACCTTCTATATAGGCGCTTTTTAAACCCAACTCAGAAGCTTTTTTAAAAATATCTGGTACTTTTAAATTTTTATAGTCCCGATTATAGATACCATTTTCACTAGGCCCTTTGCCCGTTAAGACAGCTGCTAAACCGGTATTAGTCACCGGTTTATAGGAAGTTATAGCTTGTGATACACTTTCAATTTTTGATAAATAAGGTATTTGGCCATTTTCTTTTAAATACTTAAATTGATGATATCCAAAACCATCTAAAAGTACAATTAGTACTCTAGTATCATTTTCTAAATAATGTAGTGTATCATAAAAAGCATCTTTATTACTCTTTAAAGGAGCGTCCAATACTATTCCCCGTATATTTTTTAAAGATTCCTTTTGGTCAGGATTAATGTAATTAACAAAATTCTTGTTTAACTCTAGACAACCTCCCTTGTATCTTAAAGTTTCACCCTGTTCATTAAATAATATTGTTCTAGAATCAATCTTTTTATTTATCATTTCTTCCGGCTGTAAAACTTTTTTTTCGGAATAAATAGAAGCAGAATAATATACTCCCCCTATATTCTGGGTGGATTCTCCTTCAAAAACTGCTTTAATCAGATATAAACCTGTAAAAAGCTGGCCGGGGGTTTTAGTTAATAAATTTTTATCGGGGGTAATTATAGAAAACATACTTTTATTATGCTCTCCCTTGGCTACTACAGTTATACTCTCTATTAACTTAATATTACTGCTAATAGGATGGTTTAAATTAATTACCTCCCAACCGTATTCATGGGAAAAGTTTATATAACTTTCTGCAATTTTGTCAGAAGAAATTTTAGCCCGCAGGCCATCTTGAGCAGAAAAAACTATTTCATATTTTTCATCAATGGGTTCAGCCTTATCTAGGAGAACTTTTAATGGATAAACTTTTAGCTTTTGATTCTTATACTCTATTTCCCTGATAGTAACTTCTTGCAGTTCTTTGAGATTTATTACCTGCTTTACATCCCCCTGTATATAGGCATTGGGGATAAAGCCGGTCTTCTTATCCAGGCTGGAGACGGTAGTACTTAAAACAAAGATTAATACTATAAGTGTTAATACAAATAACTTATTTGATCTTTTCAAAATAACCCCCCCTCAATCTATTAATAAATAATCAAGTTTCCAATAAATCAAATTTAGAGAACTGTTTAATTATATTAAATGCAATTATACCCCCTAAACCACCGGAAAGAGATGAACTGCTTAAGGCAAGTATTAGTGGTATCAATGGTAACCTAAAAAATACTATATTAACTAAAAAAGTACCACTTAAATTAGCAACAATTCCCCCTAGAAAACAGGGGGCGAGTTTGGCGGGATCTTTGAAAAATAATAACAAAGTATCAACAACCAAACCCGGTATAATATAGGTAAAAAAACTAACTAAACCGTGGGTACCGTAAATACCAAGAGACACCATCATGATAGCTTGAACTGTTGAGATTAAGGTGGCAGTCCCCCGTTTTTTAACCAATCCGGCCCCGAGTATTAACCACATCATATAAAAACCACCGGCAATTACACCACCCGGTATATATAAAGGACCGGTAATCATATGGGCCAAAGGGACAATAATAGGCTTAGTCGCAACACCAAGCCCCGCCATTAGCGCTATTATTATTAAATGGTAGACAGAAAAACCAGCCAGAAGTCTTTTTAACACTATTTTCACCTCTTATTTTGCAAGTCATAAATTCTAGTTGTAACAACTTCTATTATAAATTATTTCTTGTACTATCTAAACTTCTGTCTTATTTAATTGGTTCAATTTTATATAAATCCTTTATCCAGAATTTTTTAGATAAATCTGAAAATGCACATCTAACCATTTCTCCATTTTCTAAATATACTATACCATTCTCCATATCCTTGGCACTAACTTCCACAGAATAACCATCACTTGCTATTAATTTATATTTATCAGCTGAAATTAGGCCGGCTTCTTTAATTACTTTAGCTAAAGTAATACCTTCAGTACCATCAATAGTAGTCGCAGTAAATGCCTTCATTGCTGAATCTATTGAAGCAAGTGAAGTTGATCCATATCCTACATATAATACATCTTTTACGTACATACCTTTAGGGATGTCGGGAGATAAGAACATAGGTGCATGATCACCGGTAATTTTTATATAACCCTCTCTAAAAATATCAACTTGTTCATCTTTTTCATATCCATCAGCTGCTGTGAAGGCAATGGTTCTTTTATCAGTATTTAGACCTATATTATCTACCAAGTTTGCAACTTTAACAGCTTTGTCTTGACTCTCATAATATGTATAATCTACTTTCTCTACTTGATTTATGGTTGTTTCTAAAACTACTAAGGAATCTATATCAACGGTTTTAACCATTTCAATTATATTGATTTTTGTTAGGTTTTTAATCCAGTACATGGCCCTTTCTTCTGGAATAATTACCCTTACAGGTTTAACATTATCATATAAAGGTTCTCCATTAATTTCATAAGCTAAAATAATCTGATTGTTTTTTAAGATTGGTTCTGGAATTTCTATAGAATAACCGTCACCTGCTATAAGCTGCATGGCTTTTAAATCTTCCTTAGAGGCATCGAGGGATTCTAAAAGATCAGAAAATAAGGCGCCTTTTACAGTATAATCATCTTCATCACCACTCGAATCCACGGAAGTAACATCTTTTTCGACCACAGGTAATTCTTTTAATTTTTCTACACTAATTGTAATATCCTTTTCCTTTAAATTTGAAATGACAAACTCACCACCCTCTGCAGAAACTACAGTACCAAAGGTTATAGCCGTAATTAAAAATACAAGTAAGATAATAAAACTTATTTTTTTCATTCTTAAATTCCTCCTCTTAGTTTTTGATTAAAACAAATTTATTATTTGAACTTTACTTAATATTATTTCTTATTTCCCTATAGTTACTTAATACCTTATTAACTCCCTTTACTACAGCCCTACTACTAATTGTCGCTCCAGTCACAGCAACGACTTCTTCTTCCTTCTTGGCTGACATCTTAACCGTTTTTAGAGTTAGATTAGTATCTTTTCCTTCAAATCGGCTTAAAAACCACTCTTCACTTATGTGGCCACCATAATGTGAAGTCTCATTTTGATAAATAATTTTTAATTTACTTATTGATTCTCGTTTCATATCTATCTGAATAAACATCACGATCTCATCTTTATACCCTTTGACATAAACTTTTTGCAGTAATTGGTAAGGTTCACTATTCTCTTTAATTAGATATACTTTTTTGATATTTTCATTTTCATATTTATCTAATCTCAAAACCTCTTCTTGTTGAATTGGGAAGGTGAAGACTAGAGTAAAAATAATTATAAAAGTGATGATTTTAATATATCTTTTTATGGTAAATACCTCCCTTCTCATTATAGATTGAGAATTATATAACAAAATAAAAAAGCCCCGGAAAGGGACTTGTTAAAAACATATATTTAGTCCTTTCCATAATGGGAGGCTGCCAAGTTTCCTTACACAACCCTATCGTTCGTATTTTCATAGATAAACAATCTTTAGAAAATACGAATCGGATCTGTTATTTACTTATTCAAGATTATTATATAGAGAATTGTCGGAATTGTCAAGATATTATCTATGTTGGATAGTGTCAAGTTACTTTTGGATTTAGCTTCCAACAAACTTGTTTTGATCGTTCCATTTTCACCAACTATAGTAGTGCAGTACTTTAGATCAGTCTTGAGATTTTTAAGTCCTTTAAAATTTTGATTCTTCTCCATATCCGTTGGTAAAAATTAAATATAAAAGAGGACATAAGCTTAAAGACCTCTAATATTTATTTAAGCTGAATAAATATAAGAGGAGGTCTTCACTTATGTACAATTTTAGTATATCATCTTTATTCCCCTTTCGTCGAGTAAAAATTGATAGTTTTGATCAAATTGTTGATTCTGATAAAGGTATGGCCTTTTTTACTACAATTAGTCCTGATCAAAGATATAAACCGTTCTGTCACAAATTTGGCAGCAAAGCTGATGGAATTCATTCACTTCACCATAGAACTTTAAGAGATTTAAATTTTGGTAATAATCCTGGTTTTATCATCCAAAATTATCGCAAAGTTTACTGTTCCCCCTGCGTAGTATTAGAGTTGAAGAACTAGAAATTACTGACTCTGGTGGACCTAATGTAGGCCCGTTATATACATGAACTTTGTTGTTTAATGCCAATAGACCAAGTTGCTAAACACTTTAACCTTGATTGGAAAACAGTTAAAGAAATAGATAAAACATTTTTAGAAGAAAAATTTGGCGAAACGGACTATACTAATACTGGTTATATTGCTGTTGATGAAATTTCCATTGGCAAACATCATAAATATATGACAGTTGTTTTAGATTTCATTACCGGTCGTGTAATCTGGTGTAGTAAAAATAGACAGCATGTGGGATCCATATATTAAATCAATAAAGAAATGGTGTCCCCAAGCAGTAATTGTCTTTGATAAGTTTCATATTATTGCAAAGTTTAATAAAGTAATAGATCAGGTTCGTAGAAACGAACAAAATCGTAAAGATTTAAACAAAGTCGAAAAAATACTGGCCATCAATGAAAATCTATATAAAGTTTATATACTTAAAGTTGAACTTAAGTTAATCTGGAATGCTAAAACCGCTAAAGAAATGACTGAAGCTTTAGACAATTGGTGTTATTAGCATTAGAATCTGGTCTAAAATCAGCAATCAGCTTTGTAGCTACTGTACAAAAATATAAATATGGAATTATTACTGATGGTAATTGTCCAATTCATACCTCTAAATTAGAAGGAACCAATAACAAAATTAAATAGGTCAAACGACAAGCCTATGGTTATCATGTTATAAATTACTTTAAGTTAAAGATTCATAAGGCTTTTCTGAGTTTATAAACAACTAATATGGAGAAGAACCTAATATAAATATACACAAATAAACCTAATTTTATTTACAATTTTTGTTTAATATTATTAAACATGGTAAACTATAATAATCGTGTTAAAAATGTTTGCGTATATAAATATCTGCGGACGATTTTAACAATGGGGTGGTTATAGATGAATAAAGAAAAATATATTCAAATAAAACAGATATTTAAGAAAAATAATGGTTATGCTAGAACTAAAGATATTATTGAGGCTGGTATTCATACATCTTATTTGTATCAACTTCTTGCAGAAGGAGTTATTAGTAAAATCAAACGTGGTTTGTATCAATGGGAAAAATATAATAACAGTGCTTACGAAGAATTTATTTCTGTAAGCAAAATAGTTCCAAAAGGAGTATTTTGTCTAGGTTCAGCTCTTTCATATTATGATATAACAACGATAAATCCCTGGCAATATCATGTTGCAATTTTTAGAGATGATCGTAAACCTGTACTACCAGATTTCCCGCCTATCAAAATCTATTATTTCTCAAAAGTACAATATGAAATCGGCATTCAAGAAATTAATATGGACAAACATAAAATTAAGATTTATAACATTGAAAAGTCCATCTGTGATTGTTTAAGATATAGAAATGACATAGGTATGGATATAGTTAAACAAGCTTTAAACGAATATGTAAAAAGAAAAGATAGAAACATTCATAAATTACTAAGATATGCTGATAAAATTGGTATTTATAATTTACTAACTAAATATCTGGAGGTCTTACTATGAGTAATAATATAAAAAACATTGCAGCATCGGTAAAAGCCAGACTAAAAAATATTGCTAAAGAAGAAAACATTAACTTCAATCAAATATTATTACTATATTTTCAGGAAAGATTATTATATAGATTATCAATATCTAATTATAATGAAAATTTCATTCTAAAAGGAGGACTTTTAATATTATCTTTAAACGAATTTAAAACTCGTCCAACAAAAGATATTGATTTTTTAGCTTATGGATTATCAAATGATATTGATAATATCATAAAATTTTTTCGTGAAATTACTAATATTAAAGTAAATGATGGAGTTACTTTTGATTCTGATACAATTGTAGCTGAAAGAATAGTAGAAGGGACAGATGATCCAGGAATAAGAATTAAAGTTAAAGGTTACTTAGGTAATGCAAGAAGAAAATTACAGTTAGATATTGGATTTAATGATGTTATAACACCAAAACCTCAACAAATGAAATACCCTATTTTACTTACTGATCAGAAAACTCCAAAAATAAAAACATATTCACTGGAAACAGTAATAGCAGAAAAATTTGAAACTATGATTAGACTCTCATATTTAAATAGCAGAATGAAAGATTTTTACGATATTTTTACTATTTCTGAAATTAGAGACTTTAATGGAAGAATTCTTAAGAAAGCAATTTCTAAAACTCTTCAAAAAAGAAAAACTCCAATAGAAGAAGATCCAGCAATATTTACCAAAAATTTTGTTGAGGATAAAACAAAAATAAAAATGTGGAAAGGATATCTAAATAAAATAGGAAATGATTTTATTGATCTCTCTAAGTTAATGAAAAGAATAAATATATTTTTATATCCTATTTATAGTTCTATTATAAATAAAGAAGAATTTTTAAAAACATGGAATCATCAAAAATATCATTGGTATTAGAAATATTACAATAAGCTAATACCAAAATAATGCTGTTAATTTATTAATATATTTATCTAACTTTTTTCTCAATATATGGACTTAAACGAAAGGGTGACTATATTGTTAGATTATAAACAAATTGCTAAAAAATTAAAAATAGCTAGGTTAGAAATGAATTTTTCACAACAACAAGTTGCAAATTCCATTGGTAAAAAAAGTAGTGATATCTCTCATTATGAAACTGGTGATAAAAAAAATTAATTTATCTCTCTTAAATAAATTTGCTAATTTATATGAAAAAAAATATTTAATTTTTTATTGTAGAACGTGAGAAAGAAAGTATATTAGAAATCACTCATCATTCAACGGATATTACTAATGAAGATTTAGAAAAAATTGAATGGGCAAAGAATTTTGTGAATAACTTATATGAATTAAAAAAATTATTGAATGTAAATAAGAAATGCTAATTATGCTCTGATTAAAACAAAAGCTATAGAAACTAAAAATGACTTTGAAATATGCAATGCAGAATCAACAATTTTTTTAAAAAGTATTAAATTCCAATCCGATTGACACCTCTGCTTATCATAGTCCTCAACACCTTCCTCTTAACCAATAACATTTTTATCAATTAAAGAAAAAATCTATCTTAAGTATTTTTTTTGATTACAAATAATTACTGTCTTCAGTGATAATTTGTGTATAATAGCATGAATTTTACAATACATCTATCTACAATTTTTACAATAACATTTTTAAAAAATAAAAACTGTTTTTCATTTTAAAATAACTCATTTATTGTTCTAATTAATATAGAAACTTAAAACAATTTTTCTTACTTAATTTGCTTTTATTAACAGGAATTATTGAAGTTTCATATAAATAAATATAGAGGAAGTCAAATATTGAAATGGGGTAATAAAATGTTTGAGAAATTAATGAAATTATACAAAAAACCATATTTAATAATTATTGATATATTTTTAATAAATTTAGCACTATTATTTAGTTATATCTTAAGATTTGATAGAAATTTTTTAAATAATATTGAACTTGAATTTTTTATAGCAATAACCATCTTTGGTTTAATTGCATTATACATAACTAATATTTATAATAAGATTTGGCATTACGCTAGTATTGCTGAATTAAAAGCAATCATAAAAACTTCATTCATCATAAATGCTTTCTTTATAGTTTATTTATATTTCTTTATGATTTCATTTTCTAGAAGTGTAGTTATGATAAATCTAGTTCTAGACGTTTTTGTATTAGGAGGAACTAGATTTTTATTAAGATTATTAAAAGGTTATTATATGAAAAATAAAAGTAATAAACCTCAAAAAAATACATTAGTAGTAGGAGCTGGAGATGCTGGAGATCTTTTAATAAGAGAATACCAAAAACATCCTGAATTGGGGAAAAATATAATTGGGGTTATTGATGATGACAAAAGTAAACATGGGCTTGAAATTCACGGTATAAAAGTGCTTGGCGATAGAAATATTATACCAGATGTCATTGATGAATATCATGTTGAAGAAGTAGTTATTGCTATTCCTTCAGCAAAAGGTAAAGAAATCAAAGATATTTATAATCTAAGTAAAAAAGAAAATATTACTGTAAAAACAGTACCCAGTATTCATGAAATTGTAGATGGGCAATTTAATGTAAATCAAGTTAGGGAAGTACGAGTTGAAGATTTATTAAAAAGAGAACAAGTTAATTTAATTGAAGATGAAATTTCAGGTTATTTAAATAAAAAAACAGTTTTTATAA